>JBKQPD010000246.1:0-16251 GCA_052145175.1 Binataceae bacterium (SeqCode) | reverse complement strand
ATCATCGGAGACTAATGATGGGTAAGGTGCGTTTCGAAACGTCGGATGCTCTCGGCCTAATTACTTTGGCCAATCCACCGCTAAATCTGTTCGACCAGGAACTAATCGAAGACCTTCGAACGGCTGTGAACCAGGCCCGGCAGCATCCGCTGAGAGCGCTGCTCGTGCGTGCCGAAAGTAAAAACTTCTCTGGCGGCGCTGATGTTGCGATTTTCAAGGGTAAGACCGCGAAGGAAGCGCGCGAGCGCTTCACCAGCCATCTGCAAACGATCGCCGACCTTGAAGAATTGCCTTTTCCAACGATCGCTGCCGTGCGGGGGGCTTGCATGGCGGCGGGACTGGAACTCGCGCTGGCATGCGATCTGATATGGGCCGCTTCTTCGGCCCGCTTCGGGCAGGTCGAGGCATCGATTGGAACGACCACGTTGCTGGGTGGCGTTCAACGTCTGGCTGAGCGGGCCGGCCCAAGTCGCGCACGCGAAATTATTTATACGGCCGATCAATACGACGCCGCGACGTTCGAACGATGGAACATCGTGAACAAGGTTGTTCCCGACGAAAATTTTGAGGCGGAGACACGAGCCTTCGCGGAGCGCCTCGCCAGTGGCGCGACCCTCGCCTTCGCAGCAGGCAAGAGGATTGTACGAGCATTTTTGGAGAGAGGCACCCGTGCGGCTGACACTCTGGTCGATGAGATCGCCCCCGCGCTATTTGAAACCGCTGACATGCGCGCTGGTGTCGATGGCCTGATCGAACATGGGCCTCGCCAGTTTCGCAACAAGGTGATCTTTCAGGGTCGCTAGCGATATTGATGTCCACTTGCCAATACCTGAGTCAATCGAGGATTCCGCTTGATTGGAGGATAGATGGAATATGAAGCCTGTTTGTCTGGTGATAGGCGCCGGTGCGGGTATCGGTGGAAATGTCGCTCGGCGCTTTGCGCGAGAGGGCTATCATGCTTGTCTGTGTCGCCGCAGCGACTTGGACGGATTGAATAGGATGGTAGAGCAGATCAAAAACGACGGAGGTTCCGCAACCGGATTTCTCCTCAATGCGATCGAAGCAGGCTCTATCGAAGATAAAGTTGCCGCCATCGAAGGCGACATCGGTCCGATCGAAGTCGTCGTTTACAACTTGGGCGCCCAGATTGGTGATCGGGCGTTGAAGGATACATCGCTCAAAGGGTTTGAAACCGGCTGGCGTCTGGGGACGTTCGGCCTGTTTCGCCTCGCATCGGCCATGTGCCCGCTGATGGAAGCGCGCGGCAAAGGAACAATCCTCGTGACCTCGGCGACCGCGGCGATGCGCGGGAATGGCGGTCAACATTCGCATGCGGCTGCGATGGGGGGGCGACGAATGCTCTGCCAGACACTCAACGCGGAGTTCGCATCGAAGGGAATCCACGTCGTGCATATCGTGATCGACGGCGCCGTGGATGCGCCCGACACTTTGGGAAAAATGCTCGGGCCGGAAAAGTTCCAGCAGCTGAGAGAAACCCGAGGCAACGAACACGATGGACTGATGCTTCCGACGCAGATCGCGGAAACTTACCTCCACCTCGCGCAACAACATCGATCCACCTGGACCTTCGAGATCGACCTGCGGGCGTTCTCCGATCGTCCATGGTGGAATCACTGAGCAACTCCGATCGAACCTGCCTCTGATTTACGTCCTTGAAGAGATAGGAGCACGCAACATGACTCAATCCGACGAACGCACCACTCAACCTTCCGGGCAAGATATCGCACTCATCGTTGGGGGTGGCCCCGGCATCAGTTCAAGTTGCGCCAGACTGTTCGCGACCAACGGCATGCGGGTCGCCATCGCAGCTAGGAATCCGGACAAATCGGTTCTGCTGAATCTGGAGAAAACGCACGGCGTGCGGCGATACGCGTGTGATGCGGCCGAGCCGGCAGCGGTCGCGTTGCTCTTCCAAAGTGTGGTTCGCGACCTTGGGACTCCTACGCTGGCCGTGCACAACATTGACGGCCGGGTTGAAGGCATCTTTCGCAAAGGGATTACCGAAGCTGACCCAGTTATGGCGCTCGACACCGTTCGGAACTCCGCGTTCAGCGCGTTTTTGGTAGGTCAGCAGGCCGCTCGACTCATGCGGGAAAATAAGCCCAACGCCAACGGCGTGAAGGGAACGATCATCTTCACCAATGCCAGCGCGGCCCTCAAAGGCTTCGCCTTGAGCGGCGCCTTCGCGATGGCGTGTCATGCCAAATCCGGACTCGCACAGAGCATGGCAAGGGAACTGATGCCACAGGGTATCCATGTCGCAAATGTGCCGATCGACGCCGCGATTGGCTGGACGCAGGAAGACGGTACCCGCGCGCATCGACTGGCGGGAACAAGTGTCGACGATAACATGGCCGACCCGAACCGCATCGCGGAGATCTATCTGCAGCTCCATCGTCAGCATCGCTCGACCTGGGCATTCGAGGTCGTGCTACGACCGTGGGTCGAGAAATGGTGACCGCCTGTCGCGAGGAGAAAGCAGCCCTTCGTCGTCTTTAACAGAGTGGTCACGCGCCGGTGCGAGTGGAAGTGTCAAGCCCGGAAGTTGCTCTACCCTCGACTTCCAATGTGCTGCCTTGCACGACGGTCGAATTGATCGGCGTTGCGCTTAACGCAGCCTGCACCAACCTCAACCCCGAAGGCACCCGTCGTCACATTCACGCCAATTTGCGAGCGGGCGCCACCCGAGAAGAGATTTTAAGGAGCATTGGCGACGAAGGACCTCGCGGGCCGTGTCGAAGGATCGACGCGAAGCGATTGGAAAACATCCGCTACTGCTACTGCAGACTTCACTCTGCGGGTGAGAATCTGACCCAGCCACGGATCATTGTCGCAATATCTAGCGGCGGCGAGCGGCGAGCGGTCCCAATATCTAGCGGGGCCTAGCGGCCAGTGGCGCCGGGCCGAGGAATTTGCCGGGACCCGGCACCACCGCAGTCAGCTTGAGGACAGCATCGGCAAGAGCCGCGAGATTCTGTTGGGCCACTGCAGTCAGCTTGCCTTCCGCAAAATCCGCCGGAGTGAGGTACACGCTCGACGGCACCACGAGCGCTCCGAACCACGCAAGGATATCGCGCAGATGCCAATCGACACCCAGAAAGTGATGGTCCGTCGCCCCCATCGCGATGATCCCGACCGGCTTGGCCGCCAGCGCTTCGACCGGTAGATGGTCGAGGAGGTTTTTCAGCGAGCCGGTAAGCGACCCTCGATAAACCGGGCTCGCGATAATCACTCCGTCGGCGCTCCGCGCGCTCTGGATCACCGATGCGGTATCGTCGCCGAGTTGCTCCGGCGGTCGCCCATCGGCGAAAGCGATCCGCTTATCAGCCAAATTAGTCAGTTCGGTCTCGAGTCCAGCGTGCAAGCTGCCCGCATCTTCCAGCATCGTTCGCGTCGCCGACAGCAGCCGGCCAGGCGGCGTCACGCTTCCCAGGATGGCGAGTAACTTCATCGCGTCAACCAGAGCTGTGCATCTGAAGATCGCGCCCTTCGAAGAATCGATTCTTCGGCCACGGCAGCCCAAGATTCTCGCGCAGCGTCCTGCCTTCGTATTCAGTCCGAAACAGTCCGCGGCGTTGCAATTCGGGAATCACTTGGTCGACGAAATCATCGAGCCCACCGGGCAGGTACGGGAACATGATATTGAAGCCGTCGCACGCCTCGGTGAGGAGCCACTCTTCCATCTGATCCGCGATCGTCCCGGGCGTCCCGACGAAGGCCAGACCGGCGAAACCTCCGACCCGTTGCGCGAGCTGACGCACCGTCAGATTTTCACGCCGAGCCAGCTCGATCATGCGCTCGCGTCCGCTCTTGCTCGCGTTACTTTCCGGGATCGGCGGCAGAGGCCCCTCAGGGTCGAAGCCGGACGCATCGTGGCCGAGCATTATCGAAAGCGAGGCGATCGCACTGTCGTAATGAACCAGCGAATCGAGCCGCGCGCGCTTCTCCCGCGCCTCAGCCACCGTATCGCCAACCACGACAAATGCACCTGGCAGGATTTTGACATGATCGGGATTCCGCCCGATACTCACCATCCGCCCCTTCACGTCGGCGTAAAAGCTGCGTGAGTCAGCCATCGGTCCGCCCGCGCCGAAAATAACCTCGGCAGTCTCGGCCGCCAGCTGACGACCAGCATCCGATGCGCCCGCTTGCACGATCACGGGCCATCCCTGAATCGGTCGCGCAACGTTGAGCGGCCCGCGTACCTTGAAAAACTCGCCTTCATGATTCAGCACATGCAGCCTTTTCGGATCAAAATAGGTCCCGGACTCCTGATCGCGAATGAAGGCGTCGTCGGCCCAACTGTCCCACAAACCGGTAACTACATCGATAAACTCTCGGGCGCGCCGATAGCGTGTAGCGTGCTCAACGTGTTCTTCGAGCCCGAAGTTCATCCTCGCCTCGTCCGGATTGCCCGAGGTCACGACGTTCCAGGCAGCCCGGCCGTTACTCAAATGGTCGAGCGACGCGAACTTCCGCGCGATGTGAAAGGGCTCGTTGTAGGTGGTCGAGGCGGTCGCCATCAGGCCGATATGCTCGGTGACCGCGGCCAACGCCGGCAACAAGATAAATGGATCAAACGATGTGACCGTCGCGCTGCGCTTCAACGCCTCGAGCGGCATGTTGAGCACGGCCAGATGATCGGCCATGAAAAACCCGTCAAACTTGCCGCGTTCGAGGGTCTGCGCGAAGCGTCGCAAATGGGAGTGGTTAAAATTCGCGTCCGGCCAGGCGCCCGGATAACGCCAGGCAGCCGTATGAATACTGACGGGCCGCATGAAAGCCCCCAGATGCAATTGACGTGACGGCATATTTTTCGAGTACTCCACCGTACGACCACCTATCATCGCGTCAACCGCCTATCAATCTACAGCCCGAGGAATCTAATGTTTTACTAACAGACAGTGTCCGTGGAACCGGGCGTACGACACACAGGCGGTGGACAGTGCCGGAGTGAGCCTCAACTAAAACTCCAGCCCAATTCAGCAAGGTACTTGTCACCGTCCCAGCTCGGATATGTCGGGTCGGCGCAGAGACTTCCGTCAACCGCCAAGGCGTGCGAGATCTTTCGGCAAGGGCACCTGACCGCTTCGGTTCTTCACGCAAGGAATGTCGGAAACTTTACTGCGCCAAGCCGCGAGCGCAGCGAGCTCCGGGGCGATCGGCAGGCCGGCCAATTGAGCGAACAGGAGACCGGCGAACAAGGTAATGTCGGGCATAGAAAAGGCATCGCCTGCAAGGAAAGGCTGCTTCGCGAGGACATCGTTGAAATACGCCATGCTCTGTACCGCATAAGCGCCTCGGCGCTGTCCCCACTCCTTGGCGCCGCTCCAGTCCGGCATGCGCCACGGCCGCAACGCAGGGCCGAGACCGGGTGTCCCATAGTGGAAATAGTCGTCGACGGCATCGATCAGCATCATCTCCGCGCGACGCTGCATCATGTGGATGAGGGCTTTTTCGCGCGGCGTCTTACCGGTCAGCGTTGGATTGCCATCGAGATTGTCGAAATATTCGGTGATGGCGGTGCATTCGGAGATGATTGTTCCATCATTAAGCTCCAGTACGGGAACCTTGCCGATGGGATTCATCGCGAGGAAGGTACTCTGCTTTTGTTCCGCGCCGATTAGGTCGACGCTCACGAACTCGATCTGATCCTCAAGTCCCTTCTCCGCGAGCACGATGCGAACGCGCGCCGGATGGGGCCCTGCTTCGCGGTCGTAAATCTTCATATGTTCCTCCCTACCGACTGGTAGATAGATTCAGGACTAACTGTTTTTGCCCCTACCGTCAACGGCTATCTATCGGTAGATTAAGATGGAGGTCGAGATTGGCATCGGCTAAGCGCGAGATGATTATGGCTGCCGCACGGTCGACCGTGCAGGCTGATGGCTATAATCGCCTGAGCTTCCGCGAGTTGGCGAAGGAGGTCGGCATACGCAGCGCCAGCATCCACTATCACTTCCCAACCAAGGGAGATCTGGGTGCGGCGCTTGCGCGACGGTACACCGAGGACGCACGCGCCGCCCTCGAAGGGTTGTTGGCGGAATCGCGTGACCCTGCGACCTGCCTGCGGAAATATACCGACTTCTTCCGTATCGCGCTGGAGAACAACAATCGCATGTGCTTATGCGGAATCATGGCCGCCGAATATGACGCCCTGCCCGAAGCCGTGAAGGTCGAAGTGAGAGCATTCGCCGATGTCAACGTGGCTTGGTTGGCGAAGGTTCTGTCTTCGCTGGGCGCCCTTAGCGATACCGTGATCGCGGAGGAGCGGGCACTCGCCATCTACGCCGCCATTGGCGGCGCCCAACTGACGGCCAGAAGTCGAGCCGACATCTCCGCATTCGACAAGATCGTTGAAAGCTATCGCATCTCTGGTCTCATCCCTGGCTAAGACCCGGCCGCAAGCCAGGGCCCCGTTTGATCACGACCTTGTGGCTCCAATCCAACTGGTAGACCCGGCTCGGCCGCGCGCTTTTACGTGACGCCTTCTACGATCCTCAAGTTGGCGGCCGATACTGGGCGCTGACAACGAGTCTATCCTGAGCGAATTAGGATACACCGCAGAAGACATCGAGCGTTTGACACTTAATCGGATTGTGCATCAGCTTCCGGCCGGAATCGAGAATCGTTCGCGGCGTCGGACCGCCGGTGCGAACGAGACATTATCGACTGACGCGATTGCAACGGGACCCTCTGCCGGCTCATAACTCTTGACAGAATAGTAGCTTCCACAATAGAAGTAAGTTATGGCCACTTCCACAATGGAAGTGACTCCTTTCAATTCGGATCCGTGGAGGCTTTCTCATGCAGCAGGGCGATAAAATGGCGATTGTGACCGGGGCTTCCACGGGAATCGGGCAGGCCTCTGCAAAGGCTCTGCATCAAGCTGGATTCCGCGTGTTCGGCACCAGCCGGCGAGCCGTCGCAAGTGTCAGCGAGGGGATCGCGATGATCACCTGCGATGTGACGGACGATGCCTCGGTGAAGAAGGCCGTCGAAAAAGTGCTCGACACGACGGGCAGGATAGACGTTCTGGTCAACAACGCCGGGATCGGCCTGCTTGGCGGAGCTGAAGAGTCGTCGGTCAGCCAGGCGCAAGCGTTGTTCGACGTAAATCTTTTCGGAGTGATCCGCGCGACCAATGCTGTCCTGCCGGCCATGCGAAATCAGAAAGCCGGGAGAATCATCAATATAAGTTCGGTCCTTGGCCTGATACCTGCCCCCTTCTCGGCTCTCTACTCGGCCACGAAGCACGCCCTCGAAGGCTATTCGGAGTCGCTCGATCACGAGGTGCGGAGCTTCGGCATTCGGGTCTGCCTGCTGGAGCCGGCGTATACTCGCACTTCCTTCGAACAGAATATGGCGCTTCCTGATCGGACACTAGACGCATACGTCTCAGCGCGAGCAGGGGCAAACGCACTTATGCGCGATGCGATGAAGACGGCTGACGATCCTGAGGTGATTGCCGAGAACTTAATCGAGGCTGCAACCGCCGTATCGCCGCGCCGGCGATACACGTGCGGCAAGGTTGCCCGCCAGGTGAGCGTCCTTCGTCGTTTTGTCCCCGAGCGGATGTTCGACAAAAGTCTTCGCAAGCAGATGGGTTTGCCCGCGTAATCTGCCTGGTTCGTCCGACCTTGACCGTGCATTCGCTCTTGACTCGGCAGTGGGTTCCAAAATAGAAGTGATAAAGAAGCTTCCAGGATAGAAGCCACCCTCGGGAATATGCCGCGAGACCTTTTCCACCGCGAGATCGATTACCTGCTTATCTCGGTGATTGACCACTGCCATCTGCGCTGCATTTACTGCATGCCCCTGAATGGAATTCGCTTCCTGCCTAAGGCCGAGCTGCTTACACCCAGTGAAATCGAGGCGGTGGTGCGGGCGGCGGTGAGCGTCGGATTCAGAAAGTTCCGCCTGACCGGCGGCGAACCGACGCTGCGTCTCGACCTGCTCGAAATCGTCGAGCGGATCGCAAGGGTTCCCGGCGTGGGCGATCTTGCCTTGACGACCAACGCGATACTGATGCGTGAACTGGCGGGCCCGCTCAAAGCCGCGGGCCTCAGACGGGTCAACGTCCATCTCGACAGCCTCAACCCTGTCACCGTAGACCGCCAAATGCGCGGGGCAACCTTTGCCCAGATCTGGCAAGGCATCGAAG
This sequence comes from Binataceae bacterium (SeqCode), assembly GCA_052145175.1. Taxonomy (GTDB): domain Bacteria; phylum Desulfobacterota; class Binatia; order Binatales; family Binataceae; genus JAJPHI01. The sequence continues at coordinate 8,066 of JBKQPD010000246.1, read as the reverse complement.
CCTGCGAGGCGGCGGGGCTGACACCGATCAAGATCAACGCCGTCGTCACGGCCGGATACAACGAGGCCGACGTGGTCGAACTTGCGCGGCTGACGTTGGCGCGCGACTGGCACGTGCGGTTCATCGAGCTGATGCCGCTTGGCGGCGGCGAATGCGCCACTCTCTCAGTGAAGCGCTACGTATCGAACATCGAAACGCGACGACGCATAGAGACGGCGCTCGGGCCCCTGTTCGAGTTCGAGGGCGCGAGTGCGTCGGACGAAGCGCGTAACTTCAGGCTACCAGGCGGCCGCGGTGTCAACGGCTTCATTAGCCTGGTAAGTGAACCGTATTGCGGTACCTGCAACCGGATGCGGCTTACCGCCGACGGAAAGTTTCATCTTTGCCTCCTCAATGATGACGAACTCGACGTGCGTAGCGCGCTCCGTTCAGCACGGGGCAATGCTCTCGATGAAGTGGCGCGAATTCTCCTCCGTGCGGTCGAACTCAAACCTACGGGACATCATCTGCTCAACGGCCGTTCAACTCGCGAGCGGTCGATGTACCAGATCGGCGGTTAGATCCAAAAGGTCCAGCAATGCAGGCAAGGAACGCAACGGTCGCAATAACGAAGGTTGAATTTCATTTCGATTTCGGCAGCCCCAACGCGTACCTGAGTCATCTGGTAATACCGGAGATCGAGAAGCGTATTGGCGCCAGATTCGAATACGTGCCGGTTCTACTCGGCGGGGTTTTCAAGCTGACGAACAATCGCTCACCCGCGGAGAGTCTCAAGGGAATCCGCAACAAACCTGAATACGAACAGCTTGAGATGCAGCGGTTCATCCGGCGCCACGGTATCACTCGCTTCAAGAACAATCCGTACTTTCTGGTCAACACCCTAATGATCATGCGTGGTGCGATCGCCGCTCGCGTCATGGGTGTGTTCGAGCGTTACGTGGACGAGATCTACCGAAGCATGTGGGCGGATCCGAAGAAGATGGACGATCTCTCGATCGTTCGAGGCGTGCTCGCGGAGATGGAAGTGAACGCCGATCGCCTGTTCCAGCTGATTGAAACGCGCGAGATCAAAGACGAACTCCTTCACAACACGCAGCGGTCGGTGGAACGCGGCACCTTCGGTTGTCCAACTTTCTATGTTGGCGACGAAATCTTCTTCGGGAAAGACCGGCTGCGCGATGTGGAAGGGGAAGTCACGCGATCGAAGTAGGCTCTCGCCAATAGGCAACCAGTTACCGCTCAAGAGTAAGGAACCAGTCTAAGCTCAAGGAGGTCGTAATGTCAGCTAATCTCCCGGTATCCGGTGCCGGCAACTCGGACTGGAAGTCCACGGCATGCATTCTGTGCGAGTGCAACTGCGGCATCGAAGTCCAACTCGGCGGCAAAGACGGCCGCCACTTGGTGAAGGTGCGTGGCGACGACGCGCACCCCGCATCAAAGGGCTATGCCTGCGAGAAGGCCCATCGATTGGATTTCTATCAGAACGGCCCCCATCGGCTGACGAAGCCGCTACGCCGGCGCGATGACGGGAGCTTCGAAGAGATTGACTGGGATATTGCGATCGCCGAGGTGGCCGCTCGGTTCTCCGCCGTGCGCAAAGAGTATGGCGGCGACACAATCTTTTATTACGGTGGGGGAGGCCAGGGTAACCATTTCCCCGCTATCTACGGCAACACCACCCGCGCAGCCCTCGGCTCCGTACATCGCGCGAACGCACTTTCCCAGGAGAAGACCGGAGAGTTCTGGGTCGCGGCCAAGATGGTTGGATTCTATACGCGGGCCGACTTCCATAACTGCGAGGTCGCCTTTTTTCTTGGCAAGAACCCATGGATGTCCCACGGCATTCCGCAAGCGCGGGTTACGCTGAAAGCGATCGCCAAAGACCCTGCCCGCTGCCTGATCGTGGTGGACCCGCGCCGCACCGAGACCGCCGAACTTGCCGATATCCACCTTCAGGTAAAATCCGGCACAGACGCGTGGCTGCTGGCGGCGATGCTCGGCGTATTGGTGCAGGAAAACCTCATTGCCGGCGAGTGGCTGGCTCTGCATGCGAATGGACTGGGCGACGTACTGCCCCACTTTGCCGAACTGCCGATAGCGAAATACTGCGAAGCTTGTGGCGTGCCCGAGGAACTAGTGCGCCAGGCGGCTAGGCGGATCGCGTCGGCCGCGAGTGTGGCCTCTTTCGAGGATCTCGGGGTGCAGATGAACCGGCATTCCACCCTCGTGTCCTATCTTCACAAGCTGCTGATCCTGCTGACCGGCAATTTCGGGAAGAAAGGATCCTCGTACATACCGACGATGATGGCGCCATTTACGGTCGGACATGAGGGCGGAGCGGGAACCGAGGTAATATCGTCGGGTGACCGACAGGGCTCGAGATTAAAAAATGGCACTCCCGTGACAGGTTCACGTCTGATCGGAGGTCTCACGCCGTGTAATGTCATTCCGGATGAGATCCTCACCGATCATCCCAAGCGATTTCGCGCGATGCTGGTTGAGAGCGGCAATCCCGCCCACTCGGTGGCAGACGGCGCGCGCATGCGCGAGGCGCTCGCCTCGCTCGAGCTGTTGGTAGTAATCGACGTCGCCTTCACCGAGACGGCTCGCCTCGCGCATTACGTGCTTCCTGTCGCGAGCCAATTCGAGAAGGCTGAGGCCACGTTCTTCAATTTCGAGTTCCCGGAGAACTACTTCCATGTTCGGAGGCCGCTGATGGCGCCATTGCCTGGCCTGTTCTCCGAAGCTGAACTGCATTGTCGAGTTCTCGAAGCCCTCGGCGAGTTGCCCACTGAACCGATTGCCGCGTTGCGCGCCGCTTGGAAGGAAGGCCGCAAGTCTTTCAGGCACAAGTTCACCGAGCTCGCAATGAGTAATCCTCGCGTGATCGCGCTCGCGCCAGCTCTGCTCTATCGAGCGATAGGCGACGTGCTGCCGGAAGGATTGGCCGAAGCTGCGGGAGTGTGGCTGCTATGCCAAAGCGCAGCCCAAACCCAAGGAGCTTCTCTGGCCCGCGCTGGATTCACCGGCGAGCCGGGTGAGGCCGGCGATGCGTTGTTTGATGCGATCCTGGCCGCCAAAAGCGGAGTGGTATTCGCAATCGACAATTGGGATGAGTGCTTCGAGCGGTTGCGCACACCGAACCATAAGGTGCAGTTGGCGATTCCCGAACTGTTCGCGGAACTCGACTAGCTTGCCAAGGCGACGCCGTCCCTTGCGACGACAGAGTTCCCATTCATGCTCTCTGCCGGTGAACGGCGCTCTTTCACCGCCAACACGATCATCCGCAACCCTGACTGGCGAAGGAAGGATGCCGGCGGCGCGCTAAACATCAACCCTGAGGACGCCAAGAACATCGGTGTTGCCGATGGAAAACGCGCGAGGCTCACAACCCGGCGCGGCAGCGTCGAGGTATTGGTGAATGTCTCGGACCGCATGCAGCGCGGCCACCTCTCCTTGCCGAATGGACTCGGCCTTGACTTTCCTGCAGCAGACGGCCGGAGAGTCGCGGCTGGCGTTGGACCCAACGAGCTGACACGCAGCGAGGATCGGGACTGGGTCGCAGGCACGCCCTGGCACAAGACCACACCGGCGCGGGTGGAGGCTCTATAAGCGCGCCGCGCGCCAGCAAAAATGCTCCGTCGAATCCCGTGAATGGAGCAGGACCCTGGCCCGCTCCATTCACACGTTCCGGCGGAGCATTCAGACGAGGTCCTTGAGGTGGACCGGCGGCCACAGATCTTGCGGCAAACCTGCAGGCGAAAAGTGCAAATATGTGGGGTACGCCCTGCTGATAGTCAATCAGCTGTTCTATTCACATAAACTCAACGGAATTAAGGACTTACAGTAGATAGATCAGAATATGTCAGCAAAGACGGTTCGTAATCAGCAGGTCGTCGGTTCGAATCCGACGGGTGGCTCCAAGAAAGCTAATAAAATCAAGTGCTTATGGCTATGAGCGGAGACGGTGTTTGGCCATTTTCATTTTGTGTCACCACTGTGTCACCACTAGGAAGGTTATCGTTGTGAAAACTAACGGCGAGCTCAAAACCGAAGCCAACAGAATCAGAGATGAACTTCAAAATAGCGGGATCATAAACCTGAATGAGCTGCGCCAGTTCTGGAAAGATTTGGAGGAGTACATTCAGAACGCTGGCGGCGGGCAACCCAACCTGATCACACTCGCTGATTTCGATTGGGAGATTATCGCGGCCAACGCGGCCAGACGAAGATTGCATGCACAATTGTTCGATTTGGTAAAACAACTCTGAACTTCTGAGCGTCAATCCGGGATCCGGTCTCGATCGAGACCGGCGAGCCGCCGCCGAAGCGCCGCGAATTGTCAGCTCGAATGTTGCGCTGTTACCGCCCTGCACCGTCCGGGAAAGTTTGTGCTCGATCCACTCATGAAAAACGCGCAAGTCTGCTCATTCCCGGCTCAACGATTGGCGATTACAATCTCTGGAGTTGCCTCTCGGATCGCGTCGATCGCGGCGATACAGATTTCCCTGTAGGTTTTTCCTCGGACTGATTGCCGGGGATTGAGGCGCCTTAGTTCCGCAAAAAGCAGCGTAGCGGCAAATACCCAGAAATCGCTGTTCTCTTTCGCGTCCACCTTCCCGATGAGAGTCTCGAATCTATCGGCGAACGGCGGATAGTCTTGATTCCCGGCTCTGACAGCAGTTGCAGTTATTTCGTAAACGAAAAATGCTCCCAGCGAAACTGCCATCGCTCGCTTCATGAGAATGAGGTCGACCTTTTTCGACCAAACTGGTCGCGCCAACAGAATTCGTGCAACAATCGCCAAGGTCAGCCGTTTCAACGAGATGGGCAGCCGCGGTGCCTTCTTCGCATAACTCCTCACCTCGGCAAGGAGGAAGTCCCGCGCAAATGCATCGCACGCTAGTTCCAAAGCTGGCCCTCCCGCTGGCGCATTTCGGTCTTTGTTGAAAATCACATGTTGAATTTCGTGAAGGAAGACATAGGCCGTCGCCATGATAGCCAAATCAAAGGTGGCACGGTGTTTGACAGGAATCGTGGAACGATCTGCAGATGGACTGGGCAGATAATCAGGCCACTCGAGTTCGCTCGCCAAACCTGCTTTCGCGGCGCTCTGGACGATGTAAAGCAACTCCTCGAAGCTGGCGAGTGCGGGTTCTATTCTTCTGTCTATTTCCATGAGCTCAGCGATCGAGCGCCCGCGGCGAATCGATAACAAAACATGGGGACTGTGGCACTCAAAGATCCGCCACGCAGCGTGGGCGAGGATCCACAGCGTTTTCATGGTCTTGTCGTTAAATGAAATCAGGTTCCCCTTCGTCTTGAGTACGAAACCAAGGGAGTCAGGAACGACAGCGAACTGCGGACGATAATCTTTCAAGATCTGGTGCAGGCGGTCAGCGCGTTCAGGTGCGGTATCAAGAATTGCCCGCTCAACGAGAGAAGAATCGATGATTTGCTGCGACATCGGAGATAACCTAAGCCTTTTGGACCGCTCCACATTCCTTCTCCAGAAAATAAACATCAAAAGCAAGACGACGCCTTTGCTGAGCTGCTTTGTGCGCGTTCTCGCTCATGGGTTTCGATTCGCTCATCACGCCGTTCAACAGACACTCGCTGTCATTCGATTTCAGGCGCTGGGCGAGATACGTCCATGCGATCCTTCGGGACCACAAATGGCACGCAACCTGCTCACTCTCGCAACACGACGAGCACGGATTTGATAGCACGTGTTCGATCGCTAGCGAGGCGTCGACATGGACGGCAGCGTCTATCTCAAAGCGCGGCAAGAATGGGACGAGCGTTACGCTGATCTTGTTCTCGTCAAACGCAACTGGCAGATCACCGCCGCCGGCATGATGGCGATCACTCTGGTGCTGGCTTTCGGGATGGTCTGGATCAGCACGCGAAGCAAGTTCGTTCCATACGTGGTCGAAGTCGACAAGCTCGGTTATGCGATCGGCGCGCCCAGCGCGCTCACCGAGAACACCACGCGGATCAGCACTGACCGGATGGTGCGGTACGAGCTTGCGGCTTTCATCCGCAATGCTCGCGAGGTGATCACCGATCCGGCAGCCGAGCACCAACTCATCGGGCAGGTTTACAGTCGCGCTCGCGGACCGGCCTACAAGTTTCTCGAGAACTACTACCACGAGAACGAACTGGAACATGATCCGTTCAAGGTCGCTCAGCACCAATCTGTGAGCGTTCAGATCGATTCGATCCTGCCGCTGTCAAAAGCGACGTGGCAGGTGCGATGGACCGAGGAAGCATCAGGCCTCGACGGGTCTCCTGTCGCCACGACACATTGGGAAGCGGCGCTCGACACCTTGATCATTTCCGAAACCTCGGACTCCTCGATCCTGGAGAATCCGCTCGGCTTCTATGTCACGCAGCTCAATTGGACTGAGCAGCGAAGTTAGGAGGCGGTTGCGATGAAGTTCATCGGCAAATTTGGTTTCATCGCGCTCTCGCTGATGCTCGGTGCCTGCTCAGCGAAGCAGGCGCCACCACCACCGCCGCTGACGCTGGTCACGAAGGCTGTACCACCACCCGAGCCGGAGCCTGCACCGCTCTCTGGCGCTCAGCTGCTCGCACAACAGCCCAAAGAGGTTCAGGAGGCGGTCAAGCAACATCAGCAGGACGGCGCGTGGCAGGTCTATAAGACGCCGCGACGCGAACTCTACCCGTACGATGAAGGACAAGAGCCTGGGGTTGACTGCGCTCCATTGCGAACGACCGACATCCAGCTTGAGCCAGGCGAGACGATCACCGACGTCGCCAGCGGCGACAGCGAACGCTGGCTCGTAACGCCCGCTTCATCAGGCGATCCGCGTGACCCGACTCCGCACCTTGCAGTCAAACCCACGGCGGCGGGCATCAGCACCAATCTGACGATCTACACCACGAAGCACATTTACCACCTGATGCTGCGCTCGCGCGCCGGACGCGAAATACAGGAAGTTGCCTTCTATTATCCTGGGGAACTCCAGCAAGCGATGCAGGACGCCGACCACACAGCCGCCAAGGCGCGCGATTCCCAATCGCAGCCGGACGGAGTGGTCGCTTCTCTGGCTTCGCTCGATCCGGGCGCGCTCAATTTTTCGTACGCGGTTTCTGGACCAAAGCTGCCGTGGAAGCCGGTCCGAGCATTCGACGACGGCACGCACATCTACATCCAGATGCCCGCGACGACAAAGTCGAGCGAAGCTCCTGCCCTGTTGGTCGCCGCAGGCGACGGAAGCGAGATGGTGAACTATCGCGTCAGGGGCGACTACTACGTGGTCGACAAACTCTTCGACCAGGCGGTGCTGGTTTCGGGCGTCGGTCGGGAGCAGGACCGCGTCACCATCCGGTATACCGGCGCGGCGAGGTGAATCATGGCCACCGCAACGGCAATTGGACCGACCGGCCCGCGCGTTCACCAACCACGCGGAGGCGGCGCACGACTGACTCGCACTCTGGTTGTCGTCGCCGGCGTGGCAATCGCAACAGCACTGTTCGTGATGATCGTTGCGCTGCATTCGGACTCGCCGGATCCGAGCCAGGCAGTTCGAAGCGACGATGCAGCAACCGTGACATCCAACGAGGAACGCGCTGCGATCGCGGAACTAGAAGCGAAGGCCAGGAATCCGAAACCACCAGAAATCAAGTCTGTTCCACTTCCGCCGCCGTCGCCGACGCTGACGACGCAGGCTCCTGCCGTTCCACTACCAGCTCGTCCACCAAGCAGGTTGTCCGAGTTGCGCGAGGAGGAATATGTGAAGGCGCTCTCCGCGCCGCCGATGGTCGAAGCGTTTCACCACGGCGAGACGCTGGAAGTTCCAAGCGTCCCGAGTCAGGCAGGGACAACCAGGCCGTACGATCTGACGATCACGCCATCTGGCCAGAGCAACGGCACCAGTGCGATCGCGAGCGTCAAACCGGCGGAGTCTCCTTTTCTGATCACAGCAGGCAGCGTTATTCCGGCGGTGCTGATTAGCGGCATCAACTCGGAACTGCCCGGACCAATTCTGGCGCAAGTTCGCGAGAACGTCTTCGACAGCGCATCCGGACGATGGGTTCTG
>JBKQPD010000245.1:0-46422 GCA_052145175.1 Binataceae bacterium (SeqCode) | reverse complement strand
GGTGTTGGTGCAGCTCGTGATCGCGGCGATCACCAGCGACCCATGACCGAGCGGAAATTGCTGTCCGCCCATCGCGACCTGCACTTGATTACCCACCGCGCCCAAATCGGACGGCACGACCCGCTCGTGCGGAACGACGTCAGATTTGCCGCCTTCGGCGACCCAGCGCGCGACGGCCTGGGCGGCGGGACCGTCTTCTTGCCCGCCGATCTCCTTGGCCAGCTCGCGCCGGAACTCACGCTTGGCGACCGCCAGCGTCACGCGATCCTGCGGGCGGCGCGGCCCGGCCATGCTCGGCTCGACCGTCGCGAGGTCGAGTTCGAGCGTATCGGTGAAGACCGGCTCAGGCGCCGCAGCCGTATGAAACAGCCCCTGATGCTTGCAATACGCCTCGATCAGTTTGATCTGATCTTCGGCGCGGCCCGACAACCGGAGATAGGCCAGCGTCTGGTCGTCGACCGGGAAGAAGCCGATCGTCGCGCCGTATTCGGGCGCCATGTTGGCGAGCGTCGCGCGATCGGCGACGCTCAACTGCGCGATCCCGCTGCCGAAATACTCGACGAACTTGTTGACGACACCCTTCTTGCGCAACATCTGGGTCGCCGTCAGCACGAGGTCGGTCGCGGTGGCACCCGGCCGCAAGCTGCCGGTCAGGCGAAAGCCGATCACCTCCGGAATCAGCATCGGCGTCGACCGCCCGAGCATCGCGGCTTCCGCCTCGATTCCGCCGACCCCCCAGCCAACCACGCCGAGCCCGTTGATCATCGTCGTATGCGAATCCGTGCCGAAGACCGTATCCGGATAGGCCTCGCCGTCCTTCGACGTGAAAACCACCGGCGCGAGATATTCAAGATTCACCTGATGGACGATCCCGGTGTCAGGCGGCACCACGCGGAAATCGTTGAAGGCACCCTGGCCCCAGCGCAGGAACTGGTAACGCTCCTGATTACGCTCGAATTCGAGTCCGGCGTTGATCGCGAACGAGCCCCCACTGCCAAAAGAATCGACCTGCACCGAATGGTCGATCACGAGATCCACCGGTTGCAGGGGATTGATCCGGGACGCCGTACCGCCGAGCCGGCGGATCGCGTCGCGCATTACGGCAAGGTCGGCGACGACCGGCACACCGGTAAAATCCTGCAACAACACCCGGGCCGGCATGAACGAGAATTCCTGCTCGCCACGGCCGCGCTTGTCGGCCCAGCGCGCGAGCGCCTCGACGTGGCTGGCCGTGACGATCTCGCCATCCTCGCGGCGCGCGACGTTCTCGACCATCACCTTGATCGAATAGGGGAGACGCGTCAGGTCGAAGCCCCGCTTGGCCAGTGCGTCGAGCGAATGAATCGTGTAGCTCTTGCCGCCCGCGGTTAAAGTTGTGCGCGTACCGAAACTGTTTTTGAGCATGATCCCGCCATTCCGTTGTTAGAAGTGTCGCACGCGGCGCCGACGCCATCGAGGCCGGCCGCGCGCTTCCCTAAAATAGCGCGTCTTCCGATCAGACCAAAAGCCGCCGCGGGGAGCCGTGTTGCAGGTTTCACGTCGCGAGCGAGCCGAGGATGCTAAAATGCAGCCCATGAAAAAAATCAGCGTGAGCGATCTCCGTTACCACTTCGCCGAGGTGGAGCGTCTCCTTCAACGGGGTGAAAAGGTTGAAATCACCAAACGCAAGCAGGTAATCGCACACCTGGTACCGGTACGGCGCGCAGTTGTCGAGCGCCCCGATTTTCTGGCGCGGCTGCGTGGAATCTACGGTGACAACAAAATGCTTGAAGTGAGTGGCGCTCAGCTCCTCGCGCGGGAGCGCAATCGCTATTGAGCATGTAACGCGAACGTCAGCTTCTTCAAGGAGCCTATCCTTGAGGCCGAAGAGCGAGGACGCAGGTCCTTCGCTGCGCTCAGCGTTTGTGAGTTTTTGCAGGATCACCTGGCCCGTGCTCAACAAGGCTGCCCTCACCCGCCACGTCTTCGGCGGGGCGCCTCACCGCGGCGACCTCTCCCTGGACAAGACAAGGAGAGGTTTTAAGAGCGGAGCCGCCTTTCTAATACCTCTCCTTGTCCAGTCCAGGGAGAGAGCCTGTCCTGAGCCTGCCGAAGGATCGCGCGAGCATCGCGAGCGCGGGTGAGGGCATCTGGTTCGGCACAGCGTCCGCGATTCTGCAAAAACTCACAAACTCTCAAGATGACGGAGGGGCTTACAGTTAAAAGCAGTGTCATGCTGAGTTTCCCTGGCGTGGCGGTTCGCCGATTTTCTGTCACTATTCCTTGCCGAGGAGCATCCGATGCCTGAGGAGCCCGAAGTCGAACTGGCCGAACTGCGCGAGGAGCATGAGGAAGAGGAGGCGGCACGAGGCCTGGTCAAGGCGATCGCGCTGACCACGGCGCTCTTTGCCGCTCTGGCGGCGGTCGCCGCGCTGCGCGGCGGCGGCACGGTCAACGAGGCGCTGCTCCTCAAGACCGAATCAACGCAATTGCAGAGCCAGGCGTCCGATCAATGGTCGGAGTATCAAGCCAAGAGCATCAAAGCCGCGCTTCAGGAGGTGGCATCGAACAGCTGGAGCGTGGCGGGCAAGCAACCCCCGGCGATTTTTGGCCAGGAGCGCGAGCGCTACGCACACGAGCAGCAGGCTATCGCGCAAACGGCCCATCAGCTCGAGCAGGAGCGCGACCGCAAATCGGAGGAAGCCGAGCACCTGCTGCACGAGCATCATCGCTTCGCCGACAGCGTGGCGCTGTTCCAGGTCGCGATCGCGCTGGCGGCGATCGCGGCGCTGACTCGTGTGCGCAAGATCTGGTTCGGATCGTTGATCATGGGGCTCGCCGGCGCCACCCTCTTTTTCATGACGATCCTGTGAACCACGCCGTCACTCGGCCATGATGGGGTTCCCCTATCATTTCGGGTTGTCACCATTTTGATAGGAAACGACCGGCTAGGGTGGCGTCCCGTAAATAAGTTAACAAATACCGAGCGCTACTTACGCTCATGGCAGACTCCAGAACCGGTACCGGCTTCGCTTGCGCCGGCGCGCTACGCAGCGCCAATGCTCGCAAAGCTGTCCGAGATTCTTCGACTGCGCTCGCGTTGCTCACTTCGCTCAGAATGACAAACGGGGCCGCTTGATATCGGAGTTATTTGTGGGACAGTACACTAGTTACATGGGGAATAAAGTGTTTCCTATCAAATAGCGCGAAAGTAAAATTGGTAGGAGATTACCAAAACCTGCGATGCGCGGTATGGTACCGACAGGTCAATCATGGAGGCCAAAGGATTCGTTCGAAGTCACGTGGATAGTTGATCCGGGATTCTTCGCGCGGAGCGCTCCTCAGAATGACCTGCAGGGACTTTCTACCACACGAGGTAGTAGTGTCATTTCTGAATGAGCGATCAAGATGCGTGGGGTCCACACGCCCATCGGCGCGCAGCGAAGAATCGTGATTCACGCAGGCTCATCGTCCCGAAATTCTTTTTCTAAGCTGTTGCTCGATCAGCCCTGGAAGCGAGGTGCGATTCGCGCCCTGAAAGTGTCCACCTCGGCGGTTTCGCGAGCGCTGTCCCAGCCGAACTCGGAGGCCAGGATGCGCGCGACCATCGGGGCGGCCTCGCGCGCGGCGCGGGGCGCCCGCCAGACCATCGCAGTGCGCCGCACCAGAAAATCCTCGACCGTGCGGGCGAGTTCGTAGCGCGCCGCGAAGAGGACTTCGGCGCCGATCGCCGGGGCGCCGCTCGCCAACGGCTCCGCCAGCACTTTCCGCTCGGCTGCGATCGGTGCGACCAACACCGCGCGCGTCCCGTACCGAGCCTCGAGCATCGCGCGCGTTGCCGCGGGCAGATTGCTCGCGCACGGATCGTTTTCCCCGCGGGGGCGGGCCCCCGGCAGTGGCACGGTGCGGGTCGCGCAGCGACGGGCGGGCAGTGCGAAGTCCTTGACCAGTCGATCAACGACCTCCTCCGCGATCGCGCGATGGGTCGTCAGCTTGCCGCCCGCGACCGTCAGCAGCCCCGACGGGCTCGCCACAATCAGCTCCTCGCGCGACACCGACGAAGGGCTAGCGTCGCCCGCCGCCTGCGGCAGCGCGCGCAAACCGGCGAATCCGTACTCGACGTCGCCGGCGCCGAGCGCCACGCCGGGCAGCGCCTCGTTGATCACCCCGAGCAGGTACGCGACGTCGGCCGCCTCCACCGCAACCTGATCGCGATTGCCCGCGAAATCGGTATCCGTGGTCCCGAGCAGCACATGACCGTCGCGCGGCATCAGGAAGACGATCCGGCCGTCGTGATCGGTCAGGACCAACGGGTTGCGGACCGGCAAGCGCTCCGCCGCCACGATCAGATGAACCCCCTTGGTCAGCCGGACGATCGGCGCACAGGCGGCATCGTCGATGCGGCGGATATCGTCGACCCACGGACCCGCCGCGTTCACGATCGTCCGCGCCGTCACGTTGACGACCGCGTCGCTCGCAAGGTCTCGCACCGTAAGCACGCGCTGTGGCCCGGCTGGCGTGAAGTCTTCGAGCGCCGCGTAATTGAGGATCGCGGCGCCGTGACAAGCCGCGTCAATGACGTTCTCCAGAGTAATCCGCGCGTCGTCACCCGAGCCGTCGTAGTAGCTGGCGCCACCCACGAGTCCGTCGGCGCGGAGGCCCGGCTCGAGCAGCTTGATTTGCGCGGCGGTCAGTCGCCGATGACACTCGGCGCGTGGTGTCCAGGCCATCAGGTCGTAGAGCGCGAGTCCCAGCGCGATCGCGTGACGGCCCGGCCGGCGGCCGCGAAAGAACGGCATCAGGAAGTGAATCGGACGCACGAGGTGGGGTGCCGTCAGACGGCGTAAGCGCTCACGTTCGCGCAGCGCCTGATAAACCAGCCGGATATGACCTTGCGGAAGGTAGCGAAGGCCGCCGTGGATAAGCTTCGACGATCGTGAGGAGGTCGCGCCGGCAAAGTCACCCTTATCGATAAGGGCGACGCGAAGACCGCGCATCGCGGCGTCGCGCGCGATCGCGGCGCCGTTGACCCCGCCGCCGATCACCGCAACGTCGAAGGACTCGGCGCCCAGCCGCGCGACCATCCCCGCCCGTTCGAGCGGTGTAGAAATCCGCGCGGAATCGCGGATCACGATTGTGCTGTCAGGCAAGGACGGTCGCGATCCTCAGAAGCGGCTCATTCCCCGAAATTTTCTTCCTCGAAAGAATAGCGTTCCTCGGTCCAGGGATCGCCGTGGTTATGGTAGCCGCGCACCTCCCAGAAGCCGCGCCGGTCGCGCGCGGTGAACTCGATCGCCCGCACCCATTTGGCGCTCTTCCAGGCGTAGAGCTTCGGCACGACCAGCCGGAGCGGCCAGCCGTGGTCAGGTTCGAGATCCTTGCCGTCGTGCCGATACGCCAGCAGCACGTCGTCGTCGAGAAACTCGTCGAGCGGGAGGTTGGTCGTATAGCCGCCGTCGCATAGAACGACGACGAACTTCGCGTCCGGCTTGAGCCCCGCCGTCGCCGCCAGCGCGCGGGTTTTAACCCCTTCCCACTGATTGTCGTAGCGCGACCAGGTCGTGACGCAATGAAAGTCAGAAACCTGACGCGTCCGCGGCAAAGCGCGGAATTCTTCCCAACTGAAGCGGAGCGGCCGCTCGACCAGCCCCATCATCCGGAAATCCCACTTGGCGGGATTGAAGCGCGGGGTCGGCCCGTAGCTCAACACCGGAAAATTGGTCACCAGAGTCTGCCCAGGAGGCAGGCGGAGACCCGCGGCCCCGGATTTCGCAGCCTTCGCCATGACTGAAAAATAGCCAACCGCGCGCCTATACGCTAGCGGAGTGAGGCTTGGCGAACGGAGCGAGCAGGCGAGTCTTTTCTTTGGCCGCGCGTCCGGTGGGTGGACGAGTCTGCGAGGCTCAGCCTCGGTTAAGACTCCGCCGCCCCATGTTCCGTGCCTCCGGCACGGTCGCTTTTACTCCGCCGCCCCCCTGGAGCTGCGTCAAGATTCCCTGGTCGCGTCTACGCCGTCGCGGCCGGATGCTCCAGCGGCGTTGCCATTGCCTGGATAACCGCGGCCGTCATCCCGGTCGTCGAAGCCGTGCCACCGAGATCCGGGGTCAATGTGCGACCCTCGCGCAGGACCGCGCCGACCGCCGCCCTGACACGCTCGGCCGCGCGATGCGACCCGAGGTAGTCCGCGAGCATCGAGGCCGAGAGAATCGCGGCGACCGGATTCGCCACGTTCTTACCCGCGATATCCGCCGCAGTGCCATGAACGGCCTCGAAAATCGCCCCGCGTTCGCCGTAGTTAGCCCCTGGCACCACGCCCAACCCGCCGACCAGGCCGGCGCAGAGGTCCGAAACGATGTCGCCGTAGAGATTTTCGAGCAGTAAAACGTCGAAGGCGGCGGGGTTCGTTACCAGCCGCATACAGGCGGCGTCGACGATCTGTTCCTCATAACGGACGTCGGCGTACTCCTTCGCGACCCGCCGGGCACATTTCAGAAACAGCCCGTCGGAGAGCTTCATAATATTGGCCTTGTGGATAGCGGTGACCAGCTTACGCCGATTCCGCCGCGCGTACTCGAAGGCGAAGCGCGCGATCCGGGTCGACGCCCGCGCGGTAATCACCTTGACGCTCTCGACGATCCCGGGCGCCACCTGATGCTCGATACCGGCGTAGAGGTCCTCGGTGTTCTCGCGCACAACGACCAGATCGACGTTGCGGAACGGCGTATGCACCCCCTCGAAGCTGTGGGTCGGACGCAAGCTCGCGTAAAGGTTGAAGGTTTTGCGCAGATAGACGTTGATCGAGCGATAGCCCTCGCCGACCCGAGTCTCAAGTGGTCCTTTCAGCGCGATCCGGGTGCGCTTGAGCGAGCGAATCAGACTATCCGGTACCGGCGAGCCATGTTTCCTGACCGCCGCCGCTCCTGCCTCCTGCCGATCCCAGGCAATCTTGACGCCCGCCGCTTCGAGCACGGTCACCGCCGCACCGATCACCTCGGGGCCGACACCGTCACCCGGAATCAACGTCACTGCCGCCAAGCCACCCGGTCCACCCGCTTGTACATCCGCGTAAGCCACTTGCCTTTTTTTCTTCTCCTGGTCGCCAAGTACGGGCCATCGCCCGCCGTCCCGTTGAATGAGCAAAATCTGTACCTTTCATCTTCAGAGTTAAACTTTTTCTTTAAGTTGCGGCCTTGCCAGACCCTCAACGCACGGGCCGATCCTCGCCGCCGAGCACGAGACCGACAAAGATATCGGTCACGTTGGTCCCGGTCGGCCCGGTAATTATCAAATCACCCAAGCCCTGGAAGAGGGAATAGGAATCGTTGCGCGCGAGCGCGGCAGGTGCGTCGAGCCGGGCCTCCAGCGCACGCCGCATGGTGCTCGCGGTGACTATCGCACCGGCCGCGTCGGTCGGGCCGTCGATACCGTCGGTACCGGCGAATAGCGCGCCGATCGCGGCATCCGACGGGCGTTGCGCGAGTTCGGTCGCGAGCAACAGCGCACAATGCTGCGCGCGGCCGCCCCTGCCCGATCCGCGCACCGTGACTTGCGGCTCGCCACCGGCGATCACACAGGTCCGCCCATAGTCGAGCTCGCTCAGATGAGTTGCGAGATTGCGGCAGATCGTCTCAGCCGGGCCGGAAAGGTCGCGCCATTGCTCGACCACATAACCTATCGAGCGGGCCGCTTCGGCCGCCCCGTCGCAGGCTGTCCGGTTGTCGCCAATCAAGACACTGAGCGAACGTTGCATGGCGGGATTGTCTCGCTTCATAGTTTCGTCGATTTCGTGGGCGGCCCCACGTTCGAAGCGATCACGCACTGCTTCAGGCGTCCGGCCCCAGAGCTTGCGCCGCTTGAGCACGGCGATCGCGTCCGCGAAAGTCGTCGGATCGGCGACCGCTGGCCCGGAGCCGATCGTCGCGAGATCGTTGCCGGGTACGTCCGACAAGATCAGGCCCAGCATCGTGGCGTTTTCATCGAGCACGTGCAGCAGGCCACCGCCTTTGACGGCCGAGAGATGCTTGCGCACCGTGTTCAGCTCCCCGATCGACGCCCCCGCGCGCATCAGGGCCGACGACAGCGCAATTTTGTCGGCGATCGCGATACCTGGTGCGGGTACAGCCATCATGGCTGAGGCTCCGCCACTCAGGAGCAGGAGCAGCAGCTCCCCGGGGCGGGTGCGCGCAACGAACTCGAGCGCCGCCCGGCCCGCCGCGACGGACGAAGCGTCGGGCAACGGATGCGCCCCCGTAATCACGCTGAAATCGCCCGCGGCAAGGTCGCCGGCGATCTCGGCGGGCGGCGGAGCGACGGTCACCACAAGTGTTTCCAGCACCTTCGCGCCGAGACGCTCCCGCGCCGCGAGCGCCATCCCGGCCGAGGCCTTGCCGACCGCGAGGATCCGGATTCGCTCCGCACTTTCGACCGCGACCGGAATCCGTGGATCGAGCTCCCCCGCCAGCGCCCGGCCGATCAGCCGTCGTGGGGCGACGGCGGCTATCCCGGCAGCATAGATCCGCAGCAGATCGGAACGCATTTGTGACAGAGGAGCGGGTTTCACGCGGACAAGTTGGCTCCGATTACTTGTTGATAGATCGAATGATGAGTTGCTTCAATTTTGAACAATGGCCGCATACTCTTTGCACAGCTTAAGGGACAAAAGGCAGGCATCGGCAGTGCTGATCGCCTTCCGATCCGGGCTGATTCCAACGCTTACAGCACCCGATCGCGGATTTGGCTAAGATTGGCATCACAGGAGCTTGATTTCTTTCATCCCGATTGCCTTGCAACCTTCGCTGGTTCAGTTTTTGCTCCTTCCTGCGACTGGAATGGTAGCGTAATGGTGGATACCAACCGCGCCCTGATTGCGGAATTAATCGATCATCATATCCGTTTCACGTTGGCGAAGCCGCGCGCGCGTCTCCGCAAGCGCGACTGGTATAGCGCGACGGCCTTTGCCGTGCGCGATCTCCTGGTCGACCGGATGCTGGCGACACGCGGGCGGGTCGAGCGCAGCGATGTCAAACGGGTTTATTACCTCTCCCTCGAGTTCCTGATCGGCCGTTCGCTCGAGAACAATCTGCACAATCTCGGCATCATCGAGACCTGCCGCGAGTTGCTCGCGGAGAAGGGCATCGATCTGCAGACCCTTTTCGACGAGGAGCCGGACGCAGCGCTCGGCAACGGCGGCCTGGGCCGGCTGGCGGCGTGCTTCCTCGATTCGATGGCGACGCTCGACATGCCCGGCTACGGCTACGGGATCAATTACGAATTCGGCCTGTTTCGGCAGGAGATCCGCGACGGTTACCAGATCGAGCAGCCCGACGCCTGGCAGAGCGAAACCTCGCCCTGGTTGATCCCGCGGCCCGAGGAATCCTGCCTGGTGCCGGTCTATGGCCGGATCGAGCATCGCTACGCGAGCGACGGCACCTATCACCCAAAGTGGGTCGACCAGCGGACGCTGGTCGGCGTGCCTTCCGACCTGCCCATCGCGGGCTACGGCGGGCGCACGGTCAACTTCGTGCGGCTCTTCGCGGCGCACGCCTCTGACGAATTCGACGTCCGGATTTTCAACTCCGGTGATTATGTCAAAGCGGTCGAGCAGAAAATCGTCTCCGAGACCTTGTCGAAGATTCTCTATCCATCAGACGCGATCGAGGCCGGGCGCGAGTTGCGCCTGTTGCAGGAATACTTCTTCGTCGCCTGTGCGATCCGCGACATCTTGCGCCGCTTCATGCGCCGCGGCGAGGATTTGCGTGACTTCCCGGCGAAAACCGCACTGCAGCTCAACGACACCCACCCCACTCTCGCGATCGCTGAGCTGATGCGCTTGATGGTCGATGAGCACGGCCTCGCCTGGGACGCGGCCTTCGAGCTGACGCGCGCCGCGGTCGCCTTCACCAATCATACGCTGATGCCCGAGGCGCTCGAGCGCTGGCCGCTCGCGATGATGCAGCGGGTCATCCCGCGCCACTTGCAGATCATCATGGAGATCAACCAGCGCTTCCTCGATCGGGCGTCGGCGGTCTGGAATGGCGACGCGGAGAAGCTGCGCAACACCTCGATCATCGACGATCAGAATGGCGGCGAAGTGCGCATGGCGCATCTGGCCATCATTGGCAGCCATTCGATCAACGGGGTCTCGGAACTGCATTCGGAGCTGGTCAAGACCCGGCTGGTGCCGGACTTTTATGCCCTATGGCCCGAGCGCTTCAACAACAAGACCAACGGCGTCACCCAGCGCCGCTGGCTGCTGATGGCCAATGCGGGACTGGCGGGCCTGCTCAAGCGGACGATCGGCGACGGCTGGATTACCGGGCTCGACGGGCTCAATCAAATCGAGCAATACGCCGAGGATGAGGCGTTTCACGCCGAGTTCGCCGCGATCAAGCGCGCCAACAAGGAGCGGCTCGCCACCACGATCCACCGCCTGCTGCAGATCGACCTCGATCCCGCGTCACTCTTCGACGTGCAGGCCAAGCGGATCCATGAGTACAAACGCCAGCTCCTGATGGTCTTCGGCATCCTGCACCAATACCTGCTTCTGGTTGACGATCATGTCGAGCCGGCGGCGCCCCGCAGCTACGTGATCGCGGGCAAGGCGGCGCCCGGCTACTGGGCGGCCAAAATGACCGTCAAGCTGGTCAACTGTGTGGCCAACGTGATCAACAACGACGCCCGCACGCACGGCCTGATCAAGGTCGCGTTCGTGCCGGACTACCGGGTCTCGCTGGCCGAACGGATTATCCCGGCCGCGGACCTCTCCGAGCAGATTTCGACGGCCGGCCGCGAAGCTTCCGGCACCGGCAACATGAAGTTCGCGATGAACGGCGCCTTGACGGTCGGCACGCTCGACGGCGCCAATATCGAAATTCGTGACGCGGTCGGCGCGGAGAATATCTTCATTTTCGGGCTGACCGCGCCGGCGATCGAGCGGATGGTCGAGCGGAATGAGTATAAGCCGCGCGACTACTATGAGAACGACCCGCGGCTGCGCCGCGTTCTCGACGAGCTGGCCGCCGATCGTTTCTGCCCGGAGGAGCCGGGGCTGTTCCGCTGGATCCGCGACGCGCTGCTCGACTTCGATCCGTATCTGGTGCTGGCCGACTTCGCCGCCTATATCGATACTCAGCAGGAGATCTCGAAGCAATTTGGCGAGCGCCGCTACTGGACGAAGAAGGCGATTCTCAACGTCGCGCGGATCGGCCGCTTCTCCAGCGATCGCACCATCCGCGAATACGCCCGCGACATCTGGCAACTCAGCTAGGCAAGAAAGCCCGCGACGCGGCTTTTTCATAGCCGGACATGCATGCTATATATCATGGATATATGGCTAAGAAGATTGCCAAGCGTGCAACGGCCAAGGTGTTCACGACCGGCCGCAGTCAAGCGATCCGTATCCCGAAGGAATATCGCTTCACCTGCGACGAGGTGCTCATCGAACGGGATGGCGACCGCGTGATTCTGACGCCGCGTCCCCGCTCCTGGCGCGAGTATTTCACTCGGGCGTCACGCTTCAGCGACGACTATCCCGAGCATATCGAAGACGCACCGCCGGAGGAGCGCGAGAAACTTTGATTCGCCTGATGCTGGACACCAATATCTGCATCCATGCGATCAAGCGCAACGCACCAGAAGTCATTCGCCACCTTGAACGGACCCGCCCCCAGGATGTTGCGGTCTCCAGCGTGGTGGCGGCCGAGTTGTGGACGGGCGTGATGAAATCGCGCGAACGGCAGCGGAACGAACAGGCGCTGAAGGAGTTCCTCGCCTTTGTCGAGGTCCTCGACTGGCCGGCGGATGCGGCGGAAGTTTACGGCGAAATACGAGCCGCGCTCGAAGCGAAGGGGCGCTCGATCGGCGCGATGGACCTGCTGATAGCGGCGCACGCGGTCCACCAAAAGGCGACGCTGGTTACGCGCAATCGCTCCGAGTTTGCGCGAGTCCACGGGCTCAGGGTCGAGAGTTGGGAGCGTTGATGGCTGTTCCGTATTCCGCAGGCAGGCTCTTAGGACGAAATCGAGATATCTCGCAACTCAGCCAGGCAAAAGCCGCTTCGGTAAGCGCAACCGACGCCCGCCCGCAAACGTTCGCCGACGGCGTCAAGCGGGTTGGGTGAAACTCAGCAAAATTTCCAATCGATCGGGACCTTGGGCAGGTAGCTGCAATACGCACCAGTCCGGATGGACTCGCCGAGCAGCTTGCCGAGCGCATCGTCGCGCTCGGCGATCCGTTGGATCGCCGCACGGAGATGCCGGGTGGCGTTGATTCGCGCACGCTCGGCCTCGTAGCCGGCCCGCCGGTCACGGCCGCCCAGCCCCAACGAACGCAGCAGTTCGCGCTGGGTCTCTTCGATCACGACGACGACTTTTTCCGCGCCCAGCAGATCGGGTGCGTGAAACTCCTCGCCGGGATGCTGCAGGAGCCGCTGCAGGTAGCTGAGACCGCGCGAATTCCGGAGCGTGCAATTGATCCCGCCATACCCGACCGTCCAGAACTCGCCGGCGCGCACGAAGATACCAGTCTGCGGAGGGCCGCTATCAGACACTGTCATGGTCGTGACTTCTTATCATCGGCCTTAGCAAAGGCCAGCCATAGCTGCCGCAGCCCGCCGTCCAGCAGACCTTGCAGCACCCGCAAGTGCGTATGGTACGATTCCTCAGCACTTCGAACTCGCGATCGATCCGGCTTTGACTCCCGCGCTTCGGCGCGAATAAGCGCGAGCGTCGTCCGCCAGAAGGTTGCCGTCCGCAGCGAGACATCCTCGACCTTCAGCAGCTTGAAACCGCACTCCTGGGCCGCTTCGACATATTCCTCGACGGTGCCGATCTGGCCGCACCAATGACGGTTGAAGGGCTCTTCGTATGCGGGGTGCACGAGGAAGCAGTCGGAGATAAAAACGCGGCCGGCGGGCCGTAGAACCCGCGCGAGACAGCGGAACCACGAGCGCCGTGGAAAGCTGCTCGAGCTTTCGATCGCGATCGCGGCGTCGAAGCATCCCTCACCCGGTACCGCGGCCGCGTCGCATAACAGTGGACGTACGCGCGCAGCGACCCGGGCTTGCCGAGCCATCTTGCCAACGAGCGCAACATGCGAGGGCGCGATCGTGATCGCGGTGACCCGGGCGCCGAACTCCTGCGCCCAAAAGATCGCACTCCCACCAAGACCGCAGCCGACGTCAAGCAGATTGCGGAACTCGGCATTGTTTAGCTGCCAGGAAGCGGATGCGTATTGGAGCATCCGCTCCTGGGATTCGAACAACTGCGCGCGCAATGCCGCGGCCGTCGCCACGCGCTGGGGACCCTCGACGAAACCCGTGTGATAATGCACGCGCGGTCCGGAGCCGTAGCGTTGGAAGATCTCTTCGGTCTTCGCTTCGTAGTAGTGTTGAAGGACGTCAGCGGTCTTCGCCTGGTGCAGGTCCGCCACCCGCGGGGTCGAGGTGGGCTCCTCCAGAACCGTTACGACGTTTCGATTTTCCACGTCCGTCAAAGCCTCGGGTACTACGAGATCGGCACCTAGGGCAGCTGAATTCTGGCCACTTCCACAAACGCGTCGCCGTCGTCAACGCGGGCTCTTTCGTACTGCCCAACGACCGAACATTTTGCTTCCATGCGAGGAATAATTAGCGACTTGATCTCCTGACCAGGCACTAATGTGGTAACCTTCAATGTGGCTCTATTCGAGATAGTAACATCCCAACTTTGCGGGTAGCCGCCGGCCGCACCAACGGGGGCTTGCACAATTTCGACGGGCGTCACACTAACGTCACCATTCTCGTGCAGAATTGTCGCAAAGGCCTCGCCCCCAACGTATGAGCCGCTCATGGGGGTCACTAATGGCTGCTGATCCCAAAGGGCGATCTGGACGCCGTTCTTGAGCTGAATACTCATCCAGGTCCATTGCGCGGGCGCAAAGTCACCCCATTCCCGGTCGAGCCAGGAAGTCCCCACGACAGGGAAGGGTTTGTTGTTCAGCGTGAGGCTTCCCGAGGTCATCATGAGTGGAAAAGCATACTCGTAGTCTTTGCCATCGGTCTTGCCGTAGGTCTTGCCATCGGGGAATGGAATAATGCCTTCGCCGAGGTAGTTGAGTATTGGCCCAAGAGCCGCCATCTTCAACGCGAGAACAAGCGGGGCGCCGCCGGGCCCAGCAGGTAGGTTGGCCTCGATCGTCAGATCGTCCATAGATCCGTGCAGCTTCGCGTTCCCACCCACAGTATTGATGCTAATCTCCAGCCCGGTGGATGAAACTGTTGTGTTCTTTCGCCCCATGTCGACGATTTCATTGAAGGCGTAGTATTTAGGCGGCAAAACGGCTTCGTCCAGGACCGAGATCCCTAATAGTGTGGATGGCGGTATTTGGGAGACGGGGGTGTCGTTGAGAACTGAAACCTCGTTGAGAACTATCAGATGGAATAGCACAGTGAACTTGCATCCCCCACCTTTCAAGTAACTGACGATGTAAAATGAATCGCCGTCCGAGGGCGGCGAGTGGGGATTGAGGTCCTTGACCGGATCGACCGCGACTCCGAGTATCGCACTCAGACTGTTTGGGTCAGCCAGGATTTTTTTGGTTTCGATAACGCGTGGTTTAATGGACATGGTAACTTCCCGAGAGTTGCTCAAGTTCGTGGGGTGGCGGCGCAAAGGCGCCGTCCACCCGTCTAGTCTTCATTGATCGAACAGCACGATTCCGCGATGTCTGCGCACTGCGCAATTCAGTGTTATCCGGGCTTGATTACATCTCCGCCGCAAAGGCGTTGATCAGCAGCCAGTGGTCCTTATCAGTCTTTCGCTTAAAGGTAAAAGTGAAGCGAACATTCAGCGGCAGAGTTGGAGGAGCCGGTAGCGTCCTGTCTGTATATGTCCCGGTCCCGCGGACCTGCCCAACCGTTTCACCCTTCCAGCGTTTCTCCGTGTACCCGCCGGCAGGGTTAAACTGGGGTTTCTGCAGCGCTTGACCTGCCATATACGCAAGCAGATTATCAACCCCGGTCACGACCGACCCCGCATCGTCAACTTTCTTCATAATGAATTCTTTGGGATCGAGGTACTTGTAGACTTCGATGTAATCTCCCGCATTCCACGCGTTAACGACATCGGCGAATGCTTGAAGCAGAACTGTTGCCATTTTCAGGTCTCCTTTTGAATCAATTCACGCTGGTTAGCGAAATTCCCCGTTGAACCCGACTTTATCTCGACCGAAAATCACCCATCGGCTTTGCGAAGCGAGATCGAGACGTAACGTAGGGTCTCGTTTCCTGAACCGGCTGGTAGGCTTTACGATTGTCATCTTACGGTCA
This sequence comes from Binataceae bacterium (SeqCode), assembly GCA_052145175.1. Lineage (GTDB taxonomy): Bacteria > Desulfobacterota > Binatia > Binatales > Binataceae > JAJPHI01. Next base: position 31,139 of record JBKQPD010000245.1, on the reverse strand, counting down.
CCAACCTAAGGGCGTTCATTTCGAGTGAACAATTTGTTCACTCGAAACGAACAGAACCAGCGATCTCACGATTCCGAAGCAGGCTAAGCCGGATTTTGCGGCTATTCTTCGCGAACTTTCACCCGTCTCCGGGCGATCTTCTTACGGTCGTGCCGCTTTCTCTCGCGCCGCGCGCGGATTGACCTGTGAAATTGATGCTTTAGGAGTTCGGACTCGTTCCAACAGTGCTTTCGCGTCGCGCAAATCCGGTGTGGCGAACCCTTCGGTGAACCAGCCGAACACATCGCCCAGCAGGCTGTCAGCAGCGGCGGCCTTGTTTTGGTGCAGCCACAGGCGCGCCAGGCTCATCGCCGCGCGCAGCTCGAGCGACTTCGCCTTTTGCGCTCGGGCGACCGCCAGGGCTTCGTTAAAACAATCTTCCGCCTGAACGTCACTATAAGCAGGCGAGTTCTGAACAGCGCACTGCTTGAGGATAAGCTCACCTTTAAGCCGGTGCAGCTCCGCTTCCCAGTATGACTCCCGGCGCGGATCAAGGTCGGCGAGCAGCTCCCAGGCCTCTTGCAGCCGCCCTGCGTCGCCGTACGCTTCGGCCAGCACTGACGAAAAGTAGGGCATCAGCATAACGGCGTCGGCGGCTCGAAAGCCCGCGATCCCTTTTTCCATCTGCGCGATTCCTTGTTCTCTGCCGCCCAGTTGGGTCAGCGCCCAGCCGCCCAGGATCGTCCCCATGCCTAAAGTGAACGCGAGTTCATGCTCCGTCGAGATCTTGACCGTGGTCTCGGCCAGCGTCTGAGTCCCGTTGGCGTCGCGACTGTATTGATGCACCCACGCGGCAAACGCCGAGACGGTCGCGAGATTGCCTGGATGGGTCAGCTCGCGAGCAAGCGCGAGGCCCAAGGCGACGCGCTTTTGCGCCTGCTCAGGATAACCGAGGAACCAAAGGCACTGACCTGCGTGTACGTGACAGATGGCTGCCGGATCCTGCCCGTAAGTATAGACATGCGCAGCGTGCCGCGCGGGATCGTAGAGGGCGATTACCTGATCGCAATGCTCACGCCCCTCGACGAACTGTCCCTCGGTGGTGCAACTGACGCCGAGCGCGTGATGCGCCTCGATCAGCAGAGCCGAATCGTTGGCGGCCTCCGCCAATTGCAGGCACTGCTCAGCCAATTGGCGGGCGGTTTCATACTCGCTGCGCGACGCATAGTTAACCCATTGCCCCCAGACAACCAGAAAAAGCTGCGGCGACTGGCCCACTCGCTGGCTCAGCTCACGCGCCCTGGTATAGAGACTCCTTACTTCCAGGGACGAGAAGCCTCTGGTTGCGACCAGAGGGGCTCCAAGAGTGGTCTGAATCAGCAATTCCTGTTGCAGACGCTCGGGGGTCTCCTTGAGCCGACCGAGCAGCGTCAACGCGTTCGTGAAATGGCCTATCGCGTCAACGTTGGCGGCGGTCTGCACGGCCTTCGTTCCCGCCATCTGCAGGTAGTGGATCGTCTTGTCGGCGTCGGCCGCCGAGCCGGCGTTCCATAACTGATGCGCGAGATCTTCGGCGTGGTCTTCCAGAGCGTTGGCATAGACCAGTTCGAGGGCCCTCGCCACGCTCAGATGGAGCCGCTGGCGCCGCACGCTCAAGAGGTCATCCAGTACGGCCCGCCGGATCAGTTCATGCGCGAACCTGAATTCGGCGTCGGGATAACGCAGCCGCGACGTGATCAGTCCAGCCTTTTCCGCTTCCTCGACCAGCTCGACGAGTTCATCGGCGTCGACTTGCGTCGCGGCTTCGAGCAGCGGGAAAGTAAACGAGCGGCCAATCACCGCCGCGGTCCCGAGCATCTTCTGCGTCTCTTTGCCGACCCGCGCGAGCCGCCGGCCGATTACCAGGCGCAGGCTGTGCGGCAGATCGATTTCGCCGTGAGCGGCCACCTCCAGCGACACGCCCATCGGCTGGTTGTTGATGAGGTGGCGCACCAACTCCTGAACGAAGAGCGGGTTACCCTCGGTATACGAGTAAATCGCATCGAGCAAGTAGCGCGACATCCCACCGCCGCCGAGCGCTTCGACCATCGCCCTGACCTCGATCTGCGGCAGACCGCGTAGGCGGACATGCTCGACCTGAAAGCGCAGCAGATCGTCGAGCGTCCGGCTGAACTGGCTTGCCGGATCAATCGCGTCGTCCCGATAGGTCAGCATGACCAGCACCCGCAAACCGGTCATCGCCCGCGCAAAATGCGCAACCATCGCCAAGGTTCCTTCATCCGCCCAATGGACGTCTTCAACCAGCAACAACATCGGGGCAAGGCGTGATTGGCGGGCGATAATCTCTGCCAAAGCGTTGAACAAAGCCCGCCGCGCCTGCTCCGGCGTGCCTTGCAGCGGTTGCGGGATATCCGGAAAGAGTTTGCGCAATTGCGGCATCAGGCGGGTGATTTCGGCGGCTTCCGCGCCGAGGACGGCGCGGAAACTCGCGGGCGTGGGGTTTTGTGCCAGCGCCGCCTCTAAAATCTCAACCATGGGTATATATGGGACCGAGTCTTCACGATCGTAACAATTGCCCGACAGCGTGACGAAGCCCAGGCGACGCGCGTCGGCCCCGAGCGCGCGCGCGAGCCGGGTCTTGCCGATTCCCGCCGCCCCGCTGATCATGACGATCCCGTTCTCGCCGTTCATGACCCGCCGCAGGCATGCGCCGATCAGTTCACGCTCCGCAGTCCGCCCGACAAATCCGGTCTGCTCCGGCAGCGCCGGGGAGAATTCGGGCGCACTGGCGGGAACGGACGGGGGCGGCGTCAGCGGCGCGGGGGTCGCAGCCGAAGCGTCGATGTTCTCCGCTTCGAAATTCCAGTCAAAGCGCAATTTGGGCAGGTAGCAGCAATACGAACCAGTCCGGATGGACTCGCCGAGCAGCTTGGCGAGCGCATCGTGGTGCTCGGCGATCCGTTCGATCGCCGTACGGAGGTGCCGGGTGACGTTGATCCGCGCTTTTTCGGACGCCGCTCCGGTCTTCCGATCACGACCGCCCAACCCCACCGAACTCAACAGCGCGCGATTGATCTCGTCGATCTCGTCGGCGACCTTTTCGGCCCGCTCGTGGGCGCCGCGCTCCTTCAGCTCTTCGAGTTCCTCAGTCAGTTCCGCGATCTCGCGCCTGTATTCCTGTTTTGCGCGCGGATCAAGCATCGCCCCGAGATCGCTCGGGCGACCGCGCGTAAGCTCGTTGTCGCCGCGCAGCCGCGCCTCGTCGGCCTCCTGACTGGCGGGCATGCCGGGACCGGCCAGCAGATCGAGCGCGTGAAACTCCTCGCCGGGATGCTGCAGCAAACGTTGCAGGTAGCTCAGACCGAGCGTGTTCTTCAGCGTGCAATTGACCCCGCCATACCCGATCGTCCAGAACTCGCCAGTCAGGACGAAGATTCCGTTCTCGATGGGCGAATCGCTAGTCTTCATGGTTCCCGTCTCTCAGGAGCTGCGAATTTCGCGAGGTTGCGGCTCTCTGCACGGGATTGAGAGGCGCCGGGGAGCGCCTTTCGCGAGCAGCGGCCATTGCAGCACGAACCCCCCCAAGACGATAATCGTCGTATATACCAAATAGCCAGACGAGGCCAACGCTGGCGGCCTTGAAACCGAAAGGGACGATGATTTCTCGCCTTAACGAAGAAGGGATGTAAAAATCACACGAACAATTCGTTCGATCTGGACGAACAATCGGGTCGAGGCGACCTTACAGAGGTGTGCGCGTGTAAATGGCGCGCGGCTCCTTCGTCCGTGACGTAAGGAGCGGCACTACCGGTCGTGGGCGGCGCTGGATTGACGATCGTCTAGTGCAATTGCTGGGCGGCGCTCGCCAGTGCTGACTGGTTGCTCGGCAGGGTGATGTCGCTTGAATAGAGCTGGAGCCATTGCGAACCAGCGGCGATCGCCTTATCCATCGCGGTGGGCAAAGCCGAACCCAGGGCGGTCGTCGTCTGGTAGCCGGTGTCGAGGGTGCTCGCGTAATCGGTGAGCGTCGACCAAGTCAAGCCGCTCGCACTCAGGCCGCCATCACCGGCGGAATACTGTGATCCCAGTGTAGCCGCGCCGTTCGCGATCAGGTCGCTGGGAACTTGAAAGTCGGCAGTCTGATTAGCGATCAGATTCCCGTCCTGGTCGATCGGAGGAAAGCCGTGAGGGTTGAGTCCCGCCAGGAGCTGTGTGTTGGGAAAGGCAGCCTGATAGTAGCTCTGCAACGTCGCGACCGCATCTTCGACCTTCGTCCGGGTGTAGCCCGCGGCCTGCCATAACGCCGGATAGTTGTAGCCCGTGCAGGATTTGCCTTCGCCCTCGATCTTCTCGCCGTTCGATACCGGCAGGGAGGTCTCGACGCTTTCGAAGTTGACCCCATAAAGCATCACGCTAACCAAGGTAGGGTTTGAGCCGTAGCGCGCACCCAACGCCTGAATGAATGTTTGCCACTTGGCGAGGAAAACCGGATCCCACGGGATCGGAATCGACTGGACACTGCAAGTGGCCGCCCCGCTGGCGCCACTCGTTTTGTCCCACAGGAACTCGAAGGACTGCGCGCCGTCGGCATAAACCCAATGCGGCGTCGTGAAACCGGCCATCACGCCGAGCGTCACCTGCTTCCCCGCAGCCCCGGCCTGGCTCAGCATGCTGTCGAGCGACGACCAGTAATATGACCCTTCGGTCGCTTCCAGGACATCCCAGGTCATCGACACGAAGATGCCTTTGACGGACGGGTTAGTGAGCATCGAGGCGTTCGTCTTACTGCGGAAATTGCCCGTCGCATTGATCGCGAAGATACCAGTCGTTTGTGGAATTATCTGCGCGCGGGACGGCGACGGTCTCAGCAGCGGGAGTAACAAAGCCGCACCTAGCATCGCTAATCCACGGATAACTTTGATTTTTTTGTTAAAAAGGCGTTTTGCCATAAATCATCCAAAACTGCGTGAAGAATGACGTTAAGCCCTCATAAGGATGAGGGCCGCAGCATGTTTCCGCAAAACGCAAGCCAGATGTTAAATAAGTTTAAATCACTCTACATAACTAGGATTGGTCATATATCATGTTTAACAATGGTTAAACATGTTAATTTATGATTTTAGGTCGCAAAGAATGATACAAGTGTCTCACAGATGAGACATCGCACGCGCTACTGAAGTAGCCCGTGACCAGGTGCGGGCCGAAAGGGATGGCTCGGGCCGACCTGACGGCCCACGAAGATTCGCGTTCTGATCGGCTGCTTCACCTAATAGGTGACGACCATCTGGGCAGTGGAGGTCAACGGCAGGGTGGCCGACGAGATGGGATAGATCGGCTGGTAATTATAGGTGACAGTAACCTTGACGACGCTCCCCGGTTTGTTGTCCGGAGTCCAGGTGGTGGTGACGTTAATCGAACCGCTCGGAAAGCCGTGCGCTTCGCCGAGGACGAAGCTTGACACCGAGTCCGCGGTCGCCGCGCCATCACCCAGATCGGCGCCGCGCACCATCGCATAGCGCACCGCGTCGCGCGAGGCCTGCGAGACGAAGGAGTAGCCGTAAACGCCGAGGCAGGCCGACGTGATCCCGAATACGAGTCCAATCCAGTAGAGCACCACCCCCGGAAACTCGACCATCGCCTGGCCACGCAACCGGCCACGACCCAACCCCGGGTTCTTTGTGTCGTGCTTTGCCATTTCTACTGTTGCACTTCGAGTACGGAAGTTGAGCTCAGTGGGGTCGAGGTCGGGAGTCCCATGCGCTGACCGCCCACGGTGATTCCCCAGTTGAACGCCGTCGTAAAGGTCGCGCTCGTATTGACTTGAACGAAGGTCTTTTCCGTGGCCGGAGCGGTGCAGGCGGTCGGACCGCAGGTAACGGTCGCCGCGGAACCGGTGCAGGTACAAAAGGTCGAGGAGCTCACGCTCAAGCCGCTTAGCTGGCCGGCGTCGTTCGCGGCGGCGTTTGTTATCCCGGTGGTATCGACCGCCGTGGTCAGGTTTTGCGAGCCATATTGTGCGCCGGCGCGCGCCGCGTCGGCGACCGTGATCGACTGAAAAAACACGCGTCCATAATCACCCACCATCAGCAGTAGAGTGAACAGCACCGGCGCCACCAGCGCCAGCTCAACCGCGCTTTGTCCCCGACTCGTTCGCTCGAATAGAGCCATCGTTGTCCGCCATCACATGACCAGCGACGCGTTGTTGATGAGCGATTGGCCGTTCAGGCAATTGTAGTTGTTGCCGATAGTGACGTTATCCGTGATCGCCAGATCGTCGGCCACCAGATAGGTATACCCGCTACTGCTCGAGGCGCCGGCGTAGTTCAGCGTAGTGGTGGGAAAGTACAGCGCGCCATCGAAGAATGACGTCGCACCGCCGCTGATCGTGCTGGCGTTGTAAGAGGTCGCCGTGATTGAGCGGTCCTGAAAGAACAGCATCCCGTTGATACTGCCACCGGTGGCGGCGGTGCCGGCGCCGCACGAATTCGGGGCGCTGAGCTGCACCGTGGCGGTGCTGTTGATCGTAACGCCCCTGTACCTGCCCCTCGAGTAGGTAGTCCCGGTCAGATAGAAAGTGACGCCGTTGCCGATTACCGTCGTCGGATTCGTGGCCGTACTCTGGATCGTCAGCCCCCCGCCGTCGATTATGTAGAGCCCGGGGTTGAACGTGATATTGGCGCCGGCGTTGATCACCAGCCCCCCCCCGCAATATTCGGTGGGATTCACGGTCACCGTGCCCGACAGGTAGGTTCTGCCGTAAGTCGAACAGCTCGGCACCGTCGGCGCCGCGATATAGCTCAACGGATCGCCGAACGCGGGAATACCGGTCGAGACCGGAGTGATACCCCCGCCACTGATGGTTGTACCGCCCACCACGCCCAGCCGGGGGGCGGCGATCGTCCCGTCGCCGTCGGCGACCGCCGCCGAAGAACTGCTCGAATCGACGTAGAGTCCACAAGCCGAAGTGACCGCGGACGATCCCGTGATCGTGAATGCGCCCGAACTCGACGGATCGAGTGAATAGACGCAGGAACCGCCGGGCGTGGTCAGCCCCGTCGCGGTCACCTGGACGGGGATCGTCGTAAAGCCCGCGAATCTCAGGAACTGGGTTGGTTGATTCTGCGTGATTTGCACCGTCACCGCGCTCGAATTTCCCGCGTAGGCGCCACTGCCCGGCGGATTTTGCACGTCGACCGCCACTGCGTTGCTGCTGAAGGTGGTCGTTCCGCCGTCGGCGAAACCATTGGTGGCAGCCGCATTCTGCGCGTCGGTGATCAGATCGGCGGTGTCCTGCACCGCGAGGTCATTCGCGGCCGCGATCGCGGCCGCGTCCGCCGCCGTCTGCATCTGCCGGCGCGTGTTCCAGAGTGCGCCGACGTCGATCGCCAGTCCGGCCATGCCGAGAAAGAACACGATGAAACAGACGGTTAATACGACGATCTGCCCTCGTCCGGTGGAGCGATAGATCGATGCTTTTAATCGTTGCAGCTTCACTGTATCCCGTTAAGCTGTTGGGTTCCGTCTCTTATCATGACATAACTCGCTTAACCTCCATAGTCTACCTTTAGTCCTCTGATTCCCTGAAATGTGGCGCTATCACGTCCTTAGCCCCACGACCGACCGTCAAGGATCGCGTCGAGGCTTCTGTCCCGCGGCCACTCATTTCTGGAGGACGCGCGAGCAGTCAGCCCGCTGAGGGCCCGCATCGCCGCACCTGTCCGGGCGCGCCTCTCTATATCTTTAAGACAGAAACCAGCCGAAGATGAATGCCATGACATCTATATGATATTTAATACAATGAATTGAATGCTATACGCTTAAATTTCGCCTTAAATGATGCAATTCGATACTTGCGTTAGGCTTGCGCGCTTTATAGACTCGTCCTTGTGAAGGCCTTATAGAAGGATATAAAGTCTAATGACTGTTGATAGAGAGTCAGATTAACGAGTAGTTACTAATTCGCTCTTGGACGTAAGTCCGAGGGCATGTAATCGGTGGTAACAATATGTTGAATCATCTCACAAAACGTCCGATTCGCCACGAACGCGGTCAAGCGCTCGTTGCGACCACCTGCCTGATAGTCGCGCTGATCGGCTTCGCCGCGCTGGCGACCGACGTCGGCTACATGTACTCCGTAAGACGGCACATGCAGAGTGCTGCGGACGCCGCGTCGCTCGCGGCGGCTAATCAGGCCTATCTGGGCGGTGATAACGCAACCGCTATCAATGCAGCCGACGACGTGGCTTCGCTTAATGGTTTCACCTCCACCAACTCGACCATCAACGTCACCTCGACGACGACCCCGCCGGCAGGCGCCCCCTCCGGCGCGACCTACTACTCGGTTCAGATCACCCAGAACGTGCCCACTTTTTTCCTGAAGGTCTTGGGCTACAACACGATGACGATCTCGACCCAGGCGGCGGAGGCGGGAGCCGTACCCGATGCCGGAGTCGTCGCTGCACCTAGCGCCTCCGCTAACGGCATCGTAGTTGACTCTGGCGCCACCGTCACGGTCGCTCCGTCCGGCGCCACCCAGCAAGGCGGATGCGGCGTGGTCAGCAACGCGGGCTTAACCAATTATGGCACCATTACGGCCCCTTCGATCGGCGTCGTCGGCAGCGTGACCGGCACCACCCCGGCGCATACGACGACCGGCATCGCGCCGGTCGCCGACGAGGTCGCGCCGTGTGTGGCCAAAGCCATCTCTGGAGGTGGCATCGCCGCCAATACCTGCACCGTCACCGCGTCCAACAAGACCGGCACGTACAATTGCTCCAGCACCCAGACCATTACACCCAAGATTTATAGCGGCAGCAGCTCGAAATCGACCACGCCTTGCGGCTACGTGTGTACCGCAAGCAATGTCAGCGTGACCTTCAACACCAACGGTGGGACCTGCGGCAACCGCATCAGTTGCGGCGCCAACGACCAGACCTCATATCCGATCTCCAACACGACCTGCACGCTCACCCCGGGGACCTATCAGTGTGCGACCTCGAGTGGCTTCGGATGGGGCGGCTCGACATCGACCTGTAGTCTCGAGGTGGGCACCAACGCCTCCGGATGCACCGTCACGTGCAATAGCGGTAGCGGCAGCTATACCTTCCTGGGCAACGTTTCCTGCTCGGGCAGCAACACCGTCAATCTCCAGCCCGGCACCTATTGCGGCGGGATCACCGTCACCGGCACGTCGGGCGCCGCGCCGACCGTCAATTTCGCCCCGGGGACCTACTATATCGGCGGCGGCGGCCTGAACTGCACCGGCACGTGCACCCTCAAGGGCACCGGCTGTACGTTCTACAACACGAGCAACCCCAGTTCGCTGAACCTCTCCAACGGACCGATCTCCATCGGCCCGCACTCGACCGACAACGTCACCTGTAATCTGAGCGCCCCGACCTCGGGCACCTGCAAAGGTCTGCTCCTTTGCCAGGACAGCGCGATCAGCGGATCGTCCGGATCCGGTTGGTCGCGTTCCGGCGGATCAGGCTCAACCTCGAAATGTTCCGTGCAGGGATGCTCGGGTTCAACCTTTGACGGCTGCGTCTATACGCCAGGCGCCTCGCTCAAGTATTGCGGCAGCTCGAGCCCGAGCAGTTCACACGGCTATACGATTGTGTCGGCCGATTCGGTCGAGTTGACCAGCGGCGCCGCCGTCAGTGTCTCGTGCGACTACGGCAGTCTGTCCAACGGCACGTCGCCGATAACCACCGCGGCCCTGTACAAATAGGTAGCAAAGCGACGAGCGGCGATCATGGACGAACTGAAGACACCCAGGCAGTCAATCGGGCGACCCATGCGGCGCGGCTGGCGCGCGGGCCAGGTGGCGGTCGAAATCGCCATCGTGGCCCCGCTGCTGGCCCTCGTGCTTGTCGTCTGTGCGGACTTTGGCCGGATCTTTTACGCCACGGTTGAAGTCGACAACGCGGCGCGCGCGGCTGCGCAGTACGCCTCGCAAAATACGACCACCGCCGGCGACACGACCAACATCCAGCAGGCGGCGGCCAATGGCTCGCCGGGCTTAAGCGGCTTGACCGTGAGCTCCAGCCAATGTACCTGCGGCACCCCGGTGGGCACCCAAACCTCTTGTTCGGGATCGGCCTATTGCGCCGACAGCACCACCGGCACGAACTACGTGACCGTCACCGCCACGGCGACCTATAAGACCCTCCTGAAATACCCGGGTATCCCGTCGAGCACAGTGCTGACTGGCACCGCGACCATGCAGGTTATGGACAATTGAAGACTCCGGCCACCGAAACCGGGCCGCGTCCGCGCCCGGGCCGTTATAGCGGCGGACAGGGAACCGTCGAGTTCGCCTTCGCCGGCGTAATGTTTCTCTTCCTGGTATTCACCATCATGGAGATGGCGCTGGCCGTCCTCGCGTACAACTCGATCTCCTACGCCGCCTGCGAAGCGGCGCGTTATGGTTCCGCTCTCCCCCCGTCAGGAACCACCGGGGTGACCGTTACCCAGAACTCGGCGGACGGCACGACGGCAGTTGAGGGCGTCGCGGAGGCGGCCGCCTCCAGCATCACCCTCACCACCAGTAACTTCACGGTGACCTGGCCGTCGGACAGCCTCCTGTCGGGCGGCACCGACGTTTCCGTCAAGATCACCTACGATTTTTCGCTCTCGATACCGGGCATGAAGGCCGTCACCTTGCCGCTGACCGCCACCGCTCAGATGTTGTGCTCGCAGCAAACCACGACTAGCTGAGCGGCCCACGTGCCGATTCTCAGTCCGGCGCGCGGTTCCCAAAGCGCGTGCATCTGAACTCTGACCCGCCGGGCCGCCACATACATCTCAAGTCGTTCTGCGCGTTCGCGAATGTTTCGATTCGCGCAAGAGCACCATCATTGTCATCCTGAGCCGGCGAGCATCGCGAGCCGAGCCTGCCCTGAGCGAAGCCGAAAGGTCGAAGGATCCTTCGGCTCCGCTCAGGACAGGCCTACGCGCAGCGCTTCTAAAGCATTCACTTGTACAGAACTTCCCTAAGTGGCTGGCGCGCTGGTGCCGGTCCCCGCGCGTGAGATTTGCAAGCGAGCGCTCTTAAACTCTGTCCGGGCCGGCCGTATCCCGGCCCGCAAGCTGGTCAGGGATAAGTTTCGAGTCATTCTTAGCGTGCGTTAAGGTCCGAACAGGCCGAAGACCGTGCCATCGCCGTTGGCCCCGCCTTGTGTCGTTGTCCCGTACAGTGCGTGCAGTGTTCCATGGGTGACCTGAACCAGCGCCGCTTGGGGGACCTCGCCGTCCGCGCAATCGCTCTCGGAGCAAAAGCTGTAAAGCGTCGTCGGCGTGCCATTCGGAGTGATGTTGAAAATCGTGCCATCGCCATTGGCCCCGCCGTACTCGGTTGTTCCGAAGAGCTTTCCATTGATACCCTGAATCAGCCCTGCAACGGGGAATCCGCCGTCCGTGTAGTCAAAGGTATATAGCGTCGTCAGCGTGCCATTCGGGGTTATTTTGAAGAACGTGCCGGCGCGGTTGGCCCCGACCCCGCCATCGTACGTGGTTCCGTAGAGGTAACCGTTAGTGGCCAGGACGAGCCCCGCCCCGGGGTTTGCGCCATCTGCGCACTCGCTCTCGGAGCAAAAGTTGTACAGCGTCGTCAGCGCGCCATTCGGGGTGATTTTGAAGACCGTGCCACCGTCGCTAGCCCCGCCTAACCCCGCGGTCCCGTATAAGTACCCATTGGTGGCCTGAACCAGCCCCGCATCGGGGTCTGCGCCGTCCGTGCCGTCGAAGCTATGTAGCGTCTTCTCCGCGCCACTCGCGGTGATTTCGAAGACCGTGCCAATGCCGTCGGTCCCACCTCCCTGAGTTGTCCCGTACAAGTTCCCATTGGTGGCCTGAATCAGCCCCGCATGGGGGAGTTCGCCGTCGGTGCAACCGCTCTGGGCGCAAAAGCTGTAGACCGTCGTCAGCGCGCCATTCGTGGTGATTTCGAAGACCGTGCCACCGTCGTTGGCCCCGCCACCCACCGTTGTTCCGTACAAGTTTCCATTGGTGGCCTGCACCAGCCCCGCATCGGGGTATTGGCCGTCCGCGCAACCGCTCTTGGCGCAAAAATTGTAGACCGTCGTCAGCGTGCCATTCGCGGTGATTGTGAAAATTGTGCCAGAGCCATTGGCTCCGCCACCCTCCGTTGTCCCGTAGACTTTCCCATTGGTGGCCTGAACCAGCGCCGCTTCGGGGTAATAGCCGTCCGTGTAGTCGAAGCTGTGCAGCGATTTGAAAGTCAACGCATACGTGGGAGTCTGCGCCGCCAACGCCATCGCCGTCGTTGCGCATAGCACCAAAATCGTGTACCGCCACTTTCCGCACTTCAGTTTTCCCACTCCATTGACGACTCGTTTCATCGATATGCTCCTCTTGTGAACTGTGTGCACGAATCTCGGCTTTTAGTTAACAGCCGCTAGCTATAGCACGTATCGACTGAATTTCGCTACCTCCGCAACGAGCGGCCACTGCCTTAATTTAGGTTAGGAAGGCGGCTCCGGTGTTGAATACCTCTCCTTGTCCTGGTCCAGGGACGGTGCCTGGCCGCGTCCGCGAGGCTCAGCCGAGGTCAAGTCGGCGAGCACCGCGAGCGCCGGTGAGGGCATCTGCTTCGGTACAGCGCCCGATTCCGCGGATCTTTTCAAAATCTGCGCGGAGTCCGCGCAACGAAGAATCCCGCGTTGAGAAGATGGAGGAAGACGTTCAAGACCTGGCCGGTTTGACGGTCGGGCCGCTGGCGATTTTGTGCGCGCCCCCGCCGGCGGGCGCCGGTGGATTGCTGGCGGCGATCGCCCGATCGAGCAGCTGGCTGAACTTCGCTTCGCTCTGCGCGCCCTGCAGTTCCTGACCCTCGATAAAAAAGACCGGTGTGCCGGTCAGACCCAGCGCCTGCCCTTGCGCCATGTCGGCCTGAATCGCCGCGTCATCAGCGTGATGAACGAAGCAGGCGTTGAACTTGCGCACGTTCAGGCCAAGCTGCGCCGCCGTCGCCCTGAGATCGGCGGGCGCAAGCTTCATCGGGCCGTCGAAAATCGCGTCGTGATACTGCCAGTACTTGCCCTGATCGAAGGCGCAGCGTGCCGCCCGCGCCGCGTCCATCGCCTGCGGATGGAACCCGAGCGGGAAATCCACAAAGACGAATTTGACCCGGTCGCCATATTTGCCGCGCAGCTTTTTCACGAGACGCGCCGCTATCCGGCAAAACGGACACTGATAGTCGGAGAACTCGAAAACGGTAACGCGGGCGTCTTTTGCGCCCGTCCACGGATGGTTGCCGACCGCCAGCTTGGGTGTCGGCGCCCGCAGCAGCACGCTGATCGCGCCTTCGCCCCGCAGCCCGGCGATCATCACGTCGCGCCGCTCGCGCAAGCGCTCATGCTCGATCCCCGCGATAATCGCTCCGCGCAGTTGCTGGAAAGACTGGCCGTGCGACTCGAAATTGAGCGCCATCATATGCTGATCATAATAGCGGCGCGCGTCTTCCTCGGTGACGGGATAGATCGCGGTTTCGCGGGCGACGTACTCATCGGGATCGAGCCCCGCGCTGCGCGCGGCCTGGATGATCAGGTAGTCGTCAACCATCGCATTGATCGCTTTCGTGCGGAGATCGTACAGGTCGGGCGGGTTGACCGTGCTCAGGACCTCATCGTCAACCTGCCGCCGGGTGATCGGATGACCGTTGACGATCGCGAAAGCCGGTTCAACGGTCGCCAGCGCCTCGGCGTCCGGATGGATTCCGCCGGACCAGGTCGCGGTGCAAAGCATGAGCGCCAGCAGCGCGGCCCACGCGGCGGGGCGCCGGGAGCGGCGTTCTGGCGTTGCGCTTTTCACTCTAATCCCCGTAGGAAAAGCATAACCGGGGGGCGGCTTTAGGGCGATAATTTTTCCCCGCCGCCAGGCAACCTCTGCACTAGCCCCCTCAAGTCATCCTGAGCGCGCTGCGCGCGAAGGATCTCGATTCGTGCGACACGGGCGCTTCGAGATTCTTCGCTCCGGAGACTCCGCTCAGAATGACAAAAAGGGGCTTATCATCACAAAAAGTAGCGGTGTCATCCTGAGCCGGCGAGCATCGCGAGCCGTGTCGAAGGACCTACGCGAAGCGATTCTAAAGCATTCCCTTGTGCAAAGGTTCCTTAGCTCGCTGCGCGCGGCAACCGCGCTCCGCTAGTCTAATTCTGATTCGCGCGCTACGCGCGCTGTGCGCACGTCGCAGACTCCTTAGCTCGCTGCGCGCGGCAACCGCGCTCCGCTAGTCATTGCGGCGGTGGGAATCCCGGTGCGGGCGTAGGACTTCTCGCAATCGGCCGTCGAGGGACCGCGGAGATTCCCCTCCATGTACGCAAGCCCCGGGCATCGCGTGCAGCTTCCGGCGTGCGGGCAGACCGAGCAGGTCGGCAGATCGCGGATCTTCACCGCGCGCACCTCCGCCAGTTGCGGCGAGTCGCGCCAGATCGCGGCAAAACTCTGCTGGCGCACATTGCCGCAGGCCAGGGGGAACTGTACGCACGGATAGACCTCGCCATAGGGCGAGATGTAACAGGCGCTATGGCCGGCGCTGCAGGGAAAGCTGTTCAGCTCATCTTCCCCCGGCCCGGCCGGGGTCGCGCAGAACGAAGCGCCGTCGCCCGTCACGAGCGGGTCGTGCATGACCCCCCGCAGATCGACAGAATCGATATTCAAGGCGAGGATTGAACGATCACCGTTGATATGCGGCGTCACTGTGGGATCGAGCGTGAACCCGGCGCCGATTTCGCGCGCGAGCGCCTGCACGGCCGGATAGTCGGTCCGGTTCTGGCGCATCAGCACGGTGGCCAACTTGACCCGCAGCCCCTGCGCGATCAGAAAGCGCGCGGCGCCGAGCGAGCGGGCGAGCGAGCCGGGAACCTTGGTGATCGCGTCGTGCACCTCGGCGCGATGGGAGTAGATGCTCATCTGGATACTGTCGAGACACAACGCGCGCAGCGCGGCCGCCGCTTCCGCGCGAATCAGGATCCCGTTGGTCTTGAGCTTGAGGTTGAAATCGAGTTCGCGTGCGCGGCGCGCGATCGCGAAGAAATCCTTGCGCAGCAGGGGCTCGCCGCCGCTCAGCGTGAGCTGGAAAACGCCCGCCGCCGCCATCTCGCCCAGCAGCCGATCGAGCTCGGCAAAGGTCATCTCACCGGCGTCGTCGTGATCGAGATAACAGTGCACGCAGCGTTCGTTGCAGCGGTAGGTGAGATCGAGCTGCGCCGCCAGCGGCACACCCCGGAAGACCGCCTGGGCGTTGAACTCCTCAGCGAGCGTACTCATCGTTGTTTCCCGGCCGGCTCCGCGGCCGCGGGCGCAAGCGGCGCGTCGGCCACTTCGAGAATACCCTCGCGCGCCAGCTCACCGACCAGCTCGAGCGCGTCGCGATAGGCCGTTTCCGCGTCGACCTCGAAGGCGGGGACGATCGCGTTCATGACGATTGTGCGGAGTGGCGTCTGACCGTCGGCCGCGGCCCAGACGACGCTCGCAACTTCGTTCAGGCTGAACAGGGTCGAATCGAGGATCGCCAGCACCATCGTCTCGTCGCCGAGCTTGCGGGCGGCGGTTTCACGGCCGCGCCGGATAAATTTATCGCTCACGCCAACAGCTCCCACACGCCGGGGTCGGGCTTGAAGATCAATTCACGCGCGGGCACGGCGGCCAGGAAGTCGCAGGCCACCTGGAAGACGCGCGCGGTCAAGGCCGGATCGGCGGCGAAAAAAAGGATGTTCCGCATCAGCCTCCGCAGCGCCACCTCCGGCGCGAGCGGCTTGCTCCGATGCTCCCCGCCCTGGGTCAGAAAATACAGCGCGGCGATCGGCGCCGCGACATTCGCGCCCGCCGTGTTGAGCTCACCGGTGAACGGCGTGCCGAACGCCGTGTACTGGCCGTCGAGCCGATCCACGCAGGAAATTTCGTCGGTCAGATGGATCGCGTCCGGTGGCGCCATCCGCGAGATCGTGGTCTTGCCCGCTCCCGAAACGCCGGACAACAAAAACGCACGGCCGCCGCGGATCGTGCTGGCGGCGTGCAGCAGGAAGCCGCCGGTCGCGGCCAGCGCCAGACTGTGCACGATCCGGATTACGGAGTCGGTCGACCAGGGATTGGCGGATTGCGTGATCGTGCCGCGCCGGAGGTCAGGGTTCCAGGTGGCGGTAAAGTCGCCTCGCCGCATCCGCCATTGCGCACCGTCGCGCAAGACCTCGACGTCCACGTCGTCAGCGCGGATGGCGGCCGGGACAATCGTAACGTCGAAACAGATGGATCCGGGATCGGCCGGCTGGAGAAAATTCGCATAACGGCGCCGCAGCATCGCGGCGTACGCCGGGTCGGTGGTACGGAGGACCAGCGGAAGCCGTCCAATCGCGATTCCGATCGCGAAGCCGGCCTGCTCCATCGCGTGCGCGCCGGAGAAAGTCATACGGTGGCCGGGACGAGGCGACGGGTCAGCGCGCGCACTTTGAGCGTCAGCGCGAGCAACGGGGTCGAGCGCACGACCCAGCCGGCCAGCTTCATCGGCGGGCGGGGACACGCGGTCGGCCCCGATGGGAGCGGTTGGCCATTGCACGCGACGACGATACCCAGAACCTCGGTGGACGCCGCGACCGGATCGGTGCGGTCGAGCGCGTCACCGCGCGTGACCAGCGCGACAACTTCGCCCTGCGCGCGACGTTCGATCACGCGATGAGCCAGCCAGCGGCCGTCGCGCAGGGTCAGTGCGACGTCGCCGGGCGCCGGCGTCGCCGCGGTCGACGGCGCTACCGTCAGCACGTCGCCCGGCCAGATCGCCGGGAGCATGCTGGTGCCGTGCGCACGAATCCGGATCGCGTGGCCAGCGCGCAGGCTGGCGAGCAAAAGTTCACCAATCGCGAGGCTCCGGACGGACTCGGTCACGCGTAAATCACGACCTCTTGATGACGATGTGACACTGGCCTTCGGTGGAGATCGTCTTGCCGCACGAGAGCGCCATCGTTTCGAAGACGCGCTCGCTCCTGAAAGCGGGCTTCACATAGGGCTTTTTCTTGGCCGGCTTGAGCGCGGTCTCCGCGCGCGTCCTTGCGGGGGGTTCGATCATAGTCTGCAAAATCCTTGGCACACAAGCCTAAATTGACTTTAAGCGACTAACTGATATCTGTCCACACTTTTCCGGCAGAGGGCTCATTGCGTTAATTCATGTTGTCCACGAGCGAAGGCCCGACGAAGCAGGCCGCGCCCGATACGGAGCGGACGCAGGAGATAATACGCTGGATAAAACGGCCGCGGCAGCGGCCGAAAGCGCCAGTCGACGAGGGTCGGTGCGAACCCGTGCGCCGCGATATAGCGGACGCGATCGCGGCGTTCCGCGATCGCTGCAAGCGACCGCCGCAGCAGCCTGAACTCCGACGGCGCGTGGTCGCCCGCGAGGTCCGCCGCGATCGCCGTGGCGAGCGCGGCCGCGCGCGCGTCGGACCGCGCCGCCGCGAGCGCGGCGGCCGGCAGCGCCGTCCCCAGCAGGTCGTGAGCGAGGAGCATCCCGACGTCGAGCATCGTGCGGCAGCGCGTCGCGGACGCCCGGGCGAGGAGCGCCGGCCAATCCAGCGCAACCCGATCAACGAAGTGCGCGACGTCGGCTACGTGGCTGAGCGCGGGCCAGCCGTGGCGCGAGGCGTGGACGGCGAGATAGAGCAGATGATCCTCGTGCCCGAGCGTGCGTATCGTCGCGCCTTCGAGCGGGACCGCGATCGCGCGATCCCACACCGCTTCCCCGCCCGGACCGAAGCGATAATAGCCGGGCATGAGTTCCCAATGGAGATCGACATTGACGATCCCGTCGGGGCGCTGGAAATTCGTCTCGACCGCGTCAAAGAACCCCGACGCGACGGCGGCCTCGTCGTACAGGTCAGCCGTGAAGCCGAGCCGCGCGAAGAGTCGTGCCGCGGCCCCGAGGCTGGCGGGACGCACCAGCAGATCGAGATCGGCGAAAGCTCTGAGCCCGTGGTCGCCGTAAGCGATCGCGCCGAGCACGGGTCCTTTGATCGCGAGCACGTCGATTGCCGCGCCCCGCAACTCGCCGAGAAGGCGGACAAGCTCCGCCGTCAGATATTGATTACGCAGGCGGATCGCATGGCCGGTGGTGATGATCCGTTGGCGGGCGGGAGCGCCAGCCCCGGGATCCGCCGTCGACGCGAGCCGGCGAGCAACCAGCGGGGTCACGCCGTGGCGCGACGCCGCATCGGCGAGCAGGCTCCAATCGTCCGGGGCGAGATTTTCTTCCGGGGCGAGGGTCGGCGCGCAATCCGGTGCGCAACAACGCAGGAGCAGGCGGGAAGCAGCGACCGGCCGGGGAGACCGGTCAACCCCGGTCATTGCGAACGCAATCCGGTCATTGCGATCGCAATCCGATCGTTACAATTGATTTTGCGACGTCTGTATCGCGCATCCGCCGGTCCCACCACTCGTCGCGCAGGCCTGATTGCCGAGAGTCGAGAAATAGATATTGGCGGTCGTGTCGGTGGCCGCGCCAATATTGTCCACGATAATCCCACTTGAACCCCCGGCCGACGACATACCCGACGTTGCGGTCGCGCCCGCCGCCAGCGGCGAGGTGGCGTTGAATGAGTAGATACAGCCGGTGGTGCTGGTGCACGCGCTCTGGGCGCCATTGGCGGCGACGCTCACGAACATCCAGTCCGTCGTGGTGACGCTGTTGTAGAACTCGGTTACCGGCGAGCAGGCGTTGTACCAGGCGTCCTGGTTCGCGAGGGTCGCCACCGCGACCGGCGCGCCGACGATATTGTTGGTGACGGGGACCAGATAGAGTGTGGGCACCCCACCGGGATTGCCGCAAACGTAGAGATTACCGGTCGGGCTCGAGTCGCTGGAATTCAGGTAGATATTATCGAACGCGCCGGGCGCAACCGCGCAGTTGAAATCGGCGCCGAGAGGTTCGGGCGCCCCGCTGCTTCCGCCGATCGTCAGCTCGCCGAATTGACGGAGACAGGCGTTGGCCGAAGTGCAGGCGCCGCGGCCGACGTCGTGACCGCACGTGAAATAGAGCTCGCCGGCCACCGGATCGAGAATCGGCCCCTCGAGGAAGCCCGGACCCTGACAGACGGGAGCGGAATTGACCACCGCCGCCGACGATACAGTGATCGCGTGGACCTCGCCGTCATCGGACCCCTCCGCGGCATGGCCATCCCCGACGAAGACCATCCCGAGACCCGCGTCATAAACCGGATCCGCGAGCGGCTGGCAATCCTGGCTGACCTTGAGCGGAAAACCGCCGGTAGTGACCTCGGCCGGCGGACCGTCGAAAACCGGATGAAATTGGTGCAGCTTCCCGGTCGCGTCCCCAATGAAGAGCGTATCCGAACCGCTGTAATCGTAAAAAGGCGCTGAAGTCTTATCGTTGGGTGAGCCGTTGAAGGTCAGGCTGATCATGCACGGCGCCGTACAATTGGGGTAACTGCTGCTGGCGGACGGCGTCACCGGCGAACTGACCGTGCCACCCGCCGCCCATTTCATCACGACCAGACTGGCCACGTTACCCATAGTTTGCACGAAGGCGATCTGCGATCCGTCGAGACTCAATACGGGCGACAGCGCGATCGCGCCGCCGGTGTTGTAAGCCCAATATGTCGCGGGAACGGTGGGCGAGCAGAGAGTTTTGTAAAGCTGGTTGTAGGCGAGAATGCTCGCCTGCGTAGCTGATCCCGCCAAGCCCATATTGAAGACGACGAAATCGGCGGCACAGCTCGGCGTGCCGTTGGCGGTGAAAGAGAACTTGGCGGGGAACTGGCCGCTGCCGACCTTCGCGTTGGCGCCCAGGTCCATGCTCCAGTCTCGCTGAATCGGTATTTTTGCGGCTGCGGCGGAGGTCGTCGCGAACGTCGTGGACGCGACCGGGCCGGCCGACATTGCCTGGCGGATCTGCTGGAGCCAATAGCGCGGGTCTGCCTCCGCGGCGGACGCCGCGCGCGAGTCCGGCGCGGGACGCGAGAAGGACAGGTGATGAGTGCTCCAGTCCTCGGGCACGCCGCGAAACGCTTTATGGGTCGCGGATTCGTAACCGCGGATCGCGTCGTCCAGACTGATCCGCGACGTCTGCGCCAGCGCCGAACCAGGGCTCAGCGTGAGAGCAAAGATCAGAGCCAGCAGACTCGACCATCCACTCATTGGCCATCCGCTCATATGGGGGCCGCTCCGTTGCAATAACGCACAGGACGATTCAACCTTCAACCGGGATATAGAACAGAAATACTGTAAATAAGTCAAATAAGATGGCTATTGCTGTACTTCAATCAGAGATCAAGGCCGCTTGCTCCGTCGACGCTCAAGCGCCGCGATTATAGTCTTGGCATGCTCTTCGGCTACAAGCCAGAGCGTGCTCGACGCTCGCTATCGAAGCCAGTCGCAACGCGACATTGCCTATCAAGGCAGGTTATTTTGGAATGATTGGCGGTAGATCAGACGAAGCTGGGGCACGCCTCATTCCAGGGATGCGTGCCCCGCTATTCGTCAGCAAGACGGCGCCCGGCCCGCACGACCGGACGAAGCGTATCAGCGCGACGGCCGGATCACTGTAATCCGGATTGCGTCGCCTGGATCGCGCATCCGCCCGTGCCGCCGCTCGTCGTGCAAGCCTGGTTGCCGAGCGTCGCGTAGTAGACGTTGGCGACCGTGCTGGTGGTGGCGCCGATATTATCGATGATCAGCCCGCTCGAACCGCTGGTCGCGGCTAAACCCGCGCTCGCGACGGTCTTGACGGTGCTCGCCTCCGCCGGCAGCGCGGTGGTCGCATTGAAGTTATAGACGCAGCCGGTGGCGGTGCATCCGGTTTGATTCCCGGCGCCCGCCGTGCCGACGAACATCCAGTCGGTGCTGGTCGCGGTGTTGTAGAACTCCGTGACCGGCGAGCACAGGCTCGAGGTCAGGGTAGTATTCGTAGTCGTGGAGAGTGTGGCGACACTAACCGGCGTGCCGATCGCATTGCTGGTAATCGGCACGCGATAGAGCGCGGGCTCCCCGCCGGGATTACCGCAGACATAGAGATTGCCGGTCGGGCTCGAGTCACTACTCGAACCTAAATAGATATTGTCGAAAGCGCCGGGATAGACGTGCTCGTCAGCGGTGGTTCCCAGTGACTCGGGGGTCCCGGCGGTGCCGCTCGCAAAGTTCTCCGCAAACTGCCGGATACAGGAGTTGCCGCTCGAGGATGTGCAAATGGTTCCACTCGTACTGCCCTCATCGTCTCCGCAAGAGATATAAAGACGGGAGGCCGTCGGGTCGAGCAGCGGCGGGTCCGCATAGCCGGTGCCGTGACAGATGGTCGCTTCGGAATTGGTGAGTGCGCCCGTGGAGGCGACAATCGCGTGGAATTCACCGTCGTTTGTGCTGCCGGCCGTGTGCCCGTCACCGACAAACACCTGGCCCGTTCCCGAATCATAGACGGGGCTGGCAAGCGGGGCCTTCGTGGTGTCCTGGCTGACCGTGACCGGAAAGCCGCCCGTCGTAATCTCGACCGGCGTACCGCTGTCGAAAACGGGATGAAACTTGTGGAGCTTGCCGGCCGAATCACCCACGTACAGAGTGTCTGAACCGCTATAGTCGTAGAACGGTGCGGAGGTTGTATCGTTGGGGCTGCCGTTAAACGCGACGGTCGTCATGCACGGCGCCGTGCAACTCGAATAACTGGAAGTCGCGACGCTCGGCGGCACCCCGGGTGCGGCGGCGGTCTCCGCATTGACGGTTGCGGTAATGGTGGTGGTCGAGGTCGCGGCGTTGGAAATCGTCGCGGTAGTACCGCTCTGCGCGGTGATGTACGTGTTGGCCGGGATGTTGCTCCCGGTTATGAGTGCCCCCACGTCGGCGGCGGTGAAAGTACCCGCTGTCAGGCTCGTACTGCTGTGCGTCGCGACGGAAGTGGTATGGGTCGCGGGACCGGCGTTCCATTTCAACAGGACCAGGTTCGCTACGCTGCCCACAGTTTGTACGAATGCGATCTGCGTCCCTTCGATACTCAGGATAGGCGACACTGTGACGGTGCCGCCGGTATTGTACGCCCAATCGGTTGCGGGAACGGTGCCGGTGCAAGTGGGAGCTTTGTAGAGCTGGTTGTAAGCGATGAGGCTCGCCTGGGTGGCAGATCCGAGCAACCCGGTATTAAAGGTCACATAATCGCTGGTACAACTCGGAGTACCGTTGACACTGAAGGAGAATTTGGCCGGAAACTCGCCGGCGCCCACCGTTCCGCCCGAACCCAGATCCTCGCTCCAGTCGCGATGCGCGTGTCGGTGCCGCCTAGGCTCGATGTCCGGCTCAGCCCACGCGGTCGAAGTTGCATCGGCCCTTACCCGCCGCCGAATCTGTTGGATCCAATAGCGCGGGTCCGCTTCTATCGCCGAACCGGGCTCCGCTGGCGAGAAAGATACAAAACGGGTGCTCCAATCCTCGGGGATACCTTGAAACGAAGTATGGGTGGCCGCCTCGTAACCGCGAATCGCGTCATCGAGGCTCATCGATGACTCCTGCGCCATCACCGGTTTGAGTCCCCACGCGATGGCGAGGAATGCGATTAGCAGACCAAACCACCTTCTCATGGGATAGATCGCATGCTTAGGACCATCCATGAGACTATTAAATGCTTAAATTACGATGTAGAGCAATAATCTCTCTATTTATGATGGTTAGAATTTAAAAGAATTGAATAAAGTGATAATAGCATAATCAAATGCGACAGAAGCCCGATCAGTTCATTCGAGACAGTTTTGCTACTGCGACCACCCCTTTTTTACCATGTCCCATGCACAACATTGGGAAGAGGTCAGGGCTTAGATGTATTTCGCGAAAGATTAAGAGTGCGGTAACCTGACCGGGTGCTGACGGATCGAAGTATGCAGCTCGCTGGCGATCAGCGGTGCCCGTCGCGGGCGGTCGATCGGCCCGCGGCGGCGTGCGGGTGCCGCACCAACGGGGTACAGAGGGGGCGGAACCGATGAGCCCAAGGAGGGCACATGTCCACGGCGGAATCGGCAAGCGCTGAGGTAGTAGCCATCGGCAGTGCGGCGGCGGCAGGTTCCCTCGATGGCTCCGCCGGCGAAGATTATCTCCAGGCGCCCGAGCTCTACCTGAATCGCGAGCTGACCTGGCTCGCCTTCAATCGCCGGGTGCTGGCCGAGGCGGAAGACGAGCGTAATCCGCTGCTCGAGCGGCTGAAGTTCCTCGCGATCTGCGCGTCGAATCTCGACGAATTTTTCATGAAACGGATCGGCGGACTGAAGCAGCAAGCGGCCAGCGGCGTGCGCGATCTGACCCCCGACGGGCACAACCCGCAATGGCAGATCGAACGATGCTACGCGATCGTGCGCGAGCAGGAGGCGCTCCAGCAACAGCTTTTGCTCAGGCTGCTCGAAGGGCTCAAGCGGGCGGGGATCGAGCTGCTGCGTTACGCCGACCTGACGCCGACGGAACGGCAGGGTCTCCGGCAGTTTTACTTCGCCAACGTCTTTCCGCTGATTACCCCGCTCGCGATCGACCCGGCCCATCCGTTTCCCTTTGTCTCGAACCTCTCGCTGAACCTGCTGGTTTCGCTGCGCCGGACGGCGCGCGCGGGGGCCGACGGCAACGGGTCGGACCTCTCGCTGTATCGCGTCAAAATCCCGGTGGGCAGCGGGATCTGCCGCTTCGTGCGGATCGGCGAGAGCGCGCGCTTCGTGGCGCTCGACGAGGCCATGGCCAACAACCTTGATCTGCTTTTTCCGGACGCCGAAGTTGCGGTCTGCGAGCGCTTTCGGGTCACCCGCAACGCCAATACCGAACGTGACGAGGAAGAAGCTGACGACCTGCTGGCGCTGATCGAGAACGAGCTGCGTGACCGGCGGGTCGCGCCGATCGTCCGGCTCGAAGTGCGCGAGGGCTTCGATCCGACGCGCCGCGGGATGCTCGCGGCGGAGTTGGGACTCGACGAACATAGCGACGTTTTCGAGACCGCCGGGATGCTGGCGATGCGGGACCTGATGGAACTGGTCACCCTCGACTTTCCGGAATTGCGTGATCCGCCGCATCATCCGGTGGACCATCCGCGGCTGCCGAGCAAGCGGAATATCTTTCATATCATCCGCGACGCCGGGTCGATTCTGCTGCTCCATCCGTATGAGTCGTTCTCGACGTCGGTCGAGCGCTTTCTCCGCGAAGCGAGCACCGACCCGAAGGTGCGCGCGATCAAGATGACCCTCTATCGGACCTCGCACGATCAGAGTCTGCTCGAGTATCTGCTCGACGCCGCGCGCAACGGCAAACAGGTGGCGGTCGTCGTCGAACTCAAGGCGCGCTTCGACGAGGAAGCCAATATCCGCTTCGCCAACCGGCTGGAAGAATCGGGTATCCATGTGACCTACGGCGTGGTCGGCCTGAAGACGCACTGCAAGGTGATTCTGGTGGTGCGTCAGGACTACAACGGGCTGCGGCGTTACGCGCATATCGGCACCGGCAATTACCATCCGGGGACGGCGCGGCTCTACGCGGACTTTGGCCTGTTGACCAGCGACGACGTTATCGGGAGCGACCTGACGGAGCTGCTCAACTACCTGACCACCGGTTACCGCCCCGAGCGCGCCTATCACCGCTTGCTGGTGGCGCCGGTTACGCTCAAGCGCGGCCTGATCGAGCGGATCGAGCGCGAAATCGAGCTCAAGCGGAACCATCCGGCGGTGGAAGCCCGGATCCAGTTCAAGCTGAACGCGCTCGAAGATATCGACGTCACGCGGGCGCTCTATCGGGCGTCGCGGGCCGGCGTCCAGGTCGACCTGATCGTCCGTGATACCTGCCGGCTGCGCCCGGGGTTGACGGGAATCTCGGACCATGTCCGCGTCGTCAGTATTGTGGGCCGGTTTCTGGAGCACGGCCGGATCTATTACTTCCGCAATGGCGGCGCCGAGGAGTACCTGATCGGTTCCGCCGACGCGATGACGCGGAATCTCGAGAGCCGGGTCGAGGTCGTCGTGCCGGTCGAGGATCCGAAACTCCGTCGCGAGCTGCGCACGTTGATCGATTCGCAGCTCGAGCCGAATCGATGCCAATGGACTTTGCTCAGCGACGGCAGCTATACGCGCTCGGTCGCCCCAACCAGCTGCCAACAACAGCTCATTGAAGCGGCTGAAAACGCGCGATTGCAACGACAACGAAAACGCCGTGGCTTCGCGCGGCGCAATATGAAAGCCTGATCACAGCCGACGAGGGAGTCTGGGCGGCGCTTGCCGCCATCCCATCAGCCTTGGTTCGGACTTCGGAACGCGGGGACGTGAGCGGGGGACCCTGACATGGGGGAATTCGACTACGATCTGGTGGTGATCGGATCAGGCCCGGCGGGCCATCACGCGGCTATCCAGGCCGCCAAGCTCCGCAAACAGGTGATGCTGATCGAACGAAAAGCGATCGTCGGCGGCATCTGCGTCAATGTCGGCACGATCCCCAGCAAGACGATGCGTGAGGCCGTGCTCTACCTCTCCGGCCATCGCGAACACGGCATCTACGGCGAGTCCTACAAGGTCAAGGAAAAGATTACGCTCCAGGACCTGCTGTTGCGCGTCGAGCCCGTGGTGCGGCACGAGGTCGACGTGATGCGCCATCAGCTGCTACGCAACGGCGTCGAGCTGGTGCATGGTGCGGCCGCGTTC
This sequence comes from Binataceae bacterium (SeqCode), assembly GCA_052145175.1. Lineage (GTDB taxonomy): Bacteria > Desulfobacterota > Binatia > Binatales > Binataceae > JAJPHI01. The sequence goes on along the minus strand of JBKQPD010000245.1, from coordinate 5,499 downwards.
GTCGACCCGCACACGGTGCTCGTGAACTTTGGTGAAGGGCGCGGCGAACGTACTGTGTCGACCTCCTTCGTCGTGATTGCTACCGGCACCGAAGCGACGTACGACCCCCAAATGCCGCTCGACGGCAGTTGTGTCTATTCGAGCGACGATATCCTGCAGATGAAGCATATCCCGCAGACGTTGACGGTGATTGGCGCGGGCGTCATCGGCTGCGAGTACGCGAGCATGTTCGCCGCGCTGGGGGTGCGCGTGACGATCGTCGACAAGCGGCCGCGACTACTGCCTTTCGTCGACGCGGAAGTGATCGAGGCGCTGCATTACCATCTGCGCGAAAAACGTGTGCTCCTGCGCCTCGGCGAAGAGGTAAATCGCGTCGAGGTAAGCGAAGACGCCAAGGGCAAACACGTCAAGACCAGTCTCGTCAGCGGCAAGCAGATCGTCAGCGACAAGGTCTTGTGCAGCGTCGGCCGTACCGGCGCGACCCAGTCGCTCAGACTGGACGCGGCGGGTCTGACGGCGGACGGCCGGGGCCGGATCGCGGTGAATGAATGGTTTCAGACCGCCGTGCCCCACGTCTATGCGGCGGGCGACGTCGTCGGCTTCCCGAGCCTCGCGTCGACCTCGATGGAGCAAGGGCGCTTCGCGGTCTGTCACGCCTTTGGTCAGGAGGCGACCCATTCGCGCCAGCATTTTCCCTACGGCATCTACACCATCCCGGAAATCTCTTTCGTCGGCAAAACCGAGGAGGAGCTGACCGAGCTGAACATCCCGTATGAAACCGGCAAGGCGCCCTATCGCGAGCTGCCGCGCGGACAGATTGTCGGCGACAGTATCGGCTTCGTAAAGCTGCTGTTCCATCGTGAAACCCGCGATCTGTTGGGTGTGCATATCATCGGCGAGGGCGCCGTCGAACTGGTGCATATCGGCCAGGTGGTCCTCGCGATGGGTGGCAAGGTCGATTATTTCGTCGATACGGTCTTCAACTACCCGACCCTCGCGCAGTGCTACAAGAACGCCGCCTTCGACGGTCTGAACCGGCTCGCGAACTGATCAACCTGCGAAGCTGGCGGCGGCCGCGTGTCGCGCGCGATAATGCGCCTGATGCAAGCCCCGCTCGCCGCAACCCTGAGCCAGTGGCACGACTTTTACACCCTTATCGGCGCCGCCGGAGCGACGTTAGTGGGTCTGATGTTCGTGGCGGCGTCGATTGGCGCGGGCGTCTTCACGCGGGCTCATCAGGTCGGCATCCGCTCCTTCCTGTCGCCTACTGTCGTGCATTTCAGCGCGGTGCTGTTCATTTGCCTGATCGCGAGCGCGCCCACCCAGACCTGGCGTTCGCTGGGGATCTTTATGATATTGGCCGGTCTAACCGGATCAGGTTACGCGGGTTGGATTTGGCACAGGATGGCCAAGCACGGCCTGATGCCCACGATCGACCTGATCGATCGCCTCTGGTACACCTTCCTGCCGCTCGTCGCGTACCTGGCGGTACTCGGCGCTGGCCTCAGTCTCACCTCACATGACGCCGGCAGCCTCGACGTGCTTGCGTTCAGCCTGCTCATCCTGCTGGTAATCGGCATCAGGAACGCGTGGGACATGACCGTCTGGATCATCGACCGCCACGCAAAATGAACCGGCTCATCCCCGAGGATTAGTCGCATCAGGTTGCGCCCGGACCTGCGCCAATCGTTCGCCGCACGCCACGAAAAAAAGCGCTGCGCTAGCAGTGGCGCCGGATTATCGTTGAGTCAATCGGATCAAGGGGGAGGGCGAATGCGAAAAATCAATCTTATCGTGCTTCGGGCCGGCTCAGCCGCGCTGATTCTGACGGCACCGCTGGTCTTCGGCGCCGCGCCCGCCAGCGCGCAGACGATGGGCGAATATGGCACGACCATTGGGCAGAGCAGCGGCAACATCGGGCCATCGTCATCTACGCTGCCGCCACCTTCGTCGTATACGAATCCGATCGGCGGCGGCACTAGCGGCTCGACCAGTACAATCGAAGTCAACAGCGATGACCGCCGCGTCGACGATGACGCTGCCAGCAGCCGCGACGATCACGACTCAAAGGACGCGAATAGCGGCGACGAGTGGTCGGAGGCCCGCTAATCACAGGGCGCTACAGAATACGGCTGCCGAGCGAGCGCGCTAGTGGAGCGAAGCGGAACGAGCACGGGGGGCGGCGGAGTCTGCGACGCGCGGCCAAAATCAAGCGCTGCGAGCTGCGTCAGAATAAAGAGACCCGCGCGAGCCTCTACAGGATACGACTGCCGAGCGAGCGCGGGTCGCGCGAGGTCCAGCGTCCGGCCTCGACCTGATGGAAGAATTCCGCGACGATCGCGTTGAACAGCGCCGGTTCCTCGACATTCAGCGCGTGACCGGTGCGCGGCAGAATCGCGAGTCCGGCTGTCGGGATATTCCGCTTCATCAGGATTGACGCCTCGAGGCAGGGTTCGTCTTCATCGCCGGCCATGATTAGCGCCGGCGTCGTCATCCGCCGCATCTGCTCGACCAGCTCATACAACGAGGGCCGTTGCTTCTGGACGCCTCGCAGGGTCAGCGCGGAGCCAAGGACCGAGTGCTCGGCGAGCATCCGGCGGAACTCCTCCCAGCCGCGCGGATCCTTGTTCTGCAGCTGCACCCGCGTCGGACCCAGGGCGTAGCTCGCGGCGGACTCCGCCGGCGGGAGCGTCTCGAACCGTCGCGCGGCCGCCTCGGCCTCATGCTGGAACTGCTCGCGCCGGGCCGGGTCGGCGCCGTAACCGCATCCGGCGATCACGAGTGCGAGCGCCCGCTCCGGATACGCGAGACCGAAATGCAGGGTCGCAAAGCCGCCCATCGATACCCCGGCGACGTGCGCGCGCGGGATCGCGAGGCCGTCGAGCACGGCGCGGATATCGTCGCGGGCCCGGGCTTGCGAATAGCGCTCCGGCTCATCGGGGACGTCGGAGGGCGGATAGCCGCGCGCGTTATACGCGATACATCGGTAGCGTCGCGCGAAATAACGCATCTGCGGCTCGTAGCTGCGATAGTCACCGGCGAACTCATGCACGAGGACCAGCGGGGTTCCCGCGCCGGCTTCTTCGTAATAGAGCCTGACGCCATCGTCCGCCGTGATGTAAGGCATAGATTTCTCTAACATATTTGTCTAAGCACGGGATAACTCCTGGCTAGCGGAAACGACCTCAGTTTGAATTTCGATTATGGACTTTTTTCTTTTGATGGATTAAAAATAGAAAAGTGTAACTGCCCGGAGCTTCACTCATTTAAGCCCGCCGTCGGGTTTTTCTGGTTTTTGCTTCCCGGCCTAGACGCAAGGAGGGGCACGAATGCCCACGAAGTTGTATGTAGGCAACCTCGCCTACTCGGTGACCAACGAAGACCTGGAAGCGCTTTTCTCTCAGGCGGGCAAGGTCGACACTGCCACGGTGGTGATGGACAAGTTTTCGGGCCAGTCGCGAGGCTTTGGCTTCGTCGAGATGGCGGATTCCAACGAAGCCGCACGGGCGATCGAGGAATTCAACCAGACCGAACTCAAGGGCCGTGCGATTCGTGTGAACGAAGCGCGTCCGCGCGAGGGCGGCGGTCCGGGCGGACCGCGCGGCGGTGATCGTCGTCCGGGCGGCGGTGGTGGCGGCGGCCGCGGTGGCCGCGGTCGCGAAGGTGGGGGCTTTGGCGGCGGAGGTGGTGGCGGCGGAGGCGGAGGCCGCCGCTGGTAGATAGATACTGAATCATAGACGGGCGGACCGCAGGGTCCGCCCGCCGTTTTTAAATCGTCAGCTTCGTTGGGGCGACGCGCTTTCAGCGCGGAGGGGTCAGATCGACCTCGCGGGCCGGATGAACGGTCGAGGCCAGGGCGGTTTCCGCGGATGCAGAAGCGGAGTCAGCTCTGGTCAGTCTTCCTCCCTGATCACGGCCTTCAGCGTAACGTTGCCCGTCCAGTCGACGGTCTCGCTCCATTCGTCGGTGGTGAGGGTCTTGCCTCCCACCGTCACGATGAGATTGCCACTCGCGCCGCCGAGTTTCGCACCCCTGAGTACCACCGTATCCGTGGGTTCATTCGTCGTGGTTCCTCCGATGCGGATATACGTAGTCCCTCCCCCGGGAGCGATAATCGAAGTGGTGGTGGCGACAAACTTGCTGTCTATAGCAGTGCCGGCATAGTCGAGCACCGCGGCCGTTCCCGAAATATTAGGACCCGGCAGCGACGCGGCCAGCGCGGCCGCGGGCTGATAGTACGCGACCAGACCGAACACCAAACCAGAGCCAAGAATCGTTGCTAACTTTCTCATAATCACCTCTTTGACTGTCAGACTTTTCCTTGCGACTTTATTAAATGCCTTGGCATCTTCGTCTTGTTTATTTCCTAAGTAGCCACCAGCGACTTCTCCTTGATGGATTTCTGCCTTTAATTCTAAGAAATATCTTAAGCAGCTTATGATATGCTTAAGCATGTAAATCTTGGCATCCGCCGCTATTTTAGGTTGGCGCTAACATTATGTCAAGTATATCGAGCGACTCGCTCGACTAAATGCAACATGTGATAGTTGGAGACAGGTCGCGGACTTGCACGGCGTCGTCAGCCGAAGATAAAATTCTCTTGTCTATGCCGTCCGTAATGAACTTGACGGCGGGCTCTCCGCCGAACTAAACGGATCACTGGCAGGAAAATCACAACGGAAATTCCGGTTGATGCAGGGAGGATATACCGTGCGAATCGCGTATTTATCAGACGCTGTACGTGTCGCGGTCGGAGCACTCGCCGGGATGGGTTTGGTCCTCAGCGCCAGCGGATGCCTCGCCACTCGCTCCTGGGTCAATGATCAGCTGCGCCCGATCACGGGCCAGCAGCAGCAGCTCCAGACCCAAATGAACAATCTCCACCTTGAGCGGCGGCTGGTTTTGGATTCGAGCGCCGGGCCCACCTTCGCGTTCGGATCCGCTGCCTTGACCGGGAACGCCAAGCACGCGATCGATCAATTCTTCGGCGATCTGGAGGGATCGACCGGCGCCGGGTCGGCGACGCCGGAGCGCGTCTTCGTGGTCGCCGGGTATACCGATAGCGTCGGCCATGAGGACTACAACTACGAGCTCGGACAGCGGCGCGCGACGAGCGTCGAGGGATATCTGGTCGGACACAAGGGCCTCGACCCGACGCAGGTTCGCGTAGTTTCTTACGGCGCGAGCAAGCCGGTCGCCGACAACAGCACCCTGAGCGGCCGGCGTAGGAATCGGCGGGTTGAGATTCTCGTCTACCAGGAAAGGATCGCGACAGGGGGCTGATTCGTAACGCAGCTTCTGATCTCGGGAGGAGACTGATCAGCGGCGAGAATTCACTAAGTAGCCGGTCCGGTCTGCTGCGATTAGTCACCGATAGGCGCGGCCGATCGTTGGGTTTCCCACGATCGTCGCATCTCTTTTGTCATTCCCGCGCGTGGCTGCCGCGCGAGAGCCAGCCCTGAGTCCCTCGAAGGGAATCCCGGCGTCCTCAGTGGTTGC
>JBKQPD010000244.1:0-39689 GCA_052145175.1 Binataceae bacterium (SeqCode) | reverse complement strand
AAAAATTCACAAACTCTGAGCGCAGCGAGCAACGCGAGCGAAGTCGAAGGGTTCGCGAAGCGCTCCTTGGTTTCGCTAGGCTCTCTCGTCCAGGCAGAGCGGGCGAGCCTGCGCGTGCGGCCAAGTGAGGCCGTCGAGGCCGCGCGAAGCGCCGCCTCGGGCGGGCGGACCGCTACGCCTTGGCGCTCGGCCGGCTCGAGACCGCGTCATGCCAGCGTTTCACGTGACGTACGCCGTCAAGCAGCTTCAGCCCGGCCATGTTGAGGCCGACGTCGATCGCGACCTGCGCGGTGATATCCGCGATCGTATAGCGCTCGCCGGCAATAAACGGCCGCTGCGCCAGAATCGAATCGAGCCATTCGATCCGCTGCAGGCCGTGCGCCCGGCGCATTTCCGCGAATTCCGGAATCTGCGTGATCCGATCTTTGAGAAGCGGATGGGTATGCTGGAAAAAGTCCGCGATGGGGCGGAAGACCTCAAGCTCCATCCGGCGGTTCCACATCTCGACGAAGGCGATATCGCGCGGATCGACCCCCATCAGCGGGGGCTCGGGATACATGCCTTCGAAGTAGCGGCAGATCGCGACCGATTCCGTCAGGTAAGTGCCGTCGTCGAACTCGAGCACGGGCAGCCCGCCCAGGGGATTTTTCTCCAGGAACTCGACGGTCCGGTTTTCACCTTTGAAGATGTCCACGTGGACGTAGACAATGTCGATGTTCTTTTCGGCGAGAAAGATGCGTACGCGCCGGGGATTGGGGGCCAACGGAGAGTCGTAGATTTTCATGGTGTTACGATAGAAGCCCTCGGCAATCCCCGTCAAGCGGCGCATTGCTGCGGGTCGATTACTATCTTAATTATCTGCGCGCGTTGGTCGATTCAAGTGTGCGAAAAAGCGCTCGCGCAAAATCAAAAGCAGCTTGACGGACCCAACGTTCGCGTACGTAAAAGCACCAAAAAAACAATGCCGCCAAGTCACTAAACACAAGGAAATAGATTCGCCATCTGATCGCTAGATCTTCTAAAATCAGATTTTCCGAAATCGCACCGGACCGAAATCGGTGCCACCAAATGAGTAACACTACCATACAAACGATAACAGTAATAATTATAGCCCAAGGCCGAAGGCCCAGCATATTCCTGCGAAATCCATACTCAGCATTTCCGTCGTGCATAAGACGGTACTTCTCACCCCTTCGGGTTTCGAGAAGTTTCATGGTCGCGGATCTGTATGCAAGATCAGCATCAAAAGGGTTCGCTTCCTCGGTTTCCGGTGATGGGAGTGGGACATCGGGCGCGATCTTTTTCAGCGCCTGATGATACCTTTTTTTCGTGTATGGATCGATCGTAGGATCGGAATGACGCAGGATAATTGTAGAGGGCCATCCGCCCCACTTACTGAGCAATCCTGGCTCGACCCTCTTACCTTCGCCGCGCGCCAGATTCGCCATAAGGTAGAACAGACCTACGTACGTGAATACCGTTACAAGGGTTGCGCCCCAGTTTTGCAAAAGAGCGCGGGGAAACAGTACCAACGGAACCGCAATCGCGGGGAAGATTGTAATTAATCCAGGATAGAGGCGGGCACGCCGTTCATAGGTATCAAACCCGAGACTCGAGAGAGACCACTTCACTCGTAGTTCTCGACTCTAGCGTAGAAGGGAAGGGGTGTTGCGTCCTTTAAGCCAGTGCGTTGAAAACCACGAGGAAAGATCAACGAGTTACCCTGAGTAGCGAATACCTGCTTACATCTTCGGTTGAATGCATTCACAACCATCTTTCGCGGATGAGTGTCGTCATCTTTTGGAGCCGAGATATAGGCTATCGTCTTCCGCTCGGCCAGAGGTCGAGTCGGTCCAATAATCCGGTTCAATAGAGTGGGACCGACGTTGCTTCTGCTGCCATGATGAGGAACTTGCACAAATTCAAAGCTCTGAAGTTGTAGGCCACTGTTGTCAGCATATTCCGCGGACCATTTGAGCGCTAAAGGACCTGCGTCACCCGTAAGCAGCACCTTACCCTTTTCTCCAAAGTCGCCGTATAAGACCGTGCTGCTTTCATTGCTTGCGCTCGTCACCCCTTTGTCTTGGAGCAGTTCAAAGTCCCACTTTTCGTCCACCCACGATTTAACCTTCTCAGATAGCAGGTTCCACACTCCCGCCTGCTTCGGTTTTTCTAATAGGTAGTTTTCAGCGATTAGCGCCGCTTCATCTGCAGCATCCGGGGTGCGGCTAAATTGAGGCAGAAGACGAACATATGAGTAAGAAGTGGGAGATAGTACCCTGAACGGTCCAATTATCGCGTCCCTGAAAGGCTCGCGGACAACGACATTTCGAGCACTAGCAAGATCGAACAGTTCGTTCAGGATGTCATACTCTTTGCGCAGCTTGTCTGCCAAGCCAGCGTCAGTGAATCGCTTGTCTTTGAAATAGGGCCGCGCCTCTGCCGCATGCAGCCAGGGTACGTGCATCCATAGGTTGTAAACCTTAAGCCCTTCGAGAACATCACGAATTCCGGACGCGTGGTCTTGGTCGGCGTGCGTCACTATTACGTCCGCAACCTTAACGTCCTTCCCACAGAGAGCACGAAGATGGTCAACGAGTGCCGCGCCAGAGTCCCGTGTGCCGCCGTCGACTACAGTAACCCAGTACTCCTGCGGTGTTCCATGTCGGATAACCAGGCAATCGCCCGCCTTCGATCCTTCACCTACCGGTCGGAATTCGATTTCAAGATTCATTTTGAACCCGCCACTTAAGGAGTCTCTGCAAGCTTAATAAACTCTATAGCATATAGAACGTTGCTCCTACACGCTACCAGAACCTCCGGCAGTGGCTTTTTCGGATTCCCCCGGGCCATTGTCAGCAACAAGATGATTACTAATGCTACTTCAAGGAGTATCACGGGTGGGCGAGAGGCCGGCGGGGGTAAGGGTCTTCGGCCCCACTTGCGATGTTTCGCGTGAAACATCGGCGGTCACTAATCAGGCTTTGCTAAGCGCCGCCGTCGCGCCATAATCCCAGTCCGGTCCAAGGTAAAAAGCGAAGTCCCATGCTCTACGACGTAATCGTGGTCGGCGCCGGCCATGCCGGAATCGAAGCCGCCCTCGCCGCGGCCCGGATGGGCGCGCGCACGCTGATGCTCACGCTCAACCTCGACCATATCGGCCAGATGTCCTGTAATCCGGCGATCGGCGGAATCGGCAAGGGCCATCTGGTGCGCGAGATCGATGCGCTGGGCGGCGAGATGGGGCTCGCGATCGACGAGACCGGGATCCAGTTCCGCTTCCTCAATACCCGCAAGGGTCCCGCCGTCCGCGCCCGCCGCGCCCAGGCCGACAAGGCCGCCTATCGCACCCGGATGAAGCGGGCGATCGAGAGCGCCGCCAACCTGACGCTCCGGCAGGCGAGCGTCGAGCGGCTGCTGGTCGAGGATGGCGCGGTGCGCGGAGTCGAATCGCAGATCGGCGAGACCTTCGAGGGCCGCACGGTCGTCCTGACCACGGGCACCTTCCTCAAGGGGCTGGTGCACGTCGGACTCAAGCACTACAACGCCGGGCGGGCAGGCGACTTCGCCGCGATGGGGCTCAGCGAGAGCCTCGTGCAACTGGGCTTCCGTATCGGACGGCTCAAGACGGGGACCTGCCCGCGACTCGACCGCCGGACGATCGATTACACGGCGCTCGAAGTCCAGCCTGGCGACGAACCGCCGCCGCCCTTTTCGTTTCGCACGAAACGGATCGCCCAGTCGCAGCTCGCCTGCCATCTCACCTGGACCAACGAGCGCACGCACGAGATTATCCGCGCCGCGATCGACCGCTCGCCGATGTACTCGGGGGTGATCCAGAGCCGCGGGCCGCGCTACTGCCCGTCGGTCGAGGACAAGGTGATGCGGTTTCGCGACAAGGCGCGTCATCAGATCTTCCTCGAGCCGGAGGGCCGCGGCACGGTCGAGGTCTACCCCAACGGTCTCTCGACGAGCCTCCCGCTCGACGTGCAGCTCGCGATGGTCCGCTCAATCGCCGGGCTCGAGGATGCGGAGATCATGCGTCCCGGCTACGCAATCGAGTATGACTTCGCCGATCCGACCCAGCTGCGCCACTCGCTCGAGACCCGGCTGATCGAGGGGCTCTTCTTCGCGGGCCAGCTCAACGGCACGACCGGCTACGAAGAGGCGGGCGCGCAGGGCCTGCTCGCGGGAATCAACGCGGCGCTCAAGGTGCGCGACGCCGAGCCGGTCGTGCTGCGGCGCGACCAGGCATATATCGGTGTGATGATCGACGACCTCGTCACGCGCGGAATCGGCGGCGAGCCCTACCGGATGTTCACGTCGCGCGCCGAGTACCGGCTGACGCTGCGCGAGGACAACGCCGACCGCCGCCTCGCGCCGCTGGGTGAGCAGCTCGACCTGCTCGGCGCCGAGGCGAGCGCTCGGGTGCGGGCTAAGACGGCGAGTATCGACGGCGAGCTCGCGCGGCTCGCGACGGCGCTGGTGCCGGCGAACGCGCTCGTCAACGACGCCCTCGCGGCGCTCGCGACCAGCCCCCTCGTCGAGCCGGTTCGCGCACTCGAGCTGCTGCGCCGTCCGGAGGTGCCTTACGAGGCGGTACTCGGGTTCGCGGGCCTCGCGGCTACCCTCGAGGTCGACGCGGCCGCCGAACTCGAAACGCAGGTGAAGTACGCGGGCTACGTCCGCCGACAGGCCGAAGCAATCGACCGCTTCAAGCGGCTCGAGGACAGCCTCATCCCCGAAACGCTGGACTTCGCCGCGGTCGGCGGCCTTTCGACCGAGGTCCGCGAGCGGCTGGCGAAGGTTCGTCCGCGTTCGCTCGGGCAGGCGGCCCGGATGCCCGGAATCACCCCGGCAGCCGTCTCCCTGATCGCGATTCACCTCCGCTCGGGTGGGTCACGCTTGGCCGAGGTCTGACGCCCTGAGTCTCGCGCCGCCTCCCGATCTATGTTTCACGTGAAACATCATCCAGATCATGCGTGACCGCGATATAGATGACGCGTCGCCGATCAGTGCCGAGGAGGTCGGGCGGCTGGCCCGCGAACGGGTGGCCGAGTATCTCGCTCCGACCGGCTTCGACCCACCTAGGCTCCTCGAGCGCGTCGAGCGGTTCGCCACTGCCCTCGCGCTCTGGGGACGCCGGATCAACCTCACCGCTGTCCCCGACGATCCAGCCGAGCTGACCTTCCACATAGTAGACAGCCTGGCGCCGCTCCTGATCGCGACCCGGCCCGAGGGCTCGGTCCTCCGCGAGCTGTTCGCTCCTGGCCGGTCTGTGCTCGACCTTGGCAGCGGGGCGGGCTTCCCCGGGCTGATTATGGCGGCCGCATCCGAGTGCCGCTTCGTCTTGCTCGAGAGCCGCCGCAAACGGGCAAACTTCCTCCGGGTGACGGCAGCCGCGATGGAGCTGGCGAACGTCGAGGTCGACGCGACCCGGCGCGAGCCCATCGATCTCGCCCCGACCTTCGACATCGTCCTCGGCCGGGCCTTCGCCAAACCCGCCCACTTCTATCGAAGCGCCGCCACAGCCCTGCGCCCACACGGCCTCGCGCTCCTCTATGCGACCCCCGAGCAGCCGCTCGACCTCGAGGCCGCCGCGGCTGCCGGACTCATCGACCATCTGGCGCTCCGGTACGAGGTCCCGCGGGACCGGCGGCCGGCCGCCCGCCTTCTCGCGCTCTGGCGCAAGCCCATCTGACACCCCATCCCGAGGACTCCCGAGCACCACCCTCGGCAGATCCTGGGGGTAAGCTGTGGATTCCCCGTGATCGCGATTTTGCTTTCGTATCCACCCGCGCCTATGATGAATGCGCCCGGCAGAATGTTTCACGTGAAACATTCTGTCGTGCATCGCGATGTTTCACGTGAAACATCGCCTCTCCTGAATTGGTCGAGGGGCCGAGGTGGATGTGGGGCGGCTGATCGCAATTGCAAATCAGAAAGGTGGTGTCGGTAAAACTACTACCGCTATCAATCTGGCTGTCGCACTTGCATCACCTAGCTATGACGTTCTACTTGTAGACTTGGATCCCCAAGGTAATGCAACTTCAGGCCTACTTCCCATAGATAGCCTATCGACTGTCAAAACGTCACATAAAACTATCTATGAGGCATTGATAGGTTCACTACCGCTATCAGACGTGATCAGGAAGGCACGTGACCACGTATTCGTCGCACCCTCGGGACCGGATCTCGTCGGCGCCGAAATCGAGCTGGCCGGACTCGAACGGCGTGAGTGGCGTCTCAGCGAACTGCTGAAGCCGGTCCGCGACGACTACGGCCTTATCCTGATCGATACACCACCGTCGCTCGGCCTGCTGACGCTGAACGCGCTCGTCGCCGCCGATTCGATTCTGGTACCGATGCAATGCGAGTACTACGCCCTCGAGGGGCTCTCGGCGCTCCTCAAGACGATCGACAAAGTGCGCAAGGGGCTCAATCCGAAGCTCCGGATCGAAGGGGTCGTCCTGACGATGTTCGACGCGCGCAACCGGCTGAGCCACGAGATCGCACGCGAAGTCGAAAAGCATCTCCCGGCCGAGGTCTTTCAGGCGGTGATCCCGCGCAACGTCCGCCTGTCGGAAAGTCCGAGCCACGGCCTCTCGGCGCTTGAGTATGATCCGAAATCGGCCGGGGCCGACGCCTATCGCGGTCTGGCCGCCGAACTCGCGGCGCGGATTAGGGGTGGCCCCGCGCGATCAACTATGGCCGACAACGATCAAGCGGAACCGGCCAATCGTAAAGCATGGAGTCTGCGGGCGCTCTTCGCGCGTAGCGACGAGCGTGGCAGGAAAGGCGTGTGAAAAGGAGAGGAGCATGAATCGGCGACCACTGGGACGGGGACTCGACGCGTTGATTCCGAACAGCGCCGAGGACAGCAATGGCGGCTTGGCGGAACCGGCCGCGATCCTTGAGCTGAGCGGCATCGGCTTCCAGCTGGTCACGCCGGACCGGATTCGGGCGGGCCGCTTCCAGCCCCGGCAACAGTTCGATCAGGGCCGGCTCGAAGAACTCGCCGTCGCGATCCGGGCGCAGGGGATTATCGAGCCGCTGATCGTGCGTCCCGACGGCGACGGTTACGAACTGATCGCGGGCGAGCGGCGGCTGCGCGCGGCGCGCCTCGCCGAACTGACCGTCGTGCCGGTGATCGTGCGTGAACTCGACGACCGCGCGGCGCTCGAGATGTCGCTGGTCGAGAATCTGTTGCGCGAGGACCTGAATCCGATCGAGGAGGGGCAGGCCTTCGCGCGGCTGAATCGCGACTTCGCGTTGACCCATGACGAAATCGCAACCCGGATCGGCAAAAGCCGCTCGTACGTGAGCAATATCATCCGGCTGATCGAGCTGCCGCCCGAGGTGCTCGCGATGATCGGGCGGGGCGAGCTGACCGGCGGGCAGGTGCGGCCGCTGCTCGCGCTCAGCTCGCCCGAGGCGCAGCTGGCCGAGGCGCGCAAAATCGCGGAAGCGAAGATTTCGTCGCGCCAGGCCGAAGCGATCGCGAGTGCGCGGCGCGGCCCGCGCGCCGGGCGCGGCGCTACGGGCACCGACGACCCGAATCTGCTCGCGCTCGGCGAGGCGATTCAGCGGGCGCTCAAGCGCAAAGTGCGGATCGTGCGGCGGCGCGGCTCCCGGCCCGGCCGGATCGAGCTCGAGTTCTACAATGACGAGGACCTGAACGGCCTCGCCCGCACCCTCAGCGCCGCCAGCCGCGCGACATCGCATATCTCGCAGTAGGATTTAGCTACCATTAGTTGAACTTAGTACGGAATACCCTCGATGCGCGGAGCAGGTTTATAGATCGCCAGGTGTGGCAGGCTGGCCAGGCGGCAGATTCATGTATTATGCGGAAATGCGGCTCCGCACCGTGACAATGAAGCTAGAACCTTCGAAGATGGAGCGCGAGGAGCAGTACGCCCCGCCTGCCTCGGTCTGGTATGGCGACGATGCTGATCTGATCGAGCAGCTCCTCTGTTTCTATCCGCGGAAGCCGCCGCGAAGGATCCTTGATGCAACCGTAAACGGGCGGCGCTTCTGGCGCGGCAGCAAGCGGTCGGTTCTGGGCCTCGACATCGAACCCAGGCATCACCCCGATATCGTCGCCGACAATGCGATGATGCCGCTACGCGGTTTATCGCTCGACGTTGTCGTTTACGACCCGCCGCACATACCGAATCAAGGTAAGGATCGGTCGAAAGATTTTAGCACGCGATTTGGTCTGGGGGCGCGCGTTCCAAAGGAGCTTGAATATAACTTTTCCCATACCTTCCCGCCGTTTTTGCGCGAGGCTTGGCGGGTCCTGCGCCCACAGGGCATTCTGCTATGCAAAATCACCGACTATGTTCATCATCACCGCTACCAATGGGCGCACGTTGATTTTATCCAGGCCGCGCGTGAAGCAGGGTTCCGCGCTTGCGATTGCATCGTCAAGGTGCGCAAGGGGCCAATCGTGGATCCCAAATGGAAAGTCGCCCACCACAGCCGGCGGCAACACTGCTATTGGTTAGTCTTTCGCAAGTCGGACCGATGCGAATAGGAAGGTCCGCAAAGCAAGCTCCCGATTCGTGACAAGCTCCGAAATCCAGCCACTATCCGCATCCCGGCAGCTGCGCTTCCACCAACTGCTCGTGGCCGCGCGCAAAACGGTACTTGGGGATGCGCTGAGCGGGGCGCTTGGGGTTATCGACCAGGATACCTTGAGAATGCAACTTGGAAATTACGTTCCAAAGGACGTACAGAAAATTCTTGCCGTGGCGAGGATTCGCGACGAGTACGTTTTCCCGGCCCCGATTGTTCTGCAAACGAAACCTACTCTGCTCGGCTATTACCGACTGCTCCTCGGCGTGCCACAAAAGTCCTTTTACGGAACAGGAACTGGAAGGGCACAATTCAAACGCATGGAGGAGCGAGGAATTGTCGGCGCCAGACAAAATGATCTTCTGCCCCGGTTGTGCGAGGTCATGGGAGAAGCGCTCGCCGACCTGGTTCGGCAGATGTCGCCTGATATCAACCCACGCGATGTATCTGACTTGACGCTTCTCACAATTGGCTCCCAGTTTCAGGGCGGCAATAACGTCGCCAAGGGCCGACAGGCTATCGAGGCTCTGCTTTTGTCGGTCCGCGAAATCGTCAAGAGCAACATTACTCGGGAAGAGAAGAACCGTATAACCGTGCGCAACTCCTCCGGAAGAGTAGTAACGCTGACCTTTGGCGCGGACCCCGACCTGCGCATTCAGGAGGAACTCGAGCCGGGCAAGATCCACAACAAAGTCGCAGTGGAAGTGAAAGGAGGGACCGACCGGAGTAACGCGCACAACCGGGCGGGAGAAGCCGAAAAATCCCATCAGAAAGCGAAGACGCAAGGTTTCAGCGATTTCTGGACTGTGATCGCAAAAATGGGGCTCAATATCGAAAAGCTGAAGGAAGAATCCCCGTCGACCAACCATTGGTTTGACGTTTCGCAGGTGCTTGGCCGCGAAGGCGGGGACTGGGAGGAGTTCCGGCGGCGGCTGGCTGTCGCAGTGGGAATTCCCGTAATCAGAGGAATCGAAAGCTGATGCGGTTGCCGAAGTTTGCCAAAACGATTTTGGGCGCGATCGCCGAGGGGGGCGCGATCGCGTTGACGGTCACGGCCGCGCACGCTTTTCCCTGGAGCACGGACATGTATCGCGGGCCGCAGGTGTCGACCTTCACCGAGCCGCCGCGCGCGATGCCCGACGGCGTCCTGCCGATTGACGGTACCCATTACAACGCGCATTTCGGCCAGCCGGCGGGGATGCCGAGTGAACCGGCGCTGCCGCCGCTCAAGCTCGAAGTGATGACCCTCAAGATGCACAACCCGCTGACGCCGACGCTCGAGAATCTCGTGCACGGCAAGGAACGTTTCGAGACGA
The DNA here is from genome assembly GCA_052145175.1 of Binataceae bacterium (SeqCode). GTDB lineage: Bacteria > Desulfobacterota > Binatia > Binatales > Binataceae > JAJPHI01. The sequence goes on along the minus strand of JBKQPD010000244.1, from coordinate 29,796 downwards.
ACTGCGCGCCTTGTCATGGGGCGACCGGCCAGGGCAACGGCCCGGTGGCCCATCTGCTGCGGCACCCGCCGGCCAATCTGCTCTTCGGTGTGATCCGGGCGTTCCCCGACGGCTATGTCTATGGCTATATCCGCAACGGCGGGGTCTGGATGCCGGCGTATGACGACGCGATGTCATCGACCGAGCGCTGGCAGACCGTGCTCTACCTGCGCGACCTCCAGCGGCGCCATCGCGAAACGGGGCCGGTTGCGCTACGGCTACGTGGTCCCATCATGCGACGGCGAGTTAAGCCCGAGGAATTGGGGCCGCATCGCAACGCGACTGATGCCGAGACGAATTACACGGAGCAGGGTTCGGACAGCCCGTAGGAAACTCTGCTCAAGTGGCGCTGCGCGTAGGTCCTTCGACACGGCTCGCGCTGCTCGCCGGCTCAGGATGACAAATTGAAGATGTTCCTGCACTAATCGAACAATTCACACATTCTCAGAATGACAGGACGGGGCGAATGGTCGCAGAGCGGTTGACGTGACTGCCGGCGGGAGCCTGAGCTCCCGCCGGCAAGTGGATTCATCTGATCAATTCAGGCCGGGTCAATTCCGATGTGGTCCACGACGTTCGCCGGCATCCGGGTCGGCGGCCTGCAAATCGCGCAGGTCAGCGTGATTGCCGGTAGCCTTGGGTCGCGCGCGTCTGGACGCCGCGTTGTCAGTCGAGCCAGGTATGATCTTGGTGATAAAGTTCTGGTAATCCCCGCAATAATCCCCGGAACAAGTCGCGTTGAATGCTCCGCTGGTGGTCGGAAAATCGGTGGACGTTGTAGTGCCGGCGATATAGATGGCGGTCGACGGATAGAGCACGATGTTATACCCGGGTTCGTCGTCGCCCGAGCCGCCGAGATAGCTCGAGAAGCTCAAGGCGGAGCCCTTCGCGTTCAGCCGCAGCACAAACAAGTCGCCGTAAAAGAAAGTGGTGCCGGCCCCGCTGATGTCCGGCCCGGCGTAGGCGCTCTGGATCGCGTTCCTGGTCACCGGAAAATTCGATGAATCGGTAGCGCCTACCACCCAGGCGCCGCCGAATCTGTCAACCGTAATCCCATACCCCGAATCATCCTCGGCGCCGCCAATGTAAGTGGAATAGATCAGCGCGGAACCCGACGGATTGAGCTTCGACACAAACACGTCCCCGACCCCGTTGACGCCCGCGCCGCCATAGACCGTCTGGTAGGCGCCCGGCGTTACCGGGAAGTTGCTCTCGGCGGCATCGCCGGTGATGTAGGCGTCGCCCGCTTTGTCGATCGCCACCGCGTAGGCGGCGTCGTCGCCTGCGCTGATATAGGTCCCATAGAGCAGCGCGGTCGCGGTCGGATTCAACTTCGCCACGATGGTATCATACGCCTGATTCGCGCCGTTGCCGACGAAAGTGGTTTGAAAGGCCCCCGGCGTCACCGGGAAACCTGACGCGAGGGTGTAGCCCGCAACGTAGGCGTCGCCCGCGGCGTCCACCGCGATGCCGGATAGCGAGCCGTCTGAGGCGCCACCGAGATAAGTAGAATAGGTCAACGCCGTGAGCGTCGGATTAAGTTTCGCGACGACGCCATCGCAAGTTCCGTCGCTCACGCTTCCACCAAAGGTGGGTTCTATAACTCCGGGGGTGACCGGAAAGTCCGGTGAGCAGCTGAAGCCGGTGACGTACACGTTGCCGGAAGGATCGAGGGCGGCGGCATACGCGATGTCGCTGACGCTCCCGCCCAGATAAGTCGAACCGATCAGGGAGGAGCCGGAGGCGCTGAACTTGGTGAGGAACATATTTTCGCCGTTGCACTCCGCGAGATTCGCGTTCGGCGTGGTCTGGAAGGCGCCCGCGGTCACCGGGAAGTCGAGCGAGCAGGTATAGCCGACCACGATCGCCTCACCCGCCGCGTCCACCGTAATCGCTTCACCTGAATCCTCGCCAGTTCCACCGAGATAGGTCGCATAGACCAAGGCTGTGCCGGATGGATTGAGCTTAAAGACCGTGGCGTCGCTGTCGTCGCCGCTGGCGTGATTCGCCTGGTAGGCGCCCAACGTAGTGGGGAAGTCCGTCGTGTCGGTCTCCGAAGCGACGTAGGCGTTGCCCGAACTATCCACCGCGATCCCGGCCGACGTTTCATCGACCGCCGTGTTGTTGATGTAGGTCGAGTAGCCCAGTACGGGATCGATCACCAGCGGCTTGCCGCGATCGTACGACGCCACCTGGAAAGTCACCTGCCCCTTGTCCAGCTTGAAGTTCCCGTCGACTGGCTTGCGCGCCGACACGCCGTCAGGCTGATAAACGACCGGCTTGTGAAAGCGCACTTCGCTGTTGTCCGCGGCGAGCACCAGATCGCCGTTGCGATCAATCCGCGGCGCGACGGCGTGCGCACCTTTGCCCGCACTCAATCCCGCGACGTCCATCCGGATCGCGCGGGGATCGGCGCCCGGCTGGACCACGAAGTCATATTCGAGCTGCTGCTGATTGCCATAATAGACGAGGTCGATCCCCGGATAGACCTGCTCGAGCTTGACCTTCGCGTAGGTGGGGATATCGGCATGCCAGTTCTTGGGATCGCGGCCGCGGAAGTAATTGACCTTGCCCGGGAGCTCCTCGAGCCCGACCGCCTGCGGCGCGGGCCGTGCGCCGACGAGCTTCATATCGACGACCTCGCTCGTGACGCTTGCTCCGCCCTTCGCCGGACGCGCCGCCAATTGTTTTACGCCCACCTGCTTGTGGGCCGATGTCGCCTCGCGACGGAGCCGCACGATCGACTCGTGCGGATCGAGAAACAGGGTGTAGCCATTGCCGCGGGAGAGAAACTTCACGTCGCTCGCCCCAGCCCCGCCCGCGACCTGCCCGACGTTCGGCTCGAAGCTGATCGGCAGCTTGCCGTAGTTGGCCACCACTCGCGCCCGTGTCGCCGCGGACGCGGCATGCGTCGGCGCGCTGGGCTGCGCCATCGCGATGCAGGCGTCAAGCCCCACAGCAAGGCCAGCTGCGGCAACCGCTATCAACTTGGAACCCCTAATCATCGCCTGTTTTCCTCGCAAATTAATACCGTTCGAATGCTGCACGTCACTCTCCTGATGTTCGGAACAGAGCTTAATCGACCTAAACTGGCCCTTTGGTAACATGTTCTTATCGTGCCTGTCTATCGCGACACCCCAAGACATTGCCGGCGGAAACCTGAGCTCCGTAGCACAATCGGGTAGCCAGTCTACCTTCGCGGGTGACGCATCGACCAAACAATCAAGCGCGGAGGTCAGGATCGAACCGGACGCTCGATCTCACTCCGCGGCGCCTTGATTATTCGCCCTACCTGTCGAAGCTGCGGGCGAGGGCGGCGCCGTGCCGGAGCAGCACGACGCGCGGATTCCCCGAGCTGGACGTGAAGACCGGCGTCCACTCGGGGGCGGAGCCCTGTTCCGCCCGCCATACATCCGCGGGTGCGATCACGTAGCCGGGTGGCGCGTCGCCGAGCCGCGTCGTGATCGGCGGGGCGTCGCGATCGAGATAGAAGAGCAACGTCGCCGGCTCGTCGCCCAGCTTGTAGGAATAGAGCGGCTCGTCACGGCCGACGATCCGGTTGATCTGCGTGGCCGTCGCGCGCATCGAATCGTTGCCACAATCGCGGATCGCCTTGCGCGGCAGGTAGAAGAGATTGAAGAGGATCGCCCCCGCGCAAACGGCGATGACCGCGCGCCGCGCGAGATGCCGGAAGGGAAGATTATCGGACCAGGCCGGCGCCCAGGCGAAATGCAGCGGCTCGCCGGAGCGCGCCAGCGAATCGCCCCACCAGGCGATCATGACGGCTGTTGCCGGCCACAGCGGTAGCAGATAAGCGCGGCGTTTGTAGGCGGCGATACTGAAGAAGATCACCGTCACGAGCCAGAAGATCGCAAAGAGGCGCGCCGCAACATCGGCGCGGGATCGTTCATGGGCCGCCCGGCCGCCAGGCGTCCGCAGCGCCGCGAAGACCGCGAACGGCGCGATCAGGCTGAGCGGGACGGAGTTGAGCAGTAGCGGTTTCAGGTAGTACCACGGCGCCATCGTGCCGAGCAGGCCGAGGAAACGGCCGAGATTCTCGCTGCTCAACTGGCGGTGGAGAAAGCTGGAATGACCGCTGAAGTAGCAGGCGGCGTACCAGCTCGACCCGATTATAATTGCGAGCGCCAGCGGCCCCGCGAGGCGGCGCAGATCGCCGAAGCGTCTTTCGCTCAGGATAAAGAGGCCGCAGGCGATAGCGGGCACCAGCGCGCCGACGGGCCCCTTGGCAAGGACCGCGAGACCCAGCGCGCCGGCGAAGAAATAGCGTAGAGCCGCGTCGCCCGCCGGCGAGCGAGCTTCAACCTGGCCCGCAAGGCGTAGCGATGGGTCGTCATCGTGGCCGGGCGTGAGCCACCAGGCGAAGGCGAACAGGGCCAGCGTCTCAAAAAAGCAGAGCGTCATATCGACGCGGCCGACGCGCGCGTTCTCCAGATATTGATACGAGCCGCAGAGGACCAGCCCGGCCACGGTCGCGCCGGCGAGGCCGAGAAAGTCGTACGCGAACCACATCGTGAGCGCGACCCCCGCGATCGCATAGAGCGCCGCGGTCATCCGCAGATTGAGCGGGGTCACGCGCTTGGCGCCGATCACGTGATCGAGCGCGGTCGCGGTCCAATGGAAGAGTGGCGGTTTGTAGAGCGGGGCGCGGCTGTTGTCGAGCGGGAAGAGCAACGCGCCATGCTCGACCATCTGCTGCACGAAGACGCCCTCGACCGCCTCGTTGAAACCGCAGACGTCGGCCCCCCCGAGGCGATAAAGACTGAGCAGCGCCGCGAGCGCGATAATCGGGGCCAGTGCGGTGGCGATGCGGCGGAAGGTCCGCGGTTCCCGGATGGGGCTCATGCGGGTTTTTTCAGCTCGAAGCGGAAGATGCTGAGGCGCGGGATTCGCGCGCGGTCGTAACCGCGCCATTTGGCGGCGGCCACACTCGTGGCGCTGACCTTGCGGAACTTGAGGCGAGCGAAAAACCGTGCCGCGCGATCCTCCGCGGTGCAGGCGAAGACGTAATGCAGTCGGCGCGCGCGCGCTTCGCCGAGCACACGCCCGATCAGCTCGGCCGCCACCCCTTCGCGTTGAAAGCGGGTCAGCGTGTAGAGCGCCGTGATCTCGCCCGCGTGCTCGCGCCGGTAGGGCTCGGTCAGCAGCGAGACGATCCCGGCCAGATGCTCGTCGCCGACCCGGTAGCCGAAGCACGAAGGCAGCAGGCCTGCAATCTCCTCGTCGGGCCGCGGCAGCAGAAAGCCGTCCTCCTGCCCGCGATGGATCAGCGCCTCGACTTCCTCGAAATCGTCGATCGAAACCGGGCGGACGTCACCGTACTGATGTTCGGTGAAGAGCGTACCGGCGCCGATAAAGCTGAAGATCTCGTCGTACACGTCGCGCGGCGCGCACAGGTTGACCGAGGCGACGCCGTCTTCGATCGCGAGCCGGGCGGCGCGGACGATCGCGCGGCGGAGCGGGAGCCGCTCGTTGGCCAGCGCGCGGCGGAGCCGCTTGATCTCGACGAACGGCAAGCGGTTGTCGTCGGGCCCGGTGAGCCCGCCCCCGCGCTCGAGCAGGATCAGCTTGAAGACGCGCAGGCGCGAGGCGAGTTCGCGCGCGAAGACGACAAGGTCGGCGGCGTCACCGTCGGTGACATTCGCGGTCACGATCGCGCCGGCACGCAGGCGTTGCCAGATTTGCGCGATCGTCGAATCGGGCGGATAGGGGCGGGTGCGCAGGCCGCGCGCCGGGTTGAAGGCCGGAATCTCACCGCGCGGCGCCATCCGTCCCAGCCGCCGGATTACGCGCGGCATCGCCGCCGCCGAGGCGATCACGATACAGCGGGTCTGATTGCGCCTGAGCTCGCGCAGCGTGCGCGCCAGCGCGTCGAGCTCGGTCAGCCGCTCGCCGCTCGGGGGGACCAGGGCGAAGAGCAGACTCTTGCCGTAGAACTCCTCGAGATAGAAGGTTTTCTCGGTAAAGACCGGGCCGCGGCCGTGCGTGGCCGCACCCTCTGACGCCGCCGGATCGGTCATTCAGTCCGACAAGCTCATCCTGTCATTCTGAGCCCTTCGTCGCTGCTCTCCTCGAGGGTAAACTCCGCGAAGAATCCCGGGATTCTTCACTCCGCAAAGACGGAGCCTGCCCTTGAGGCGCCTGAGCGCCGAAGGGTTCAGAATGACAGTTTCGCTTCTGCAGAGGTTTTCTACTGTCACAGTTTGGTTGGCGCTTCCGCGGGCGCCATCAGCGGGGTCAGCCGCGCGAGCAACGAGGGCGATGGCCGTGACGATGCGACCTCGCTGAGCATCGTGCGCGAAAAAACGTTGAGCAGGACGCGCTGGCCCTCCTCCCACACGCGAAACATCCGGCAGGCCGGCTGCAGGTTGCAGATGTTGCCGCCCTCGACGCAGAGATTCAGCGTGATCGGACCCTCGACGGCCTCGATAATGTCACGGAAGGAGATCGTTTCGGCGGGGCGGCCGAGCTGATAGCCTCCGCCCGGGCCACGCCGCGCGCGCACGAGTCCCCGGCGCATCAGATCGCGGATAACCTTTTCCAGGTAATACTTGGGGATCTGCTCGCTGCGCGCGATCTCGATCCCGCGCGCGACCCCGGTGGGGTTGTCGGCAAGATGGATCATCGCGCGCAAAGCGTACTCGATCTTGCGCGGTATCTGCATCAGGCTCATGACGGCAGGCCTCCCACGGCGGCGGCGCGTGTAACAGCCGCGATCCCGGCCTTCGCGCCGCGCTTGCCGTTGCGTCCAGACAGATAGGGCGCGGCAACGCGCTCGACGTATTTCACCAGCAGGTCGCTCTCGACATTGACGCGATCGCCGGGGCGCTTGAAGCCAAGCGTGGTGACGGCGAGCGTATGCGGAATCAGCGCGACTTTGAACGTAAAGGCCGCGCCGGCCCCCTTGGCGCGCCCGGCGCGGGCGGCGGCGCCGCGGCTGCGGATATCGAAGACGGTCAGGCTGATCCCGTCGATCGCGACCGAGCCCTTCTCGATCAGATAACGCGCGAGCAGCGCCCCGACCTCGAAGGTGTAGAGACGCGAGTCACCCTCGGGCTCGATCGCGGCGATACGGCCCACGCCGTCGACATGGCCGGACACCATATGGCCGCCGAGCAGCTTTTCGAGCGTCAGGCAGCGTTCGAGGTTGACGCGGTCGCCAGGCTGGAGGTCGCCGAGCACGGTCCGGCGGAGCGATTCGGCCGAGACGTCCGCGCTGAAGGTGCCGCGGGCCTTGCGAGTCACCGTCAGGCAGCATCCGTTGACCGCGATCGATTCGCCGATCGTAATCCGCGCGAGGGGCAGTTTGGTGCGGATCGCGATTATGACCCCGCCGTCGGTATGCTTGATGCTCGCGACGGAGCCGAGGTCCTCGATAATTCCGGTAAACAATCTGCTAATCCGCCTAAGTCAGCCGACTAAAGCCGGTCCGCTAAAACCCAGAAAAATCATACTTTTTATTCGGGAGAAGCACAACTGTCCGCAGAATGTGGGCGATCACCTGGCCTTAGAATCCGCGAAGACAGCGGGGGGAGGTTTCAAATCTCGGCCAGTTCACCCGCGCCAAGCTGGCGAACCTTCCGGCGCAACCGATTATCAAATGTGGCGAAACGCCGCTCGCGACCGGCGGTCGCGACGTGCAAAGCGTCGGCAAAATCCATCCCGTGCTCGTACCATTCGAGCGCTTGGGTCACCGCGGCCTCGTCTTCGATTTCGACGTTCGCCACCCGCCGAACGTTATGCAGAGCGGCAGCAATCGTCGCCGGCCCGATCCGGTAGGCGCTCCGCAGCACCCACTCGAGTTCCAGCAGGACGGTCTTCGGGATAAAGACCCGCTCCTGCACACGCAGAAACGCCGCGGCACGAGCGGCTTGAGCATTATCGTCGTTGGTTATTATACGAACCAGCACGTTCGTATCGAGCGCCGTCACTTGCGCGACCGGGCCTCGGCCGCGACCGCTTGATCCATTTCCTTGACGCTTTTCCGCGGACCGGTGTAAGGAACACAGCCGATGAGCGATTCCCAAGTCCGCGCGGCCCTCGCGGCTTGCGGCTTGAGCAGAATGCCCTCGTCGCGTTCCTGGATGATGAACTCCGTCCCGGGGTTCCATCGATGGGCCGTGCGCAGCGCCTTGGGCAGAACGATCTGGCCCTTCGTCGACAGCCTGGTAACGGTGCTCATGGTAAGACTACCGGTAAGATGGTCGCATGCCGCGGGCAAGGCCGCAAGACGAGCGGCTGTGCCGTTCCCGGCCCGGCCCAAGGTTTTAAGACTTCGTTATAGGCTGGTTTTGCGGCGATCGTCGCGGCAAACGCGGAAAAGCGTCGAAGTCGCGATGAGTCCCGATGATCGCGCGACATCAGCGGCGGATGATGCCCGTGAACCCGGCCGCGAACAGAGTGATCAGGACCCAGCCGGCAAAGACGTGAAGTAACCAGTAAGTTCGCAAAGCGGGTTCGAGCCATCTGGCCAAGTGGGGGAATCGATTCCGAACGTTCGCGGGCGGCGCCAAGTTCGGGTTAAGCATCCAGCGCTCTTTCAGGCCAAGATTGACGATCGGCAGAAACGTGTCGAGGGAGAAAAGGCAGGCGCTGAAAGGCAGATAGGCCGGTGACAGCTTGGCCTGCTGAAAATCCACAAAAGCGTCATGGTCGGTTGGCCCGATTACGCCGACACAATAGCCGAGGGCGAATAATGGGTAGCCTAAGAGCACGAACCCGAGCGCCCACCACAGCGCGATCCACGGCTCGTAGCCATAACCGATGGTCCATTTCAGAACCCAGGGCCAAATCTGCCGATACCAGGGAAGCCTTGTGCGGAGATCATCTTCCATCGCGATGCGGACCTGACGCGCGCCCGGTTCGTCGCCCTCGCTGTCGAGAACCTTGGCGAGTTGTTCGTATGGCTGCGTCGCCAGACCTCGGCTGCTGTCCTGACGATGGAGCCACGCGAGCCTCGAGTCCGCATCTCGGGGGACAGCGGCGCCAGTATCGGTTGTTATTTCAAAACGGTCGTAAGTGAACCCGTTCAAAGCCAAGTGTTCAGGCCAACTGTTCTCGTCGTCTGTCACGGACGCGGCGTGTGCTCCTGTTAGGTCAAGCCGCACGTTCGGGTTCACGTGGTCCGTGTCCGCGCTGTTCGAGCCGTCTGAAATCCCGGTCCACCAGAATTCTCCCGATATCCGAGCGCGCTCGGCATTAAGTTTACTTCCCGGCGTGAAAATCGCTCCGCGACAATCGAGATCGCTACCGACCGTGGCGCTGAGGAGTCTGACTTCGCCCATTGCAGTGAATCCCCACCGAAGAAAAACGTAGCCTGCCACCGTTACGCCATCGGCAGTCAGTGCCCTCCGGCCTGGGTTGCTGAAGATCCCGTTGTCGACCTCCAGGTTGCCGCCCGCAGTCGCACCTGGCAGCCAAACTTCTCCTGTTGCCTTTGAGTTCTGAAGGAAAATATTCCCCGCCACCTTAATGCGGTCGGCATTTAATGCGAAGCCATGGGTTTTGGGGTGTTGTTTGATGAAAATTGCGTCATGGCAATCGAGATCGCCCCCCACGGTAGCACGCTGCAGATCGACTCCACCCTCGGCGTGGAAGCCGTATCTCAAAAAAATAGGGCCGCGCGTTGTGAGACGGTCCGCAGTAATAGGCCCTGTCCATGTGCCGCCCATGTTCAACGCTTCGATGTTGGCCTCCTCCAGCGACATCGGGCTTAAGATTCGCGACTTCACGATCCAAATCGGGAACGGCACCGAAACGAAGTCGAGGTCGAGCGGGTCCATCACCTTTGCGCCATAGATGCGGATTCCCTTCGGATCTATGAGCTTGCGGGCTGCCTCATCAACGCAGAGCCATCGAATCAGTTCCGCGCGAATCTGCCGTGACGGCGCCCATTTATCGCTTTTCGACGGGTCATTCTGTGGGTCTTTGTCATTCATGTTAGGGCCGCAGACCGCGAACTTGCCGATCGGTGCCAAACGGAGCAGCTTACGCTCGCAGTGGGAAAGCTCCTTGGTCTTGAACCCAGCCTGGTCGGCTAGCTTCAGCAATTCGGGAGCTTTCGAGATAGGTATTTGCGCGGCGCTCTCGGCCCGAACGTCGCGCGCAGCCAGTGCGAGCATCCAGCAGACGAGCGCCGCCACGAGCGCTAAGGTAATCGGCCGCCGTACCGTGCCGACCGCTCGTTCCGACTTGGTCATGCCTTCCCCCCTTCTCTGCGGCCCTCAGCTTCGTCCTCTCTACCGTTTGCCAAAAGCCCGCGAGTCGGAGTTTAATCGCGCGGTCGCTATTAGCAAATCTGACGCGGGAGATAAGCCATGAACGGAGTATCACACGTGGCGATCGGCGTGCGCGATATGGAGCGCTCGCTCAAGTTTTATCGCGATCTGCTCGGACTCGAGGTCCGTTTCGACGGAACGCAGCCGACGGGCGGGATGCCCAGCCTCTATGCGGATCCCGCCAAGGGCCAGCGCCGCGCGGCCCATCTGCATTATGGCCAAGGCGCGACCGGCGGTTTTCTCGTGCTCTCGGAACGGCCGGGCGGCACGCCGGGCGAGGCGATCAAGCTTGATCAGGTCGGCATTTCGCATTTCTCCTGGTGGGTCGACGATATCCGCGCGTTGCACGCCAAGCTCAAGGCGGCAGGGGTCAAAATTCTGGTGCCACCGGCCGAGACCGATTCGGGCGGCTATGGCGAAAAGCCGGGCCGGAAATTCCTGACCTGCCTGTTCGAGGATCCGGACGGGATAATCCTGCAACTCGATCAGCGGGTCGAATAGCATGCTGAGCAGATGCCGGGTGCTCGATTTGAGCACGGAACGGGGTTTTCTCTGCGGGCAGATCCTCGGGGATTTGGGCGCCGACGTAATCAAGGTCGAGCCGGTCGGTGGCTCGCCCGCCCGCGCGATGGGGCCGTATGTCTACGACGTGCCCGGACCGGAGAACGCGATCGGCTGGCTGGCCTTTAATCGCAATAAGCGCGGGATCACGCTCAATCTCGAGCATCCCGAGGGCCGCGAGCTGTTGCGGCGGCTGGCCGCCCGGGCCGATTTTCTGATCGAGTCGGAGAATCCCGGCACGATGGCGACCCGCGCGCTCGATTACCCGGCCTTGCGCGAGGTTAATCCGGCGCTGGTCTACGTCTCGATCACGCCCTTCGGCCAGGATGGGCCCAGGGCCGGCTACGTGGACAGCGACCTGATCCTGATGGCGGCGGGCGGCGTGCTGATCCTCTCGGGCGACGAGGATCGCGCGCCCATCCGGATGAGCGTGCCGCAAGCCTACCTGCACGCCAGCGCCGACGCGGCCGGCGCCGCGCTCATCGCGTACTACGAGCGGCTCAGCTCGGGCGAAGGCCAGCAAATCGACGTCGCCGCGCAGGAAAGTATCGGGCTCGCCGGTCAATCGACGTCGCTGGCTGCGCTGTGCAACAGCGACGAGACTCGCCGGATGGCGGGTGGCGCCAAGATGGGGCCGATCCGGGTGCCGCTGGTCTGGCCTTGCAAGGACGGTCTGGTATCGTGCGTCTTTCTCTTCGGCGCCGCGATCGGGGTTTTTTCGCGCAGGCTGGTCGACCATATGTTCGAGCAGGGCGCCTGCGACCGGGCGATGAAGGATACCGACTGGATCGGCTACGGCGCCAAGCTGCTCTCGGGCGAGGAGTCGATGGCGAACTACGAGCGCAATAAACAAGTGATCGCGGCCTTCCTCATGACCCGGACCAAGGCGGAGCTGTTCGAGATCGCGCGGGCCAACAATCTGCTGATAGCGCCGATCGCAACGATCGAAGACGTGCGGCAGAATCCGCAGTTTATCGCGCGCGAGTACTGGCAGACGGTGGCGCATCCCAGCGGCGCGGGCCTGACCTATCCGGGACCGTTCGCGCGTTTCAGCGGGAAGCCGATTACCTATCGGCGGCGTGCTCCGATGGTCGGGGAGCATAATCGCGAAGTGCTCGGTGCGGAGCTGGGCCTGAGCAGCGAAGAAATCGCGAACTTGGCGCGCAAAGGGATCATCTGATGGCTGCAAAGTTACCGCTGACGGACGTCAAAGTCCTCGATTTCTTTTGGGTGCTCGCGGGTCCCGGGATCACGCGCAACCTGGCCGACTACGGCGCAACGGTCGTGCGGGTCGAGGCCACCACCCGCACCGATCCGGTGCGCACGGTCGGACCTTTCAAGGATAATCAGGTCACCCAGGAGGGCTCCGCCCTTTGGTGGAACAATAACGCGGGCAAATACGGGATCACGCTGGATATGGGCAAACCGGCCGCGCGCGCCGTCGTCCACGACCTCGTGCGCTGGGCGGATGTCGTCACCGATTCATTTTCGCCCAAGGCGATGAAGGCGTGGGACCTGGATTATGACGCGCTGCGCAAGATCAAGCCGGACATCATCATGATCAGCAGTTGCCTGATGGGTCAGACCGGGCCGCTCGCGCGCTTTGCGGGGTTTGGCAATCTGGCGGCCGCGCTCTGCGGCTTCTACAACCTGGTGGGATGGCCCGACCGAACACCCTCGGGACCCTTCAGCGCCTACACGGACTATATCGCGCCGCGCTTCGGCCTGGCCGCCCTGATGGCCGCGCTGATCCATCGCAAACTGACGGGCGAGGGGCAGTATATCGACCAGGCGCAGGCCGAGTCGGCGCTGCACTTCCTGACGGTTCCGCTCGTCGATAACGCCGTCAATGGCCGCGAATATAATCCGGTCGCCAACTACGACGCCACGTATGCGCCGCACGGCGTTTACCCGGCAGCGGGTGACGACCGGTGGGTGGCGATCGCCTGTCGGACGGAAGATCAATGGCGGGCGCTCTGCGCGACGATGGAGCAGTCGGCCCTGGCGGAGGATTCGCGCTACCGAACTTTCGCCGGCCGGCAAAACGATCGCGCCGCCCTTGATCTCGCGATCAGCGCATGGACCCGTCACCTCGAACCCCAGGCGATCGAGCGTAAACTTCAGGCGGTGGGGGTCGCCGCTTATACCGTGCAGAATACGTTTGACTTGGCGGCGGACCCGCAATTGGCCCATCGCGGTCACTTTGTCGAGGTGCCGCACAGCACGGTCGGAAGAACCTGCGTCGAGAATTCGCGCTTCAAACTGTCGCGCACCCCGGCGCAAGTCACACGTAGCGCCCCCGCTCTGGGCGAGTATAATCAGTACGTTCTGGGGCAGTTGCTGGGCTACAGTGAAGACCAAGTCTCGCAACTGGCTGTCGAAGAAATCTTCGGTTAGTCGCCAGTCGTCTCGAATATAGCACTGCGTAGCACTCATAGCGCTAATAATTACTTGTGAGCGCCGTACGCGAGCTGATATGAATGGGATGGCAATCAAGGCGACGAAAAGGCAAATCTACGATTGAAGATTCTGGCGAGGGAGCGTCTTTGCTCGTGGCGCTTGGCGCTATACCTGGCAATGGCGATGACGTTATGCGGGCCCGCGTACGCGCAGGCGCCGCCGGCCGGTTCAGTCAGCGCTCTCACGGGGCAAGTCCAGATCCAAAGGGCTGGCCATTCGATGGTGGCGGTGAACGGCACACCGGTGGAAACGGGCGACACGATAATCACCGGACCGCATAGTCAGGCGACGATCTCGCTGATCGATGGCACGCAATTCGAGCTCGCGGAAAGCAGCACGATTATCCTTCTCAGGAATCAGCTCAACGCAGCCGGGCAGCGGAGTCAGACCACGCTTAGTCTGTTGGCCGGCCTGCTGCATTCGCTGGTCCACTTCGCCCCCGGCAATGCGCCGAATTACGAGGTGCATACCCCCAACGCCGTCGCGGCGGCGCGAGGCACCAACTACGACACCGATTACGTCAAGGGCGTCGTACGCAAGGACTATCCCGGCTGTCTCGAATTCACCGACATCACCGTCTTCGAGGGGACCGTCGAGGTGACAAACCCGCGGAACCCGACGGCCGGCTCGACCAAGGTCAAGCCGGGCTACAAAACCACGGTGCCATGTGGATTGCTGCTGGGAGCGACGGCCGTGACGACCGCCGCGCTCTCCTCGGGCGCGATCTCGACAGGCGCGATCGTCACCGGCGCGGCGCTGGGTACGGGTGCGATCGCCGCGGGCGTGGTGGTGGGTGTGGGCACAGGCGGCGGATCCGGTGGCAGCAGCTCACCTTCGCCGACGGTCCAGCCGACTCCACCGATTACCGGAGCGCAATAACTGCGCGCCTTCGCTCTCCTTGCGGCTCCCCTGGCTAATGAGCGTCGATGGGGGCGTGGCCCTGCGGACGCGGCAGCAGCAGGCAGAGCAAAATCGCAATTATCATCACGGCGCTCAATGAGCGGTATATATTGTTGAGCGAGAGCATCATGGCCTGACTCTGCACGCTCCCGTAAAGCATCGCGAGCCCCTGCTTCTGACCAGTCACGAGCTGATTCATGTAGTTGAAATGCATCGGCCCGGGCATCGCGCCGGGACCTTTCCCGAGCCGCCACATCTCAAACACCGAGACATGCTCGACCAGGCGGCTTTGCTGAATCTGCTCTCGGCGGACCATCAGGGTGGTCAGCACGGAAGTTCCGATCGAGCCGCCGACGTTACGCGTCATCGAATAGAGGCTAGCCGCATAACCCATCTGTTCGCGAGGAATCGAGCCGAGCGCGGCGGCTGAGAGATTCGGGAACACTAGTCCCATCCCGACGCCCTGGATTACCGTGGGCCAGATAAAGTTGCTCATCGACATACTCAGATCGAGACTGCCCAGCATCCAGGCCGAAAGTCCGACAATCCCGAAGCCGACCGCGACCATCGGACGGGTGTCGTAGCCCTTTTTGGCGATTCCACCGAGCAGAAACATCGCGGCCATCACGCCGGCGCCCCGCGGCGCCATCGCGAGCCCCGCCTTCCACGCCGTATAGCCGAGCAGATCCTGCAGGAAAACCGGGTTGAGGATCGTCATGCCGTAGGCCGTGAAGGTCAGCAGAATCAGCAGCACCGTGGGGATGGTGAACTTGCGGTTTTTGAGGATTCGCACCTGCACGATCGGCTCCGGTATGCGCCATTCATGGTAGATCAGGAGGACAAAGGCGCCCCCGGCGAGAATCGTGAAATACCAGACCCAGGGCGTCGCGAACCAATCGGCGCGATCGCCGCGGTCCATCACGATTTCGCCCAGCCCGAGCGCCAGCACCAGACAGACAATCCCGAGCCAGTCCGCGCGCCCCTTGCCCTTGAGCTTCCGCAGATAGGAGGGATCGTGCACGAAAGTCGAAACCATGAAGGCGGCGCCGATTCCGATCGGCACATTGATGTAGAAATTCCAGCGCCAGTTCCAGTTCGACGTTATATAGCCGCCGACCGTGGGACCCATGATCGGCGCGACCATCAGGCCGAGTCCCCATACGGCCATCGCGAGGGTCTGCTCGTTGGGCGGGAAGGTCTCCATCAGGATCGCCTGGGAGAGCGGCTGCAGGGCCGCGCCGGCAATCCCCTGAAGAAAACGAAACAAGACCATCTGGTTGAGCGACTGCGCGGCGCCGCACATCGCCGAAGACAGCACGAAGGCGGTAATCGAGATCAGAAAGTAGCGTTTGCGGCCGAACTGACCGGCGATCCAGCCGGTGGTCGGAATCATGATCCCGGCGGCGACCAGATAGGTGGTGACGACCCAGGTGACCTCGTCAATCGTCGCGGAGAAGCTGCCCTGCATGTGCGGCAGCGCGACATTGACGATCGAGCTGTCGAGCACCTCGAGAATGGTACAGAGAATTACCGAAGCGGCGATAATCCACTTGTGGGTGTGCTCGGTGCTTTCCGCAGGCGCGGCAACGGCTTTGGGATCGGCCTCCATGCGGTTTATGTGCTGCCTGCTCCTGAAGTCGATCAGGACAGGTGATCACCCACCCGCAACGCGGCGAGTTCGGCGGGCGGCACTTTCTTGGGGCTCGGCTCTAACCGGACACGCCTGACGAGCACTGTGGCGCCGGCGAGCGCGAGCCGCAGTCCCGCGGCGTCGTTACTCAGGATCGTGCCGGGGCGCGCGGCAGGCGGCTCAGCTTCGATTATCGCGTCGTAGAGCCGGAGCTGCTGGCCACCGAGCGTCGCGAAGGCGCCGGGCTGCGGGTCGCATCCGCGAATCAGGTTGTGCACCTCGCGTGCGGGCCGCGCGAAATCGACGCGCGCGTGTTCGTCGCGGCAGATCGCTTCGTAGCTGGCCTCGCGTTCGTCCTGCGCGATCCGCGGCGGGTTGCCGGCCTTCACCAAATCGAGCGCCTCGCCGAGGGTCTCGATGCCCAGCGGGAACAGCGTATTGAAGTAGAGCGAGCCGACCGTGTCATTGGGCCCGATCGGCACCCGGCGTTGCAGCAGGAGCGGCCCGGTATCGATACCGCGATCGGGCCAGAACCACGAAACGCCGCTCCCCGCATCGCCCTGGATAAGCGTCCAGTTAATCGCGCTGGCCCCGCGATGACGCGGCAGGAGCGAGGGATGAAAACAGATAGTCTTGAGACGCGGCGCGAACAGGATACGCTCCGGCACGATAATCGTGACGAAGGCCATCACGGCCAGGTCGGCGTCGAGCGCTTTGAAATGATCCAGCGCCGCCTCGCCCTTGAACGAGGCCGGCTGACTGCAGGGCAAGCCCAGCGCGACGGCCTTGGCCTTGAGCGGATCGGGACGGCCGCCCGGGGCGTCGGGAGGCGCGAAGACATGGACAATCTCCTCGCCCCGCGCCTGCAGGACTTCGAGGGTCTTTTCCGCAAAAGCGGCCTGCCCAATCAGCACAACGCGCAAAACCAGCGACCTCCACGATGCATTGCGCGTGAACCTATCAAATCAGGCCGGTGAGTGCACGGTCAGAGCGCGTCGCAAGTACACAGCGCCGAACAAGATCACTCCACTAAGCCGGATTCCCGAAATTTGACTCTACCGGACGTGGCGCAAATAATGATCGTGGATTTCCTAGCCACGGATGAGCTGCGGTAGAACAAGCGGGTGAATGGCGCCAACGTTCCGGGGGTGGTGGAGCTGCTGCGGGGCACGGGACCGGTCGTGCAGGCGGTGCTGTGGCTGCTGGTCGCGTTTTCGGTCGGCAGTTGGGGGATAATCCTCTACAAATTCATGCAGATCTCGCGGGCGCGCCGGCAATCGGAGCGCTTTATCGCGATCTTCTGGGAATCCAAGAACCTCGCGGCGATTCACACCGCCAGTGTCGGCCTGCAGCATAGCCCGGTCGCCCAGGTCTTCCGCGCCGGCTATCAGGAGCTCCTCCAGTTGACCCGCGCCAAACGCCAGGCCGTCGGCGCCGAGACCGGTTTTTCGACCGATCTGGGCGGGGTCGAGAACGTCACGCGCGCGATGAAGCGGCAAGCCAATATCGAGCTGACCAAGCTCGAAGGCGGTATCACGTTTCTCGCGACCACCGGCTCGACCTGCCCGTTTATCGGACTGTTCGGCACCGTCTGGGGAATCATGACGGCGTTTTTGGGGCTCTCGGCGGCGCATACGTCGAATATCCAGGCGGTCGCCCCCGGTATCGCCGAGGCGCTGATCACGACTGCGGTCGGACTGGTCGCCGCGATCCCGGCGCAGATGTTCTACAATTTCCTGATGACCCGCGTACGCGTGCTGGCGACCGAGATGGATAACTTTATCTCTGAATTTCTGAATATCGCGGAACGTCACTTCCTGTCATGAGTTCGCGCGCGCGGGGGCAGGCTTAAGTTGGCGTTTGAAGCGGGACCGCGCGGATCGCTGGTTTCACAGATCAATGTGACGCCACTGGTCGACGTGATGCTGGTGCTGCTGATCATCTTCATGGTGACGGCGCCGATTATCCAGCAGGGCGTGCAGGTCAGTCTGCCCAAGGTCAAGGCGGCGGCGCTGCCCGGCAAGGACGAACAGTTCATCGTTTCGATCACGCGAGATCGGCAAGTTTATCTGAACGACACCCGACTGACGGCCGACGCGCTCACCGAGAAGCTGACCGCGATCGCCCACGAGCGGCCCGATCGCGAAGTCTTTATCCGCGCCGACGAGCAGGTGCCCTATGGCGACGTGATCCGCATGATGGCGGCGATCAAGGCGGCGGGAATCGACAATGTCGGGATGGTGACCGAGATGCCGACCGGCGCCGGCGATTCCGCGCCGGGCGGCTGAGTATCGCGCGCCGTGGTGCAAGCGGTCGGACCGCCGCGTCGTACGCACGCGAAGGGTTTGATGCGGCGCTTTGACGCGACGCTTTGAGCAGATGGATTCCGGACAAAATCGCCGCGACGGCGGCGCGCGGCCGTCACGCTGGGGTTATTTTCTGGCCGTGGTGGCCTCGGCGCTCGGTCACGCCGCGCTGTTCTTGTTTTTGGTGGTAGTGCTGCCGGCTCTTTTTCAACGGAGCGCGCCGCCACCCGCCTATACGGTAAAGATCGTTGATTCGATCCCGGCGGGCGACCTCGGTACCCATCTGCCGCGACTCAGCCAGGAAAAGGCGCCGCCACCCGAACCTTCCACGGCGGAAGAAGAAACCCCGGAGCCGGAAGCGACGCCCCCGCCGGAGGATAAAGACCGCAACGCGATCGCGCTCAACACCCTGCATCAGAAGGCCGCGAGGACGCCGACGGCCACGATGACGCCCACGCCCACCCCACCACCGCCGCCGGAGCCCACTCCAACGTTAACGCCCACGCCGCGGCCGAAGAAGCCGCACGTCAAGGTCGTGGCGCCGACCCCGACCGCCACACCGACGCCCATCCGCACGCATCATCTCCACGCGAAGCCTTCGCCGTCGCCTCAGGTGGCGGTGGCGGCAGCCGAGCCGACCCCCGGGATCCGGCAGAAGCTGGATAAGGTTCGCCAGCAACTGCTCGCCGAGCATCTTAAGGACCTTCGATCCGCCAAAACCAACGAGGCGGAAAAGAATGGCGCCGCGACCGCCAGTGGCGGCGGTCCGGTCGTGGCCGCGAGCGCCTCGGCCGGTAAAGGCTATGGGGTGGGGCCGGGCAACGGCAGCGCGGGGATTCAACAGGACGCGGGATTTCTGCTCTACTATCAGGAGGTGCAGAAAAAGATCCGGGCGGCGTGGAGCTTCGCCGGGGACAATCCCGATCTGACCGCGACAGTGACTTTCGGCATCAATCCCGATGGTTCCCTCAATTCGATTCGCGTGACGGAAAGCTCGCGTGACCCGTCCTTCGATGACTCCGTGGTCCGCGCGATTCGCCGCGCGGCGCCCTTCCCGCCGACGCCCGGCCAGTATCGCAACCAGTTCGCCGACGGCCTCCCGGCCATCTTCAAGCTCGGCGACCTGCAGGGCGGCGGTAACGGCTAGACCCGGCTCTCTTCCGGCCGCTTACCTCTGTATTCTGATGGAAGGAAACCAGGATAACGTCATGTTGACCAGGATAATGCTTGTGGTGGCCGGGTTGTGGATGCTGATGGCGGGGGCCACTGCGATGGCGCAGACCGGTGGGTCGGTGCCTTCCACGCTGCCGCCAATCCGGATCGTGGGCGCCGAGCGCGTCTCACCGATCGCCGTCGCGGATCTCAAGAACCTCGCGGGCGACGACGACCATCAGGTCTCGAAGGTCTTTACGGCCACACTCGTCCGCGATCTGAAGCTCTCCGGCTATTTCAGCGTGATCGACCCGCACGCCTATATCGAAGACTCCCAGACCTCGGGCTACGATGTCGGTCAGTTCAATTTCGGCGACTGGAGTTCGCTCAACGCCGAGTTTTTGGTGAAGGGCGCGGTCACGCGCGGCGCGAAGGTTTCGCTGGAGATCATGCTGTTCGACGTCGGCCAGCAGCGCCGCATGATGGGCCGCAAGTACGTCGGGTCATCGCATGAAGTGGGCGAGATGGCGCGGCGCTTCGCCGACGCCCTGATGGAGTCGGTAACCGGTACGCGCGGACCATTCGCGACCAAGCTCGCCTTTGTTTCGACTCGCGGTGGCCGCTTTAAAGAGGTCTACACCTCGTGGCTGGACGGCGGATCGCTCTTCCGGGTCACGGATAATCCGACGATCAATCTGTTTCCGCGTTTCAACAAGGCCGCCGATCGCCTGCTCTATCTCTCGTATAAGACCATGAGTCCGGCGCTCTACCTGGTGGACCTCGGGCGCGGGGTCGAGACCCGGATCGAACCGCCGCTCGGGATGCCGGTGGGCGCCGCCTTTACCTCCGGCGGCCGGATTATCGGGGCTTTCTCACGGGCCGGACAGACCAATCTCTACCTGCTCGACGAAAGCGGTGGTGAATTGAAGGCCCTCACCGACGAGCATGCGATCAACGTGAATCCCTCCCCCTGTGTTAACGGCGACGCGTTCGCGTTTGCCTCGGATCGCTCCGGCACGCCGCAAATTTACGTGATGGATCTGGGCGGCGACGACGCGCAGCGGATCACTTACAAGGGCGACTACAACACCGCGCCGGCCTTCTCGCCGGATTGCAAGAAAATCGCCTACGAAGGCCGCGGCGAGGGCGGCTTCCAGATTTTCGTCACCAACGCCGACGGCAGTGGTACACGTCAACTGACGCAGGAAGGCTCGAACGAGGGGCCGGTGTGGTCGCCCGACGGCCGTTATATCGCCTTTAGTTCGCGGCGCGAGGGCGGCACCCGGATCTATATGATGCTTGCGGCGAACGGCAAAATAACAGGCTCATTAACGGAGGGAGACGGTGATGATACGAACCCAGCGTGGTCGTGGTGGATTGGTGGCTGAGGCGGGTGGTTGGGGGCGCGCAGCAGCCGCTGTGGCGATCCTGATTGCCGCCCTCGCTTTGGCCGGATGCTCGTCGCAAAAGACGGGCGGCCCCGGTGAGGGTCAACAAGGCAGTGGCCTGGGTGAGAACGGCCTCAACGGAAGCGGCGGCAGCTCGCTGGCACAGTTCCAGAAGAGCGGAACGCTCGGCGCGGGCGGACCGCTCACCGATATCCATTTCGATTACAATGACTATACGGTGCGCCAGCAGGACGGCGAGATTTTGAAGACCAACGCGGACTGGTTGCAGAAAAATGCCACCGCGCGGGCGCAGATCGAAGGCCATTGCGACGATCGCGGTTCTGAGGAATACAATATTGCGCTCGGCGCCAAGCGGGCGCAGGCGGCCAAGGATTACCTCGAGACTCTGGGGATCAGCGCCGACCGGTTGTCGACTATCAGTTATGGCAAGGAATTGCCCCTATGTACCGAGGAGACCGACGATTGCTGGCAGCAGAACCGCCGCGATCACTTTGTCGTAAGCCAATGATGCGGACTGTCGCGATTGCCGGCGCGACCCTGCTAGCGCTTGCGCTGACCGCCTGCGGGCCGAGCAGTGACGTCACCCAGGTGGAGAACAACGAATCCGCGCTGCGCGAGATGGTCGCGAACGATCGCTCGCAGATTGAGGAGTTGCAGGAAAAGCTCAAGCAGCAGAACGATCGGCTCGCCGAGATCGAACATAGCGACGAGAACGAAGACAACGGCTCGGCGGCGGACCGAGGGGAGCCGCCAGCAGTGTCGCCCGCGGCTTCGCCGTCCGAGGCTATGACACCCGCCGCGGGCGCGTCGCCGGACGTGGGTCAGGCTTCACCGGGCGCTACCCCCGACGCCGGAACCGAAGCGGCGGCGGGCGCGTCACCCGCGGCTGACAGCGATGAGAGCCCCGACGCCGACACGACGCCGGCCGCCTCGCCGACGCCCGGTCCGGAGGTGGCAGCGATAACACCGCCTTCGGCTCCCGCTCCGCCGCCCGGCCCGGTCAGCCCGGCGCCGACTTGGCAAGAGGCGCTCGACCAGCAGCTGGCCGCCAGGCAGAACGACCCGGCCGCCAGGCTTTATCGCTCCGGCTTGACCGCGCTGAAGGCCGGCAAGTTCAAGCCAGCGCTTGCCTCGTTCCAGGACTTGCAGCGCCGCTATCCGAAATCGAGCCTGAGCGAACCGGCCGAGTACTTTTCCGGCAACGCGCTGTTCGAGCTGGGCCAGGACGAGAAATCGATCCTCCAATTCAACGACCTGACGATGCGGTTCCCCGAGGGACGCTTCGCCAGTGCGGCGCTGCTGCGCGAGGCTCAAGCCTTCGTGAAAATCAACGACCAGATCGACGCGCGGCTCACGTTGCAGAAGCTGCTCAACGACCATCCGAGCGCGCCCGAGGCGCCGACGGCCAAATCCATGATGGATTCGCTGTCATCGTGACGCTATAAGATGCGCATCATCCGCAATCTTGAAGAACTTGGCCGGCCGGCCGCGCCGGTGGTCGCCTTGGGCAATTTTGACGGCGTTCACGTCGGCCATCAGGCGATCCTTCAGGCGGCGATCACCCGCGCCCGCGCGATCAATGGCACCGCCTTCGCGCTTACCTTCGATCCGCTGCCCGCGAAGGTGCTCGCGCCGGAGCGCGCACCGCGCCTGATTCTGACCGGTGACGACAAGGCGGAGCTGCTGCGCTCGTCGGGAATCGACGGGGTGATCGTCCTGCGCTTCAATCTCGAACTGAGCAAACTTACCCCACGCAAGTTCGCCATCGAGTATATCCGCGAGCGGATCGGCGCCCGGGCCGTGGTGGTCGGCCACAACGTCAGCTTCGGCCATCAGCGGGCCGGCAACGCCGCAACGATGACGGCGCTCGGCCGCGAACTCGGCTTTGACGCGATCGTGGTCGGCCCGGTCAAAGCGGGTGAGATGGAAGTAAGCTCGACGGGAGTGCGCGAGGCCATCACGGCGGGCGATCTGGCGCTGGTGACCCGGATGCTCGGCCGGCGCCATTTTCTCAGCGGCCCCGTGATCCATGGCCGCGAGCGTGGCCGCACTATCGGCTTTCCCACCGCCAACGTGGAGCCGCGCACGGAGTGCATCCCGCCCGACGGCGTCTACGCGACACGCATCATACTTGCTGACGGCGCTTATCCTTCGATCACAAATATAGGGATGCGCCCGACGTTCGCCGAACCGGCGCGCACGTTCGAGGCGCACATTTTCGATTTCAACCGCGATATCTATGGGCAGGAGGTCAAGCTCGAAATTATCGAGCGGATTCGGCCCGAACGGAAATTCGCGTCGGGGCAGGAACTCGCCGCCCAGATCGCGGCCGACCTGCAACGCGCGAAGGAAATCCTCGCTAACGCGTAAGCAGCTCGTGAACTAGGCCCAAGAACCTCTCCCCTGACCCCTCTCCTGCGCGGAGAGGGGAACCGGACTTCCCACCGTAATAGCTGTCCCCCTTCCTTCTCAGGGAAGGGGGGCCGGGGGGGTTAGGTCTCTCCGCCCTATAGGCGCGAAGCCGGCTCGATCCAGTCCCGGGCGATTTGTTCGAGATGCGCCGGGATTTGCGCCTCGTCCGCCGGCAACCGAACAAACGGGATAATCTCGCTGACACCGAGTTCATGGTAACGGCGCAAATCGTCGCGCGTGACCTCCGCCTGGTAGGGCGAGACGATAAGTTCGATCGCCTCGAGACCGCGGCCGTTTTCCTTGAGCAGGACTTGCAGCCGCTCGAGCTTTTCCGCCAATTGCGCCGGCGTCACCTTGACGCTGAACCAGCCGTTGCCATAACGCGCGACCCGGCGTAGCGCGGGACCGCTCTCCCCGCCAAAGATAATCGGCACTCCGCCCGGCCGGGCGGGTTTGGGGAAACTGCGGGCGTCCTTGAAATTGACAAACTCGCCGCTGAAGCTGGTTTTCTCTTCGCTCCACAATTTGCGCATCACGTCGACGTACTCGCAGGTGCGCTGCGCGCGGCGTTCGAACGGAATCCCGAGCGCGGCAAATTCCTCCGCCGACCAGCCGATACCCACGCCGAGCGCCGCGCGTCCTCCGCTCATAAGATCCAGACTCGCGACGGCCTTCGCCAGCACGAGCGGATTACGCTCCGGCACCAGGCATATCCCGGTCGCGAGCCGGATGCGGCTGGTGCGCCCGGCGACGTAGCCCAGCGTGACGAACGGGTCGGTCAATTCGATATGACCGGCGGCGAGAAACTGGCCATCATCCGAATACGGATACGCCGACTCGTAATGGTCGAACAGCACGACGTGCTCGGGCGACCAGAGCGTCGCGAAACCGAGCCGTTCGGCGTGCTCCGCGACCAATTGCAAAGTGCGCGGGCGCGCGCCCTTGCCCATCCCGATGCCGCTGATACCAATCTTCATCGTCGATATCCTTGATGTGCTACCGCTCAGCGCGGGGTTGATCGGAAGCCGCCCCAAGTCAGATAAACGCCCAGCGCGAGCGGAATAGCCAGGTAGAGCAAGAAAAACTGATCGAAATGGAAGCTCGCGAAAATTTCCACGAAGGTCGCGGGCGAGAGGAATAGCAGCAGCAGCCCACGAATCAGAATCACCCAGCCGACCACCGTTACGACCACGGTAAGCGCGCCGCCGGACCAGATATTATGGCCGAGCACGATCGCCAGACCGACGGCCAACCCGATCATGCCCATCAGCAGGACCAGCGGCGGGTCGTGCACCAGCGTGGTCATCAAATCCACGGCCGCTTGCCGATGCGCAATCATCGACAGCGAAAACGCGATGCAGAAGAGCCCGATGAGCTTGCTGAGAAAAATCGTGCGTCGCGCCATGCGAGCCTCCGACACTGGTCTCCGCTCAGAGCAATTTCGCCGCGGGTTCCACCCAGTCGCGCGCCATCTTTTCCAGGATCGGCGTCAACTCGGCGTCATTTTCGGGCGGCGGGCAGAGCATCACGACTTCGCTCACCCCGGCCTCGCGATAGCCGGTCAGATCCTCACGCGTGACGTTCTGCAGGTAGGGCGAAACGATCAGCTCGAGCTCGCGCATATCGCGCTTGCGTGCGCCCATCAGTTCCTTCAGACGCGCGACTTTGGCGGCGGCCTGTTCGGGATTGAGATTGAACCCGAACCATCCCGTGCCGTAATCGGCGACGCGCCGCAGCGCCGGGCCGCTCTCGCCGCCAAAGATGATCGGCAGGCGCGCGCCTTGTGGCGGTTTCGGAAACATGCGTGCATCCTTGAAATTCACGAACTCGCCGCTGAAACTGGTTTTCTCCTCGCTCCACAGTTTGCGCATCACGTCGATATATTCGCGGGTGCGCTGCGCGCGCCGCTCGAACGGGACGCCGATCGCCGCAAACTCCTCCGACGACCAACCGACCCCGACACCCAGCGCGAAGCGGCCGCCGCTCAGGTAATCGAGACTCGCGATCACTTTCGCCAGCACGAGCGGATTATGCTCGGGCACAAGGCAGATGCCGGTAGCCAGGCGGATACGGCTGGTGCGCGCGGCGACGTAGCTCAGCGCGACGAACGGATCGGTCCAGTCGACGGTGCTCGGCGCACCGAAGGCGCCGTCGTCGGAATAGGGATATTTGGTGTCGGGATAGCGATCGAAGAGCACCACGTGCTCCGGCGCCCAGAGCGTGCCGAACCCCAGCCGCTCGCAATTATCCGCCAGGAGGTTGACCGTCGAGGGCCGCGCGCCGCGCCCGATCCCAACAGTGAGTAGTCCGATCTTCATGGTCGCGATTCCTCCAGTCGGTGGGATGGTTACCCACTCATGACTAGCTATTCGGGCTTGACGAATTTCAGGACGAAGCAGTCCTGATGATGAGCAATCTTCCAGAAGGGCTGCGTCCGGTCGTCCTTGGGATTGCGCAGGAAGTCCGCGTCGGCAGTGAGCCGGAAACCCGCCTTGGTGATTTCCGCGATTTCATACTGCTCATCGATCCGATGGAGCGTGTCGACGTCGCGCGCTCCCGAGCCGGCTTGCGCGCTGTTGTCGACCGTGCCGTAGATACCACCCGGCTTGAGCGCCTTGAAGACGGCCGCGTTCAGCTTGGCGCGATCAAAATTGCGCGCGACCAGATCATGATAGTTGAGATTGATCAGCACGGCGTCGAGCGTGCCGGGCGCCACCGGCAAGACGTCGGGGGCGTCGAAGGGCTTGATCACTTCAACCACGTTGCTCAAGCCGGGCTCGGACGTCCGCTTGTGCCAGGTCTCTTCGGCGCTTTTGAACTTCTCAGGAAATTCGATGTTCTGTGAATAGACCTTGCCGGTGGGTCCGACGATCCGCGCGAGCAGCTCGGTGGTATAACCACCGGCCGCCCAGAGGTCGGCCACCTGCATCCCCGGCTTGATCCCGAAAAAGGCCATCGTTTGTTCCGGATGGCGCGTCGCGTCGCGCTCCTTGTCGGCGGCCGGCCGCTCGGGCGCGTTGACCGCGGCGACGATATATTGCGGCAGCGCCGCGGCGGCCACGGCGCTCTGATGCGCGATCTTGTCGGCGAGCGCTCTGGGTGGCGCACTCGCAACGAAAAGCAGGACGCCGATCAGCAGTCCGCTCAGCAGACTCAATCTGAAACTGTTCAAGTCGTTACCTCTTCGCGCCCTCGCGTGGCCGCGCTGATCGCGATCATTTCTTCGCAGCCTGGGTGCGTCCGCGCGCCATCACCGATTCGCGCGCCTGCTCCAGTTCGCCCAGGTTGGCCTGGCGGTTGAAGTCGCGGAAGGAATCCTGCTCGATCCGCAGTGCGTCCTCCAGGGTCGTACGCGTCGTCAAGTCGTAGAGCCGCTTCATCTGACGCACGATCTTCTGATTCGCCCCGGCAATCTGCTGCGCCAGCTCGCGCGCCGCCGTCAGCAGTTGCTCCTTCGCCACTACGCGGTTGACCAGACCCATCCGTTCGGCCTCGCGCGCCGGAAGATAGTTCCCGGTCAGCGAGAGCTCCTTGGCCTTGCGGATACCGACCGCGCGGGGCAGGCGCGCCGACATACCGGCCCCGGGCATCACGCCGACCCGGGCATGCGTATCGGCGAACTGCGCTTTTTCAGCAGCAATCATCATGTCACAGGCCAGCGCCAGCTCGAAGCCGCCGGTTATCGCGAAACCATTGACTGCGGCGATCACCGGAACCTCCATGTCCTCGATTACCGTTACAAAAGTGGCATTGCCCTCGTCGCGGATTCCACTCTTGCCGGTGCCCAGCTCGCGCAGGTCGAGGCCGACGCAGAAGGCCCGCCCGGCGCCGGTGATAATCACGGCGCGCACCTCCGGGTCGGCGCGCAGCGCCTGCATCGCATGGCAGAACGCGAGGCGCAGCTCGCGATTCAGCGCGTTAAGCTTGTCGGGACGATTGAGGGTAACCGTCGCGATACCCTCCTGCTTGTCAATCAAAACGACTGCTTCACTCATGATGGCCCGAGTCGTAACACAGCGGTGGCGACCGTGGCAAAAGCCTCCGCACCGTTTCATCGCCGTCGGGCGCACCACACGCAAGACTCTCGCCACACTCGTGTATGGTCTATAATTCGGGAAGTAGCCGCCGGTTTCCGGACGGCCGGGGAGCGGCACGCCAGACAATGGAATCGCAGGTAAAAGACGAGGATCGCGTGGGGCCGGACGGTTTTGGCGGGATGCTGGTGGTCGCCTTCGAGGGCCGGATGGCCGCTGAGACGGCCGCGCTGATTACG
Source organism: Binataceae bacterium (SeqCode) (assembly GCA_052145175.1). Classification (GTDB taxonomy): domain Bacteria; phylum Desulfobacterota; class Binatia; order Binatales; family Binataceae; genus JAJPHI01. The sequence goes on along the minus strand of JBKQPD010000244.1, from coordinate 2,359 downwards.
CGCTTCGGCGGGCGTCCACTGGTCGCGCCGGCGATGCGCGAGGCGCCGCTCGAGGATAATCCGGCAGCCTTCGAGTTCGCGGCGCGACTGGTCGCGGGGCGTCTTGACGCGGTGATCTTTCTCACCGGGGTCGGCACGCGCGCGCTGTTCGCCGCGGTCGCGAGCCGCTATCCGCGCGACGTGATCGTCGGTGCATTGTCAAAAGTGATAACGGTGGCGCGCGGCCCGAAGCCGGTCGCCGCGCTGCGCGAGTTTGGTGTCGCACCCACGATCGTGATCGACGAGCCCAACACCTGGCGCGAAATCCTCGTGGCGCTGGATCGCCGCGACGCGCTCGCGGGCAAACGGGTCGCCGTGCAGGAGTACGGCGTCACCAATCGCGACCTGATGGCCGGACTCGAGGCGCGCAGCGCCGAGGTGATGGCCGTGCCAGTCTATCGATGGACCCTGCCGGCCGATCGCGGTCCGCTGCGCGAGGCTATAGCGACGATCGCCGCGGGGCGAGCGGGCGCCGTGATCTTCACGTCCTCGAACCAGGTCACCAACGTTATCCGCACGGCCGAAGCCGACGGCGTGGCTGATCAATTCCGCCGCGGTCTCGCCGCAACGATCGTGGGCTCGATCGGGCCGGTCTGTTCGGAACAGTTGCGCGCGCTGCAAATCCATATCGATCTCGAACCCAGCCATCCGAAGCTTGGCCATCTCATTAAAGAGATGGCCGCGGCGTCCGTTCGGCTGCGCGCGGGCGGTGCCGGCGCGCGGGCCACGATCGTGGCGGACGCGCCCGCAGTGTCCAGCGAACCGCGCAATCCGCTGGATAATCATCCCTTCATGCGCGCCTGCCGGCGCGAGCCCGTGCCGTATACGCCGATTTGGCTGATGCGCCAGGCGGGCCGTTACATGCCCGAGTATCGGCGCGTCCGCGACCAGCATCCGTTTCTCGATTTGTGCCGCCGTCCGGAGCTGGCTGCGGAGGTGACCGTCACGGCGGTTGAACGGCTGGGGGTCGACGCGGCGATCATCTTCGCCGATATCCTGTTGCCGCTGATTCCGCTGGGCGTCGGGTTGCGTTACGAAGCAGGGGACGGCCCGCTTATCGAACGGCCCGTCCGCTCGATCGCGGAGCTCGAAAAGCTGCCGTCCGTAAACGCCGCTGAATCACTCAGTTTTGTCGGCGACTCGATCCGCCTGGTCGATCGCGCGATCGGCGATCGCACCCCGATCATCGGTTTCGCCGGCGCCCCCTTCACGCTGGCTTCGTATCTGATCGAAGGGGGCTCGTCCCGGCAATATCAGACAACGAAAACGCTCGCGTACAACGAGCCCGCGACCTGGCATCGCCTGATGACGATGCTCGCGGCGGTGACGGCGGACTATCTGAAGATGCAAATCGCGGCGGGGGCGGACGTCGTTCAGCTCTTCGACAGTTGGGTGGGCAGTCTCGGGCCGGACGACTATCGCCGGCTGGTCCTGCCGTATACGCAAAGCGTGATTACGGCGGTGCGCGGTCTCGCGCCGGTTATCCACTTCGGCACGATCACGGGGAATCTGCTCGAACTGATGCGCGAGGCGGGCGGCGACGTGATTGGTCTGGATTGGCGCGTTGATCTCGCCGAAGCCTGGGCGCGCCTGGGTTACGACGTGGGCGTGCAGGGCAATCTCGATCCGATCGCGCTCTTTGCCGACCGCGCCGAGATTCGGCGGCGCGCCCGCGTGATCCTTGATAAGGCGGAGGGCCGTCCCGGCCATATCTTCAATCTGGGCCACGGGATTCTGCCTGAAACGCCCGTCGACCACGTGATCGCGTTGGTCGACGCGGTGCACGAAATGAGCCGGCGATGAATGCCGCGCCCTGTGAAGCGATCCTGCTGATCGGCTTCGGTGGACCCGAAGCCGCCGCGCAGATCCGGCCGTTTCTTGATCGCGTACTCAAGGGCCGGCCGGTCCCGCCCGAACGTTACGAAGAAGTCGTGCGCCATTACGATGCGCTCGGCGGACGATCACCCTACAACGAACTCACGCACCGCCAGGCGTCCGGTTTGCGCGCGGCCCTCGCCCGGCGCGGTCGCGAGACGCCGGTGATCGTGGGCTTTCGCAACACGCCGCCTTATATCGAAGACGCGATCAGGAATTTGGCGGCGGCCGGCCGCAGAAACGTGCTCGGGTTTATCCTGACGGCGTTCCGCTGCGAGGCGAGTTGGGAGCGTTATCAAAGCGCGACTGCCGCCGCGTGCGCCGCCGTCGGTGAAGGGGCGCCCGCGATAGTCTACCCGGCGCCCTGGCATATCCGGCCGCGCTTTATCGCAGCGGTCGCGGATTCCGTGCGGAGCGCGTTCGCGCGGCTTGACGAAGCCGATCG
>JBKQPD010000243.1:0-10104 GCA_052145175.1 Binataceae bacterium (SeqCode) | reverse complement strand
GTCCAGGGAGAGGTCGCGCGAGCGTCGCGAGCGCGGGTGAGGGCATCTCACTCGGCAGGGCGAATGTGACTCTGCAAAAATTCACAAACTCTGAGCGAAGGCTGCCGAAGCGAAGAATCCCGTGTTACTACGAAAGTAATGGGGAACCCGACGAGAGCTAAACAGAGGCAACCTTATGGCTGACGAAATCGCTTTTATTGGCTTGGGTTCGATGGGTGCGCCGATGGCGGCGAACCTGATCGCGGCGGGCGTCAAATTGCACGTCTGGAATCGCACCGGCGGCAAAGCGGCGCCCCTCGTCGCGCAAGGCGCGACGCTGGCCGCCACACCCGCCGAGGCGATCGCGCCGGGCGGAGTCGCGATCACGATGCTGGCGGACGACGCGGCGGTCGAGACTGTCACGCTCGGCGATAACGGTCTTGCGGCGCGCCTCGGCGCGGGCGGGATCCACGTTTCGATGAGCACGATCGCCCCCGCGACGGCGGAACGCCTCGCGCGCGCTCACGCCGGCCGCGGCAGTATCTACGTCGCGGCGCCGGTCTTCGGCCGCCCCGAGAACGCGCAGGCCCGGCAGTTGGTCGTCTGCACCTCGGGACCAGTGGCGGCAAAGGAGAAGGTGCGCCCGCTGTTCGACGCGATCGGGCGTGCGGTCTTCGATTTCGGTGAAGCGCCGGGCGCGGCCAACGTCGCGAAGCTCTGCGGCAATTTCCTGATCGCCGCGGCGATAGAAGCGATGGCCGAGGCCTTCGCGATGGCCGAAAAGAGCGGCCTCGATCGCAATCAAGTCGCCGCGATGCTCACCAAGACCCTCTTCGCCTCACCCGTCTATCAGCGCTACGGCGAGATGGTCGCCGCCAAGCGTCATACGCCGGCCGGGTTCAAGTTGCCGCTGGGACTGAAGGACGTCGAGCTGGTGCTCGCAACCGGCGGGGCGGCGCGGGTGCCGATGCCCCTGGCGGGGATGCTGCGGGAGCGGATTATCGCCGGGCTGGCGAAGGGCCGGGACGAGATGGATTGGTCGGCGCTCGCACTCGGCGTGCTGGATGACGCAGGGATCAAATAGCAGGCTCGCTCTGGCGTCGGGGATCATCGCCGCGGCGATCCTGATCGCGCCACGGGCGTTCGCGATCGATTTTTACGAAATCCAGATCTATGACACCGAAACGACGCCGCAGAACGCGCTCGAGCTCGAACTGCATTCCAACACCGTCACGACGGCGTCCGGTCCAGAGGCGCAAGCGCAGATCCGACCCTACGAAATCCACGAAACGCTCGAAGCGACCTACGGTCTGACGCCCCATATCGAAATCGGCCAGTATCTCTGCACCGCCAAACTCGACAATGGTGATTACGAGTATTCCGGCAGCCGCACCAAGATGCATTTCGGAATCGCGGCGACCGATTCGTGGCCGGTCTCGCTAGGCGGCAATATCGAGCTCGACTACATGCGGCACGCCGCCGAGGAAAATCCACTTACGCTCGAGTTGCGCCCGATTCTGGAGACGCATTATCGGAAATTCACGCTGGTCGCCGATTTCGCCTTCGAAAAACCGTTCAGCGGCCCCGGCACCCACAAGGGCATGACCCTCGCGCCATCCGGGGAGGTGACCTACGACCTCATCAAATGGCTTACGCCGGCGGTCGAATATTACGGGGACATGGGCGCGGCCCTCGAGGAGCTTCCCGGAATCAAGGATCAGCAACACTTCATCGTGCCGACCCTCAACTTTAATCTGCTGCCGCAACTCGAACTGAATATGGGAGTGGGCTTCGGCCTGACCCGTGCCAGCAACGGCACTTTCATCAAATCGATCATCGGCTGGGAATTCTGAGGAGCGTCTCAATCGTTCTTCGTAGGCAAGGCGCGAGAGCGCTGTGGGAATGTCAAATCGCCATCCAATCCCCTGGTTGGCGCGTATCTTCCCCATCGGGCGCTCGACTATCGGGGAAGATGTGCAAAAGACGGTGGAAAAGAGGGTGCATAACCGGCCGCGCAACGCCGATGCCGGGCTAAGATTGGCGTTGCGCCCGCGCCAAATCCTCAACTATTGTCATAAGATGTTTAACGCGGGCTGACCTTCAGAGCATTCCGTGGCGGAAAATCGGCGCGAAGAACAAAAGCTCTGGCTGATCCTCTTTCAGATCAAAGCCATCCGGACGCGCCTCAACCTGCTCGCGATCCAGTTCTGGCTGTTTACCACGCTCGCGGTTCTGATCGGCGCGGCGGCCCTGATTTATCTTGCCGCGGTGGCGTTTAATCCGCTGCTCTTTCTGACGATCGCGATTCTGGTGGGCATTTTCGCGCTCGCCGCAACGATACGGATCGTGCGCGCGGCGCTCCGTCAGGCGGCGAATCCGGGTCGGGCCGCCGCCGTCGCTGACCAGCGCGCCGACCTCAAGGGCCGGCTGGCTACGGTGCTGGCGCTGGCCGAGGCGCCGCCGGCGTCGTCGTTGTGGCCATACCTGGTCGAGGACACCTACACCCTGCGGCATAAGTTCGAGCCGTCGAAGGTTGAGCCGCGCTGGGTCTCGCGGTCGATCCTCGCACCCGCGGCGGTCCTCGTGATGATCGCGGCGGTACTGCTCGCGATGAAATACTATCGGCGCGATTCGGCGTTCACCGCCGGCGGCCCACCGACCGAGGTGACCGCCGACCTGGGCAATCTGGAGATCAGCCCGGCCGACCCGTCGCATCCGGCGAATGCCCGGGTTTACGCCGACCCGGCGACGCTGCGGCAACTGGAGGCGAAGCTGGCGCAGGCGGAGAAGGAAGACACCAGCCGCAACGGTATCGCACGGTGGATGAACAAGGCGCGTCAACTTGCCGGGTCGCTCCAGGATCAGGTGACCGGGCAGACGCCGGGAGCGATACCGCCGCTGGCGCTCAAGCTGCAGGGCGCCAAGACGCCCTCCGGCGGAGCCGATAGCGGTCCCGCGCCGCGCGCCGGTGATCAAGCCGGGAACCATCCGGACAGCGGCTCGATTATGCCGCCTGAGAACCCGGGTGACGGCGTCCCGGCGGCCGGCGGCGATCAACGGCCGCCGATCACGATTCCGCCGGAGGACGCCGATCGCCTGGCGCAGAATGGCCTGCCTTCGATGCCGGGCGACAACTCGACGGGATCGCCCGAGGATCAGGCCGGGGCGAAGGTCGGCGGCGGCTACGCCAGCGAGGCCGGATCGAATCACAGCGCGGGCGCCGACCCGGAGCATCTGTTCGGCGCGCCCGCCGCCGAACCATTGGGCAGCGACAGCTTCAAGCTCAGCGTCGACGCCCGCCCGATCGACGAGTCGTCGAGCGGTGGCGCTCCCGCGTACCTGCCACCCAAAGTGCGGGTGCCCCTCAACTCCCAGCAATGGCCCGATGAGCCGTTGGCGCGCACGAGCGTGCCCTTCGACGATCGGCCGACCGTCAAGCGAGTATTCGAACGATGAGCGATCCCGAGCTCGGCAACGGCCTTGCCGCACAATCCGTCACGGTGGCCGACTTTGCACGGATCTTCCGGCGTATCCAGAGCGAAATCCACAAGGCGATCATCGGCCACGAGCAAGCGATTGAAGAACTGCTGAGCGCGCTCTTCGCCGGCGGCCACGTGCTGATCGAGGGCGTGCCGGGCACCGGCAAAACGACCCTCGTGAAGAGCCTCGGCCAAGCGCTCAATCTCTCGTTTAATCGCGTGCAATTCACCGTCGACCTGATGCCGGCCGATATCACCGGCACCCGGGTTATCCTGTCGGGGGCGGACGGCCGCCGCGAGTTCAGCTTTCAGCCCGGCCCGATCTTCTGCCATATCCTGCTCGGCGACGAGATCAATCGCGCGACGCCGAAGACGCAATCCGCCCTGCTCGAAGCGATGGCCGAGCGGCAAGTGACCGCAGGCGGCGTCACCTACCCGCTCGCGCCGCCCTACTTCGTGATGGCCACGCTCAATCCGATCGAGATGGAAGGCACCTATCCGCTGCCCGAGGCCCAGCTCGATCGCTTTCTGTTCAAGGTCCGGCTCGGCTATCCGGGGGAAGAGGAGCTGGTGCGGATTATCAGCGCGACCACGGGCGCGCCGGAGAGCCCGGTCGAGCCGGTGTTCGCGGCTATCGAAGCGGCGGGCGCAATCGAGCAGCTCATGCGGCTGGTGCGCGAGGTTATCGTGGCGCCGACGATCGAGCATTACGCGGCGCGGATGGTGCGCGCGACCCAGCCCGAAAACTCGCGCGTGCTGGGCGATCTGCATTCGCCGATCAAGGTCGACGCCGTGACGCGCTACGTCAGTTTCGGCTCGAGTCCGCGCGGCGCGCAGGCACTGATCCTGGGCGCCAAGGTGCGCGCGCTGCTCGACGGGCGCGCCAATATCGCCTACGAGGATATCGATCGGGTCGCACCCGCCGCCCTCGAGCATCGGATCATGCTCAACTACGCCGCCCATACCGACAACGTCGACGCAGCGCGGATCGTCGAAGAAGCGGTCAAAGCGGTCCAGGCGGCCCGCCGCTGAGGGCTTCGCGAGCCGAAGTCGATTTAAGATGAGGTGCGCTCAGGATAAAGATGCTGGAGCAGCGCGCATTTGAACCGGAGTTTCTGAGCAAGCTCGACGGCCTGCTGCTGGGCGTGCGGCGCGCGCGCACGGTGCGTGCCGGACGCCGCACCCTGGGCCGCGTCCAGGGCGGCGGTATCGAGCCGGAAAACTTCCGTGAATACACCGCCGGCGACGACCTGCGCTATCTCGACTGGAACGCCTTCGCCCGCCTGGACGATCTGACGACCCGCACCTTTCGCGCCGATCGGCAGGTCGAAGCGACCGTGCTGGTCGACGCAAGCGCCTCGATGGGCGTGCCGGCGCGCGACGACAAGCTCGGACTCGCCCTGCTCCTGGGCTTGGGGCTCGCCTATGTCGCGATGAGCGAAAACGACCCGGTGCGGGTGGTCGCGATACGCGGCGATCGGGGTGGTCCGCGACTCATCGCGTCGCGCTTTTACCGGCGGCACGAATCCTATTACGAACTCCGCCCGCTCGTCGCCACGCTCAAGTCCGGTGGCGACACCCGGCTCGCCGCGGCGGTCACTGAGTTGCTCGGCGAGCGCCGCCCGCCGGGTATCGTGATCGTGATTTCGGATTTCCTCGTCAACGCGTCCGACTACGAAGCGGCGCTGACGCAACTGGTTGCGGCTCGTCATGAAGTCAAGGTCGTGCATGTGATGGGCGAAACCGAGATGGCGGGCGCCTATCCGCCGGGACCGTATCGCCTCCGCGACGCCGAGACCGGGGAGACCCGGGAAGTGATGCTCGGTCCGGCGGCGGCGCAGGCGTGCCATCGGCGCGCGACCGCGCATGCCGAACGGGTGAGGAGCTTCTGTGCCCGCCACGGGTTGAACCATATGCAGGCCTTCAGCGCGGCGCGGGTCGACGAAACAATCGTGCGCGACTTTCCACATCTGGGAGTGATCGTCTGACCGTGGGGCTGCTCAATCCACTCAATCTGCTCCTTGGTTTGAGCCTCGCGGCGCTGGTCGCGATCTACCTGCGGGCGCAGGCCCGGCCCACGATCGAAGTCTCGAGTCTTGCGCTCTTCGAGGAAGCGCCGGCACCCGTCGCGCGAAGCCGGATCCTGCGCGTCGATCTGCTGTTCTGGCTCGAGGCGGCGGCGCTCGCGACGCTGACCCTGGTCGCCGCCGGCTTTTACGTGCGCATGGCCGCGCCGGTGAATCGACCACTGCGCCGCGCGCTGATCTTCGACCTGGGCGCGTCGATGAACGCAGTCGACGCTAATGGGACGCGGCTCGCGGCGGCGCAGCGGCAGGCCCGCGCGATCGTCGACGGCGCCCCGCCGGGCGATCAGTTCAAGGTGGTCGGCTATGCGCTCGAAGCGCGAATCATGCAAGCCCAGGTCAGCCGCAAGCCCGACCTCGAGCACGCGATCGACGCGATCCGGGCAACCGCCGTCGCCGCCCGCCCGTCCGCGTTGCGGGCCGCCCTGAATAGCGCCAACACGGCCGAGAAGATCGACCTCTTCACCGACCATCCGCCCGCCCCGGAGCTGCTTGAGGAGGCCCGCACGCGCGGCGCGCTGGTGGTCCATCAGGTCGGCAGCCCGGTCGACAACCTCGCGGTGCTGGCCCTTGAGCCCGGGACGCCCAAAACCGCCGAGGGCCGCTGCCTCGTGCGCAATTTTGCCTACCGTCCGCAGACCTGCGAACTCAGGATCGATCTGGACGGCCGGCAGGTCTTCGACTCGCCCCTGATGATCGAACCGCGCGCGGTCGCCGCCGTGCGCTTCGGCCCAATCCCGCAAGGCGGCGTCCTCCACGCCCATCTCGCGCCCGCCGACGGGCTCGCGGCCGACAATGATCGCTACGCGCTCGCACCCAAAAGCCGTGTGATGCGGGCGCTGGTGGTTTCGCCGGATAATGCGGTGCGCGACGATCTCGCCCGCGTTCTGCTCGCGGTCAATCCCGGCTTTCAGGTCACGACGCAGGCCACTGCGCCGGACAGCTCACCGGCGACCGGCGGCAAGCAGGCCGAGCCCAGCTTCGACCTGGCCATCCTGCACGACACCAACGATCCCGGAAGCGCGGCGCCCGCCCGCCTGTTCATTTTCCCACCATTGGGACAAACCGGTACCGCCGCCGCGCCGATCCCGGTGACCGGCACCGCCAGCGCGGTCGAATTGCAGTCCCGTGCGGGAGTTGCCCCCTTGGCGACCCCCGTACTGCTGGGCGCCGCGCGCCTGTTTACGATCCCCGGATGGATGGACGCGCTGGCCCAAGGCGCCGACACCGCTCTCGGGACGCCTTTGCCGCTGGCCGCGACGGGTTACACGTCACAGGGCGCGGTCGGGGTGATCGCGTTTGACGTCCGCGACCATCTGCTGCTCGATCCCGACCGGCTCGACGCCCTGCTGCTCGCAATCGACACAATCAAGGTGCTGAGTACGCCGCCCGGCGCGAAGGTCGTAGCCACCGGCGACCTGGTGACGATGCCGACCTTTGCGGCGACGACCCTGATCGCGCCCGATAGCACGAGGACTCCGCTCACGCCTGACCGCTGGGGGCGGGTCCGTTTTCGGCCGCTGGACGCGGGACGTTACATTCTGGTAGCGAATCGGCAAGTAACGGAAGCCTACGCCAACTATTACGACGAAGTGGGCTCCGACCTCGCGACGGGCGTGGCAGCTCCGCCAGCGACTCACAAGGAGACCCGCGCCCCGGCCCATCCGCTTATCGAGACCCAGGTAGTGCCGCTGACGACCGCGCTCGCCGGCGTGGTCCTGCTGATCCTCTTGCTGGAATCCGCGATCCTCTTACGCCGCGCCCGAATGTGGGGACTAAACCATGTTTGAGCGACCCGCACTCTTGTGGCTGCTCGCCGCAGCGCCGCTGATCGCCCTCCCCGGGCTGCTCGCGATACGCGGCGGTCATCGGCTCGCCGGGGCTGGCGCGGCCGCCCTGCGACTGCTCTGCTTCGCGGCGCTGGTGCTGGGATTGGCCGGGATGGAGCTGCCGGGACGGGGCGCCGCGCAGGGTCTCAGTCTCGTGGCTCTGCTCGACGAGTCGAGCTCGATCGCCCCTGATCAGCGAGCCTGGATGATCGCGCAGGTGAACCGGCTGCGCCGCGCGATGGATTCCCGCGATCGGCTGGCGGTCGTCGGCTTCGGGCGCGATACCCGCCTGCTGGCGCCGCCGGACGATCCGCGTCTGGTCCGGGTCGCGACCGAACTCGCCCCGGACGCGGGCGCGACCGATATCGAGGGAGCGTTGGTGACCGCCGCGGGCCTTTTCAGCGGCGAGCGCGAAAAGCGGATGCTGCTCTTGAGCGACGGCAACCAGACCCAGGGTAACGCCCTCGACGAGCTTGCCCCGCTGGTCGACGACGGCGTGCGGGTCTACACCAGCGCCCCACCGCCGGCGAGTCAGCCGCGCGTCGCGCTCACCAACTTCGCGGCGCCGGCCGTGGTGCGCGCGGGGGCCAGCTTCGCGATCCATTTCGACGTCGTCAGCGAGGCCGCCAACGCGGTACCCGCGATGATCAAGCTCTATGCCGACGATCGTCAGGTCGGTTACCGGCAGATCACGCTCGGTCCGGGGATCAACCGCTTTCAACTGCCCTACCAGGTGGGGCGCACGGGCGGCTACATGATGAAGGCGACGATCACCGTCGCGCCGCCGCTGGTCGCGATCAATCCGAGCGCCGAAACCGCGCTGGCGGTCAATGCAGCGCCGCGCGTGCTGATGATTGCGGACAATCCCGCGGAGAGTCTCGGCCAGGTGCTCAAGCTGCGCGGCTATCAGGTGGATACCGCAGCGCCCCACGGACTGCCGCGGCACGCCGAGGACTACCTGAACTACCAGGCCGTGATTATCATGAACACCTCGGCCGCCGCGCTGGACGAGGACGCGCAGCAGGCGCTCAACCGCTACGTCGCGGATTTCGGCGGCGGCGTGATCGTCGGCGGGGACACGTTGCGCGACGCGCGTTTTCACGGCGGCCCGCTCGAAAAGGCTCTGCCGGTTGAGTTCGTGCCACAGCCGCCGCCGCCCTCGCGCGAACCGATCGCGATCTACCTGCTGATCGATCGCTCGAACTCGATGAGCTACAACTCGCGCTATCCGGCCGTGCGCGACGGAGAGCGGATTCGCTACGCCAAGCAGGCGGCGGCGGCCCTGCTCAACCAGCTCGACGATACCGACTATGCGGGCGTAATCGCCTTTGACTCCGAGCCCTACGTGCTGGGCCATCTGCGGCCGCTCGGCCAGGATCGCGCCCCGCTCCTCGACCGTATCCGGCGGCTGGAGCCGGGCGGCGGCACGGACTTCAAGGACGGACTCGAGCTGGCGGAGCAGGAGATTCTGGCGAGCGGGATCGGCGTGCGCGAGGTTATTCTGCTGACCGACGGCGATACCAACCGGCAATACCATGATCACGACCAGTTGATGGCCGACTACGTCAAACACGAGATTCCGCTCTCGACTATCCGCATTGGACCCGACCTCGAAAACCTGCGCCTGCTGCAGGATTTCGCGCAGGTCAGCGGCGGTATCTTCTACCGGGTCGAGGATATCACCAAGTTGCCGCAGCTCCTGGTTCACCTGACGAACGAAGCCCGCAACTTCAAGGCGCATGAGCGTCCGCAGGTCGACAACCCGGCCCCCAGCGCCGTCCTGAGCGGGATCAATCCGGGCGAGATCCCGCCGATCGAGTTTATCGCCTTGACCCAGGCCAAGGACGGAGCCGAAGTGCCGCTGACGGTGCATCAGGGGGCCTCGCATACCCCGCTGCTGGTCACCTGGCAGTACGAGCTGGGGCGGAGCGCCGTCTTCGCCGGGGACCCGGATTCGATGGGCTCGTTCGCCTGGCTCCGCTGGAATCGTTACGCGGAGTTCTGGTCGCAACTGGTGAGCTGGGTCGCGCGCGAGGGCGACACGGGGACGTTCAGCCTGCGCGTCAATAACGCCGCTGGTGGCGTGCTGGCGATCGAAGCGGAGAAGGCCGACGCGGTTCCGGTCGGGAATCTCTTTTGCCGGATCGCCGGGGCGCATCAGGTGGCGGATATCGCCCTGAGCCAGGCCGGAGTGTCGCTCTACCGTGGCGAATCAGCGCCCCTGCCGCGCGGCAAGTATAATCTGGCCCTGATGATCAAGGCGGGCGATACCGAGCGTGTGCTCTTGCGCCGCGAGGTCGCCGCTGCCGGTATTGCCAGTGCCGACGCGGAGGAGCTCAAGCTCCAGCCCGTCAACGACAGTTTGTTACGGCAACTCGCGCTCGGCACGAACGCCGCGTATCAGCCGAGCCTGAGGGAGATTCTCGCCCCGAGCGGCCGTCCTGTGGCGACCTGGCGGCCGGTCGATTCGATCCTCTTCCCGCTCGCCATCTTCCTGTTGCTCGGCGAAGTGCTCGTGCGCCGCCGATTTCTGAGCTAGGGAACTTCTGCACAAGTGATTTTGTCATTCTGAACGGAGTCTGCGCAGTGAAGAATCCCGGGATTCCTCGCTGCGCTCAGAGTTTGTGAATTTTTGCAGAGTCACATTCGCCCTGCCGAGTGAGATGCCCTCACCCGCGCTCGCGACGCTCGCGCGACCTCTCCCTGGACAAGGAGAGGTGTTTAAGAGCAGCG
>JBKQPD010000242.1:0-33414 GCA_052145175.1 Binataceae bacterium (SeqCode) | reverse complement strand
ACTCCACCTCCGCCGCACCCCTCCATTCATCCACCCCACGCGTTGCAAAGCGATCCCCGCAATGACAAAAATTCACAAACTCTGAGCGAAGTCTGCGCAGCGAAGAATCTAGCGGTCTCTTATGCACGATTTCGTAATGCGGGCTTTTTCAGAATGACATGATGAGGCTTGTGCAGAGGTTCCCTAGTGTTAGGAACGAGCACGGCCCGGCATCGCCCCGGCGCTCATCAAAGGAAGGGACTCACGATGAAAGCAATTCAGTTCGACCGGCTCGGCGGACCCGAAGTGATGGAGTTGCGGGAGGTACCGAAACCAGCGCTCAAGCCGGGTACCGTGATCGTCAAAAATCACGTAATCGCGATCAACTTCGGCGATATCTTCTTTACGCGCGGCGAATACCTGGTCAAGCCGGTCTTTCCCGATACGCCCGGGATGGAAGCGGCCGGCGTGATCGACGAGGTCGCGCCCGACGTAACCGACCTCAAGCCGGGGACCCGGGTCGCGTATATCGGGATGGGCTCCTATGCCGAATACACGCGGATCCGCGGCAATCGCGTGATTCCGATTCCCGATCATCTGAGCTTCGAGGAGGCCGCCGCCTTTCCGATCGCGGTGCTGACCGCCTGGCATATGCTCCACACCTGCCATCGCACGGAGCCCGGCCAGGTGGTGATTATCCATTCGGCGGCGGGGGGCGTGGGAATCGCGGCGGTGCAGCTCGCGAAGGCGGTCGGCGCGCGGGTGATCGGTACGGTATCGAGCGACGCCAAGCGCGAGATCGTGCGGCAATACGGCGCCGACGAGGTGATCAACTACGAGACGCAGGACTTCGCCGCGGAGGCGTTACGGCTGACGGACAAGCGCGGCGTCGATCTGATCCTCGACGCGGTCGGCAAACCGACCTTCGAGAGGGGGCTCGGATGCCTCGCGATGTTCGGTCATCTCATCCTGTACGGGCGCGCGGGCGGCATCCCGGACAAGCTCGACGTTCTGCGGCTCTTTCCCAAGGCGCTCAAGGTCAGCGGCTGGGCGATCCCGATGGTCTATCAGTACCACGAGGTCCATCAGCGGGGACTCGCGGACGTCTTTCGGCTGTCGCGCGAGGGCAAACTCAAGATTCCCGTGGGGCACAAGTATCCGCTGGCCGAGGCGGTCGAGGCGCATCGCCATCTGCTGTCGCGGCAGTCAGTCGGCAAATTGCTGCTGATTCCGTAGGGGAGGTGGCCAGATTTCATCAATATCAAACTGCGCACGCGTCGAAAGGATAACGCGACCCGTCATACCGGAGGCGATTGTGCGGCCCGCTTGCGGGCAATGAATGCCTCGACATCGAACGGGGTGGACGCCCCGCTTTGCTCGCCCTCGATAAGGGCGGCTCGCAGTACGGCTAATTTCGCTTCCTGCTCTTCGAGCAGCCGCAGGCCCGCGCGAACGACATCGCTGGCGCTGCTGTAGCGGCCTTGCGCCACCTGCGTCTCAACGAAGTTACTGAAATGCTCGCCAAGGCTGAATGACGTATTTTTGCTCATCACAAGGACACTCCGATCCAATATATACCAAACTTTGGTACTATCGGCCATATTTTCAATGGCGCATATCGGGCATGACATAAACGCGTGGGCTGTTTACCCTGCCCTCGTCATGGTTGGCCGCTTCACCCAAACCTCTTAACTAACTTTTTATGCAGACGCTCACTGATAACGGAAAGTACAATATCCCATGGCCAATTGTTGTCGCCCGCCGCGGGAACGAGCACCACTTCGCATCGCCAAGACCCATGCTGATGGAGCAGCCAAAAAAGGGCTTGCGCCGGGGATAGTCCTTGCGTTGCTCATTCTGGTCCTGCTTCCGATAAGCGTCTCCGCTCAAAGAATCCTCCCATCAACGGTCGGGAACTCCGCGGCGGACATTCCCAAGTTGCTGCAGGACCTGAAAAGTCCAGAACTGGAATTTCGCAAAATAGCCGCCTGCAAGCTATCGACGATTTATCCGTTGCCCGACGACGCCTTGCTCGCTCTCGCGGCGCAATTGCAGTCCGCCGAGCCCTACGGCACCGTGCAGGGTTGCGCCGCTTCCGCGCTCGCCAAGGCCGGAGAACGGGCAATTCCCATATGGATCGCCATCGCTAATGGTCCGAGCCCGGCAGCACGTGGAGCTGCGATTATGACCCTGGGCCGCCAATGGGCCACCGATCCCCGCGTCTGGCCGGTGCTAATCAACAGTTTCACAGAGAGCTCCAGCCCTTTTGCAGTGGGCACACTTTCGCAGCTAGCCGTGCCACAGGTGGTCGCGATGTTGCAGCAGGCGCTCAAGGATAATGACCCGCACATGCGTGCGGGGGCTGCAGCAACGCTTGCGCGTATGGGTGAAATGTCCGCAGTCTTCGCCGAACGGATGAAGGCAGAACCTGACGACCAGCAAACCGCCCATGCGGCTGCTGCGGTCGCGTCGGTGCTGCGTCCTGCCGCCGGTGCGATCGCGAAAGCTTTGAAAGATGCGGACGAGAATACCCGCAACCTGGCGGCGATTGCGCTTGCTTATGCCGATCCTGAGGATGGGCGATCGGCGCCAATTTTGATTGCCCTGCTGAAAGATCGCGCTTGGGCGGGACGGGCGATCGAAGCTCTGCAAAAACTCGGCGCGGATGGCAAGGAAATCGCCCCGGCGCTGGAGGAGACTCTGGTTAATAATCCCTCTGACTTCGTGCGCAAGAACGCAGCAAGGCCGCTCGCGCATCGCGAGGGACCGCAAGCCTGTGCCGCGCTGACGCACGCGGCTACGACCGATTCCGCGGATGACGTGCGCATCGCGGCGGTGGAAGCGATGGGCGAAATAACACCGGGTTGCCCGCAACGAATCGCAGCGCTCGTCGCGACCCTTGCTATTAAGGATTCCCCCGCGAGCGGCGAACTGAGCAAAATCGGCCAACCTGCCGTGCCCGCCCTGAGTTCCGCGCTGAGCAGCACCGACTTTCACGTGCGCGGCAGCGCGGTGCAAGCGCTGGCGAATATGCAGCCACTCTCGCCCGAGGCGGTGCAGGCGCTGATGATTGCGTTGAAGGACGACGACCGCGATATCAGAACCGCGGCGGCTACCGCTTTAGGAAATGCCGGGGGCGCGGCGCAAGCAGCGGCCACCGCTGAACTCCAGCGTGAAGCGAACGAAGATGCAACGGTTCCTGACACCAGGGTCTACACCATCCAGGAGCTTGCCGCGCCGATCTCGTTCGAGAACGAGGAAGGGGAGGAAGAATCGCGCACGCTTTCCTACCTGATACCGATCGGTGGAGAAAGCAACTTCGGCGGCAAGGCCGGCCTGTTAGCGGCTTTTTACCACAGCAACGACGAGGGTTTCGACCTTCTCATTTTTTTGCGTAAGACTGACGACGACCACTTTCAAAAAGTGCACGAGTATAGCCCCAACGACCCGCGCGCCAGTATGGGCATGCCCGTCGTGTTTTCTGCCATCGTTGATTTCAGCTCCAGCAAGTTGATGAGCAGCACTATCGGAGGAGCCATTGTAGCGGTCGGTGGGTCGCGTGAACGGGTGACCTTCGTAAACGTTCCGGTTGACGGATGGGGAGGTCGCCGTTCGGACAGGGTTTTCGCGGTTGACCACGGGGGTATCCAGCCCGTGCAAATCGAGTCGCCGGAAAGGCGCGTAGAGGAGCTCCTGGGGCCGCAAGAAGATATTGGTGTCGCCGCCGATCAGGGCAACCAGTTCAAAGACGATCATATTACCTTCGACCTTCCCGTAGGGGAGGCGGGCGACCGGGAAGGGCACTGGACCGGCGGTCACATACCAGGAACTTACAAGGCCGTGAGACGCTCGGATACCGACGCGGACGGCAAGACCACGACGACCTGGACCATGGCCGTCGATACGGTCGAGCGGGAACCGCCGGCAACGCCGCGGCCGGCGGCTTCGGGGATCGTTGCACCAAGCCCTTTCCCAACCGCATTACATTGACCATAGTCGAGCACACCGGCTGAGCTAAATTGCCGACAAGCGCGGTGCACTCCTGTGAGATTTGTTGCGTCGGGCATCGCTCGTCCGCCTGACGTTCAGGAGCCAACGGATTTAACCGCCGCTGATCGCACAGCCTTGAAGGCTCCGCTTTCAAGGTGATAGGCTACTGCTGTGGGCTGAGGCCCATTTTTTGTTCGTTCGCCGTCTTGCTCCTGGCACATCGAGGAATGCGGGCGTTGGGCCCGGTGGTGGCGAACCGTCGAGGGTACGGCCGGTGATGGTGTTGCAGCTTAACCCGGTGGCTAAAAAAGTGGCCGAGTTGATTGAACCGCATATTGAGCGCCAGGGCTTCGAGCTGGTCGGGGTCGAGTTCCGCCAGGGCACGCGGCATTCGCTGCTGCGGCTGCTGGTCGACAAGCCCGAAGGCGGTATCGCGTTGAGCGACCTCGAGAAGCTGAGCCCGCTGGTCGGCGACCTGCTCGACGTCTATGACCCGGTCGAGGGCCGCTACACGTTCGAGATGGCGTCGCCGGGCATCAACCGGCCGTTGACGCGGCTCAAGGACTTTCAGGCCCATCTCGGCCTGCGGGTCAAACTCCGCACCCGGCAGGCGCGCGAGCGGCGCCGGAATTTCGAGGGTGTGTTGGCCGCCGTGGATGAAACCGGGGTCGCGCTCGATGACGCCCTGACGGGCACCCGGCTGACGTTCTATTTTGAGGAGATCGAGGGCGCGAACTACGAGCATCAGTTTGATTAAGGTTTTTCTTGTTTTGCTTGACGGCGCACGGACGGCGGTGCACGTCCTGCGGGAGGCGCTATGGCGGTCGATTTAAACCGCGTTATCGAACAGGTTTCCAAAGAGAAGGGTATCGACAAGACGATCGTGGTCACCGCGGTCGAGGAGATGATGCATTCGGCGGCGCGCCGGACCTTCGGGGCCGAGCGCAATATCGAGTCACGCTTCAACGCCGACCTGGGAGAGGTCGAACTTTTCGAGATCAAGACCGTCGTTGATCACGCGGCGGCCTCCGGCTCCGAAGTCGAGCTCGAGGACGCGCACACCAAATATGATCCCGACGCCCAGGTGGGCGACGAAATATTGATCAAGCTCGATACCGCGTCGATGGGGCGGATCGCCGCCCAGGCGGCCAAGCAGAATCTCATCCAGCATATCCGCGACGCCGAGCGCAAACAGATTTATAACGAGTTCAAGGACCGCAAGGCCGAGGTCGTTTCCGGGATCGTGCAGCGCTTCGAGCGCAAGAACATGATCGTGAACCTCGGCCGGACCGAGGCGATTTTGCCCGAAAAGGAGCAGATTCCGCACGAGCGCTACCGGCAGGGTGATCGGATCCGGGCGCTGATCCTCGACGTCGACCTCTCCGAAAAGGGTCTCGCGATCATCCTCTCACGCACCGCTAATCTCTTCCTGATGAAGTTGTTCGAGCAGGAAGTCCCGGAGATTTACGAGGGGATCGTCGAAATTCGGCAGTGCGCGCGCGAGCCGGGCGGCCGCGCCAAGGTGGCCGTCTACTCCAAGGACACCGACGTCGATCCGGTCGGCGCCTGCGTCGGCATGAAGGGCACCCGGGTCCAGTCGGTCGTGCAGGAACTGCGCGGCGAGAAGATCGATATCGTGCCGTGGACCGACGATCAGGCCGAACTGGTCTGCCGCGCGCTCGCGCCGGCCAAGGTTTCCAAGGTGATTATCGACGAGGAAGAGCACGCGATGGAGGTGATCGTCCCCGACGATCAGCTCTCGCTCGCGATCGGCAAGCGGGGACAGAACGTGCGCCTGGCCCATCGGCTCTCGGGCTGGAAACTCGACGTGCGCAGTGATTCCGAGGCCGAAGAGGAAGCGCGCACGGCACGGGCCTCGCTCAACGCGATCCCCGGAATCGGCGATATCAACGCGGAGTTGCTCTACCAGTGGGGCTTCCGCTCGGCCGATCAACTGGCCGAGGCGAACGAGAACAACTTCGAGGTCGAGGGCATCAGTCCCGAGCGGGCGCGTCAGGTTATCCATGCGGCCCGGGAGTGGATTGTCACGCGCAAGCGAATCGAAGAAGAGAAGGCCGCCCTCGCGATCGCGATTGCCGCCGAAGCGGCGCAAGCGCCGCCGGACGAGCCCGTCGAGGCCGCGCTCGAGGGAGCGCCGGAGGCGCCGGCGGACAATGAGCCGCACGAACCCGCGCCGGACGTCGCGAGCAATGTCGAGGCAAAGTCATAGTCCCGTTCGCACGTGCCTCGGCTGCAACGGGCGTGACGCGCAAGCCGCGATGGTTCGAATCGCCGTACGGGACGGCCTGTTGACTATCGACCAGGACCGGCGAACCGCAGGCCGCGGCGCGTATCTGCATCGCGCGGAAAGCTGCCTGGCGAAGTTTGCGCGAAGCAAAGTGAAGGTATTCCGTTCGCTCCGGCGCGGTATCGCGCTTGACGAACGGCGCGAGATAGCGAACAGGATAGCGGAATCGATCCCAAGCGCCGCTGGCCAGCGTCAGCGCGCGGAGATAAGATAGGAACCGATGGCGCGTAAGCGTATAAAAACTTTGGCCCATGAACTGGGCGTCTCCGTCGACGAGGTGTTGGCGAGTTGCACTCGCCTCAAGCTGCCGCATGCGCAGTCGGATGCGGCACTGCTCTCGATGGATGAGATGGAGCGGGTCAAGACCGACCTCAACGAACGCTCCCATCGCGCGGCCGTGATCCGGCGCGAAACCCTGGTCGAGACCAGCGCCGGAACGGTGCTCGAAAAGCGCCTGAACGACACCGTCATGCGGCGGCGTCACGCCGAGCCCGCACCGGGTAGTCTTGCGCCGGACGAGCCCTTCCATTTCGAGGTCGAGAAGTCGGGAGCCGGTGCCGAGGACTTCGTCGCGCCCATGTTCGAGGAGCCGGCGACGCCCGCGTTTGATCTGCCGGGCCTCGCGCTGGCGGAGCCGGCCGCGCTTGAGCCGGTCGCGGCGCCGAGCCCGGTCGAGCCGCCGCCGGTGATCGTCGAACCGCCGGTCACGCCAATGGAGCCTCCGGCGCTCGAGATACCGCATGTCAACGGCGCTACCGCGCAAGTGGAAGTTACGACTCCTGAGCCTGCGCCCATAGTCGCGCCGCCGCCCGCGCCCCCACCGCCCGTTGAGGTGGCCACGGCGCCACCGGTGGCCGCGCGGCCCCCGGCTCCACCGCAAGAGGAGTTTCAACCTTTAATAAGCGAGCACCCGCCCTTCCGGTCGGCCACACCGATGCGGCCTGAACGCGTCGCGCCCAGCTCGCCGTCGACGGGACCGATCATCCAGCGGCGGTTCGCTGAACCCGGCCGCACGATCAACCTGACCGGTCGCGCCCATCCGTCGGCAACAACGATGGATGAGGGCCAGACCGGGCCAAAGGTGCTCGGCAAGATCGATCTGCGCAAACCCGCGGCGGTCAAGCCCGCCGCCCCGACCGGAGTCCGTCCGGGCGGGCCTCCGCGACCAGCTCCGGGTGTGCCGCCCCGTCCGGGCGCACCGGCTCGCCCCGGCGCGCCGACGCGACCCGGCGAACGCCGCTTTGGTGCGCCGGCCCCGATGCCGGGACCGGAGAACTTCGGCCCGCCGTCCCCGGACGCCACCAAGCCGGGCGCGCGCACGATCAAGAAAAAGAAAGTTATCAAGAAGGGCACTCCCGACGTCGCGGCCGAACGCGAGATGCGCGGTCTGCGGGTCCCGCGCAAGCGGCGCGCCCTGCCGGGCAAAGAGGTCCGCAAGACCGAGATCACGACGCCCAAGGCGTCCAAGCGGATCGTCCGGATTACCGAGGGAGTGACCGTCGGCGACCTCGCCCGCAACATGGGGGTCAAGGCGGGCGAGATAATCAAGCAGCTGATGAGCCTCGGCGTGATGTCGACGCTCAATCAGGTGCTCGACGTCGACACGGCGACCCTGGTCGCCGGCGAGTTCGGCTACAGCGTCGAGAACGTCGCCTTCGACGTCGAGTCCGCGATCGAGGAAGCCGAGGTGGTCGAAGTCGGCGAAGCCGTCACCCGGCCGCCCGTCGTCACCGTGATGGGTCACGTCGATCACGGCAAGACCTCGCTGCTCGACGCGATTCGCCATACCAACGTGACCGAGCGCGAGTTCGGCGGGATCACGCAGCATATCGGCGCCTACATGGTCGAGGCGCGCGGCCGCAAAATCAGCTTCGTCGATACGCCCGGCCACGAGGCCTTCACCTCGATGCGCGCGCGCGGCGCCAAAGTCACCGATATCGTCGTACTGGTCGTCGCGGCCGACGAAGGCGTGATGCCGCAGACGGTCGAAGCCCTGAATCACGCCAAGGCCGCGAACGTGCCGGTGATCGTCGCGATCAACAAGATCGATCGGCCCGAGGCCAATGTCGACCGGGTTAAGCAGCAGCTTACCGAGCACGGGCTGATTCCCGAAGATTACGGCGGCGAGACGATCACGGTGCCGGTTTCGGCGCGCAGCGGCGAAGGTATCGAGCGGCTGCTCGAGATGATCCTGCTGCAAGCCGACGTGATGGACCTCAAGGCGAACCCGAATCGGGCGGCGCGCGGAGCGGTGGTCGAATCGCAAATCGATCGCGGCCGTGGGCCCGTCGCCACCATCCTGATTCAGGAGGGGACGCTGCGGACCGGCGACGCCTTTGTTTGCGGCACCTCGTACGGCCGCGTGCGCGCGATGCTCGATCATCGTGGCGAGCGCCTCATCGAAGCGGGCCCGTCCACCCCGGTCGAGGTCTTCGGGCTCTCCAGTGTGCCCGAACCGGGCACCGCCTTCACCGCGGTGGCCGAGGAATCCAAGGCGCGTCAGGTGGCCGAATTCCGGCGCTCCAAGGTGCGCGAGGGCGCGCTGCAAAGAACCAGCCGCGTCTCGCTCGAAACCCTGAGCGAGCGGATGCTCGCCGGGGAGGTCAAGGAGTTGCGGGTCGTCCTCAAGGGCGACGTCAACGGCTCGGTCGAGGCGGTCGCCGATTCGCTGCAGCGGCTCTCGACCGGCGAGGTCAAGCTCGAGATCCTGCATAAATCCGTCGGCGCGGTTTCCGAAACCGACGTCACGCTGGCAGCGGCTTCCCGCGCCATCATCATCGCCTTCAACGTGCGGCCGGAGCCGAAGGCGGCGCAGCTCGCCGAAAAAGAGGGCGTCGACATCCGGCTCTATACGATCATCTACGAAGTGATCAACGATATTCGCGAAGCGATGGAGGGTCTGCTCGCGCCGACTTACCGCGAAAAAGCGCTGGGCCGCGCCGAGATTCGCCAGACCTTTGTGGTCCAGGGCGCCACGGTCGGCGGCGCGATGGTGGTCGACGGCAAGCTGCTGCGCAGCGCGCGGGCCCGGCTGGTGCGCGACGGCCGCGTCGTCTGGGAGGGCAAAATCGCCTCGCTCCGGCGCTTCAAGGACGACGCGCGCGAGGTGCTCGCAGGTTACGAATGCGGGATTGGGCTCGAGAACTTCAACGATCTCAAACCCGGTGATATTGTCGAGGACTTCGAGATGGAGGCCGTGCTGCGCAAGCTCGGCGCGCCGCGCGCGGAGGCGTCCCGCGGCGCCGGCGCGGGCGCGGAGAAGCAGCTTCAGCCATAGCGCCGAAAGCCCCATGGCGCGTCGCCGCGGCCGGGGCTGGATCGCATCGCCGTTGGGGAGCCGCAATTCATGGTGGTCGGAGTCCTGCGCCTCACGCTCTTCCTGCCGGACAACCATTCGTTGAAAGGCAAACGTCAGGTCCTGCGCGCGATCAAGGACCGCGTGCGCAACAAGTTCAACGTCTCGATCACGGAATCCGACGGCCATGATCTCTGGCAAAGCGCGGAACTCGGCATCTGCCAGGTCGGCAGCGACCGGGCCTTCGTCGATTCTGCGCTGCGCGAGGTGGTCAACTTTATCGACGCGTTGGGGCTCGCTCCGCTCGGCGAGGAATTGCTGGAAATTCTGAATTACTGAAAGCGAGTGCGCGCTACGCGCATCGATCGGGATCGGATAATGGCTGAAGGCGATGGCAGACGACCCGACCGGGTCGCCGAGATGGTGCTGCGGGAGCTGGCGCAGATGCTCGTGCATGACTTGCGCGATCCGCGCCTGCGCGGCGTAAGCGTGACCCGGGTGCGGATGACCGACGACCTGCGGCACGGGCGGGTTTTCTTCTCACACCTTGAAGGGCGGCCGCGCGCGGTTGAGGCGATCAAGGGCTTCCAGAGCGCGGGCGGCTTTATCCGCCGCCGGGTCGGCCGCGCGCTCGGGCTGCGCTACACGCCCGACTTCGACTTCGAATTCGATCCGGGACTGGAGAGCGCCGCGCGGGTCGAGGCGCTGCTGCGCGAAAGCCGCGTCAAGTAAGAACGATCGTGCCGGAGGCACGAAACAGGGGGCGGCGGAGTCTGCGACGCGCGGCCAAAAATAAGTACGACCGTGCCGGAGGCACGGAACAGGGGCGGGCACGTCTGCGAGCCGCGGCCAAAGTCCAGAGTCCGCGAGCTGCGTTCAGAAGAAGGAGTACGCGAGGCGCGGCCAAAATCAAGACCCGCGTATTCGCTTCGCTTACCCACCGCTGGCGTCTATGCTAACCGCTTCCTATGCATGGCATCATCCTTATCGACAAGCCGGCCGGGCCGACCTCGGCGGAGATCGTGCGATTGGTCAAGGCGCGGCTCGGCCGCCAGAGCCGCGTTGGCCATCTGGGGACGCTCGATCCCTTCGCCACCGGCGTGCTGCCGATTCTCGTTGGCGAAGGCACCAAACTCGCCCCTTTTCTCCAGGAAGGCGAAAAAGAATACAGCGGGTTAATTGCGCTCGGGACTGAGACGGACACGCTCGATCGAACTGGCGCGGTGGTGCGGACCGCCGCGGTTCCCGTGCTCGACGAGCGGCGTCTGAACGCGCTCGCGGCGCGCTTCCGCGGCGTGATCGAGCAGACGCCCCCGATTTTTTCGGCACTTAAGCGCGACGGCGTACCGCTCTACAAGCTCGCGCGGCGGGGCGACGAGGTGGCCCCGCCGCCGCCCCGCCAGGTCGAAATCAAGCGGCTTGAGCTCATCGCCGAAGGACCCGACGCGATCCGCTTCCTCGTGGTCTGCTCGCCCGGGATGTACGTGCGGTCGCTCGCGCGCGATCTCGGCGTGGCGCTGGAGAGTGCGGCCCACCTGTCAGCCCTGCGGCGGCTCCGCAACGGCGCTTTTAGCGCTGATCACGCCGCGCCGCTGGCGACCGCGCTCGAGCAACTGGAACGCGGTGAATGTGGCGCACTGATCGGACTGCCCGCGGCGCTGCCCGATCTTCTGGAGGTCGAGCTGGACGCAACGCTCGAACGCCGCCTGCGCAACGGCGACGCGCACGCGCTCGACGGTCTGAATCCCCGCGAGGCTGGCCGTTTCAAGGTGATTGCGCGCGGCGAACTGGCCGCGATCGCGGAGCCAACCTCGCGAGTCACCGCGGCGATCATCCGGATTTTCAATGTGGCGTAGGCGTATTTTCAACGCCGCGTGGGCGGATTTTCAATGTCGCGGAGGGTCGCTGGTGCGCGGGGTGGTGCGACCCAGATGGTCCGTCGGGCGCCACCGCAGGACGACGACTTCCTCGCGCAGTGTTGCGCGGGTTGCGGTCGCGAGACGGGTGCGGAACAGGTCGACACTCTCGACCTCGTAACCTAGCCCGCGCGCGAGGTCCGCGAGAATCGCGCCCGTCCGAATCATCACGCGCAGATAGGACGCCTGATCGCCGACCACGTAGGCAAGGCGTGCGCCGGGCCGGAGGATAGTGCGCAGGCTCGCCAGATGCCGCGCCATCCCGCCGAAGTAGAGCCGCGTGACCCGCGCATACATCCGCTCAAAGCCCGAAGTTTTCCCCAGTTCGATCCGTCGCCGCTCGATCTCATCAGCGATCCGCTGAATCTCAACATGATTGACGACCAGTTGGTCGTCGGTGTCAACGGTGTAGACGCTGCGCGTATTGGATCGGACCAGCTCCTGTTTCAGCGCGCGCAGCTCGGCCTTGTTATGAATGAACCCGAGGATCACCGATTCGAGCCGGGTCGTCCGCGTGTAATCTTTTTCATTCGGATAGGGCGGCGAGGTGATAACGGCGTCGATCGAAGCCGGGGCGATCACTTCGGTCAGATGGCGCGCGTCGGTCAGATGGACCACGGCCGGGGTCGACGCGTGATCGCCGAGTTGCCGCAGATCCCGAGCGATGGACCGCACTGCTTTGATCCATGGCGCGATTACGGGCGCGTCTACCCTGGGCGGGCCGACGCCGACCTCCGGCCCGAAGTGCAGATTGCTCGCCTCCTGAACGATCACCCGCGCGAGCGCGAGCCGCTCAGGCCCGCTGAATTCAGGACGCTCCTCGGTGGCA
This sequence comes from Binataceae bacterium (SeqCode), assembly GCA_052145175.1. Lineage (GTDB taxonomy): Bacteria > Desulfobacterota > Binatia > Binatales > Binataceae > JAJPHI01. Next base: position 21,097 of record JBKQPD010000242.1, on the reverse strand, counting down.
AGCACTTCGAGCAAGACCAGAACCTTATGAAGCGGACGCGCGCTGATCGAGTTTTTGAGCAGGATCGCACAGTCTTCCGCTGGCAATTCGCGTAGCGGCCCGGCGACCGGCGCGCCATTTGACGCAAACAGAGGTAGCGGCGCCTCGTCGGCTATACCGTCGTTGCTTAGCCAAACCGCAGCACGAGCGGCCACCTCTTCCGCATGGGCAATCAAGCGGTCGGGATTGACGCTCCAGTCAAGCTTGGTCCGACTTGCGAAATGGGCCATCGGGTTGCGCTCGATCCCGACGCTCGCGATGCCCAGCTTCTTGCACTCGACCAGGCTCGTACCCGTGCCGCAAAATGGGTCGAGCACGCACTGATCCGCTGTCACTCCGAAGCGGTCGAGGTAGGTGCGGACCAAGTGCGGCGGGAAGGAGAGGACGAAGCGATACCAGTCATGCGCCGCCCGGTCTTCGGGCCGCAGCCGATTATCCTCCGCACCCGCGCACGTGATGTTTTTCACCGTTGCACCGGCGTCGAGACTAAGCGAAGGCCGGGAGCGTGTCGACGCGCACCGTTCGACACGTCCAAAGGCGCGCCGTACAGCGCCTGCGCTACGCCTCGAGGTTAAGTTTTGGATACTGGTTGTGTGGGTTTCGGGGTGTCGATAAGATTGGGGGACCCCTTCACACCATGGCAGCCAATCGCGACCGCCTCGCCCTGATCGAAGACATATCCGCGATCGGTGGCGACCCCGCCGGCGATCTGCGCGAAACGCTCGACCGCGTGGTCGGCACGATCGCGCTCCGGATGGAGGTCGAAGTCTGTTCCATCTACCTGTTCGACCCGCAACACGAACGGCTCATCCTGCGCGCGACGCTCGGACTTGAGCGCGAATCGGTCGGCCGGGTCGGGATGCGGGTGAACGAGGGTCTGGTCGGACTCGCGATCGAGACCGGCGACGCCGTGGTGGTCGAAGACGCCATGAGCCATCCGCGCTACAAATATTTCCCGGAAACGGGCGAAGAGCGTTATCACACGCTGGTCGCCGTGCCGATTGAAGAGGCGCGGCAAAAGCCGCTCGGCGTGCTGACGGTGCAGACCCTGCGGCGGCGCAAGTTCGGCAAGCCGGAGACCCGCCTCTTGCGGACGGCCGCCGCGCAACTGGCGCAAATCATGTCGCACTTCCAGCTGCGCGAGACACTGGCGACCAAGGAAAAGGAGCGCGACGAATACCGGCGACGGATGATCGAGGCGAATCGGCAGCTCAAGGGCTATGAGAAAGTCGGCGGGGCCACGCGGGTCGCCGCGCCGGTCAAAATCCGGCGACCGCGCCTGGTCGGCCTGCCGGCGGCGCCGGGCTTCGCGCGCGGAATCGCGCACGTGGTCGGCACCTTTCTCAGCACGATCGACCGCAATCTGCGCGCACCGGACGCCAAGGCGGAACTCCGCCGCTTCGAAGAGGCGCTCGCACGTTCCCGCAGCGAGCTGGTCGCGCTGAAGTCGCGGATGGCGTCGCTGATGGGCGAAGAGGAACTCAAGATTTTCGACGGCCATCGGCTGATTCTCGAGGATGAGGAGTTCGTCGCCCGGGTCCGCGACGCGATCGGCGCGGGCTACGCCGCCGAGAGCTCGCTCTTCCGGGTAATCGACGAACTCAGTGCCCGGATGCTGGCGGTGGCGGACACCTATCTCCGGGAACGGGCGACGGATTTCCGCGACGTCGGCCATCGCGTCCTGCGCCATCTGCGCCAGGAGACCGGCAAGGGCGCCTTTTCCAAAGCGACCATCCTGGTGGCCGAAGAGCTGACGCTCTCGCAGATGACCCTGGTGTCACACGAAAATCTGGTCGCGATCGCGCTGCAATCCGGGGGCGTCACCTCGCATGCCGCGCTGCTCGCGCGCGCCTTCGAACTGCCGACCGTGGTCGGCGTCGAGCATCTGATGGAGGCCGTCGGCGAGGGCGACGCGCTCGTGATCGACGGCAACTCGGGGATCGTCTACGTCAATCCCAGCCCCGAGGTCGAGCGCGAGTACCAGGTGCTGCACAAGCGCTACGACGCCTTCCGCCGCGAACTGCTGGCGGTGCCCGAGGGCCCGACCGCCACCCGCGACGGCCATCGTGTGCAGATGCTCGCGAATATCGCGCTGCTCCCGGATATCCGGCTCGCGCTACGCTACGGCGCCGAGGGTATCGGGCTCCTGCGCTCCGAGTTTTCGTTCCTCACCTACGAGGACTTCCCCGACGAAGAGCAGCAGCTCATGCTCTACAACCGGATGCTGGAGGCGGTGGACGGCCGCACGGTGACGATCCGCACGCTCGATATCGGCGCGGACAAGTATCCGCCGTACATGCGGGTGCCCCGCGAGGACAATCCGTTCCTGGGGTGGCGCTCGATCCGGATTTCGCTCGAGCTCCCCGGCATCTTCAAAGTTCAGTTGCGGGCGATTCTGCGCGCGGCGGCGCGGCACAAGGTGCGCCTGTTGTTCCCGATGATCTCGAGTCTCGAAGAGTTGCAACGGGCGCGCGAGATTCTGGTCGAGGCCCAGGCCGAGCTCTTCAAGGAAGGGCTCGAACATAATCCCGATATAGAACTCGGCATCATGATCGAGGTGCCCTCGGCGGTCTGGCTGGCGCCGCGGCTGATTCGCGAGGTCGATTTCTTCTCGATCGGCACCAACGATCTGATTCAGTATCTGCTCGCCGCCGACCGCAACAATCCGAAGGTGGCCCACCTTTACGAGCCGCTCCATCCCGCCGTCCTCTCGGCCGTGGCCGAGCTGGTCAACGTCGCGCGCGGCGCCGGCAAGGAAATCTGCATCTGTGGCGAGATGGCCAGTGATCCGATGGCCACGCTGCTGCTGGTCGGGATGGGTCTGGATCAGCTCAGCCTGAGCCCCCTGTTTATCCCGGTGGTCCGGAAACTGGTGCGCGATACGAGCTACCAGGCTGCCCGTCATATCGCGCGCGACGTACTCCAGATGGCGAGCGTAAAGGAAGTTAAAGGCTATCTAATCGAACGTTATCGTGATTTAGGCTTGATTTCAATCCTCGAGATGTTTCGGTAGGCGAAAGCTCAACTGAGACGCCCAATTTTCGCGCATGTTGAAACGCTGTTAATTAAGCATGTTTAATCTTGAGGGGGGTCTTAACCTTTTCTGACCGTTCGGTTAGAGATAGTTATCAGCGTCTGTGATAAGAAGGGTAGGAGAGGGGTAATCGGATGATCATGCTCGCGACAATCGGCGCTATCCTGCTTGGAGCCGGAGCGTTGCTTTATTACATAATCGGCGGGGCTCGCCATGGCCGCAACGACTCGTCCGCGCTGCTGCAACTGGGCGCGAGCGAAGCGGCGTTGCGCGGCGCCTCGATGCGTCCCGAGCCGTGCCGCACGATCCGCGTCTACTTCATCAAGCCGTCGCGTTATGACGAAGAAGGCTACGTCCAGTTTTTCCGCTATGGCGTGCAACCGAACAATACGCTGACCGTCCTGAAGGCGCTCAACGAGACCTTCAATCGGCATCACGCGGCCAAGCGCAACGTCTATCTCGAAACCGTGATTTGGGACGAAATCTGCGACGGCGTGGTCAGCCCCGAGACGATCGACGCGATCAAGGAGAAGGCGGCGGAAGACGGCGTCGAGTTGCTGATCGGTCTGGCCGGCGTGCAGTCGAACCAGTATCCGCGCGGGCGCGACCTCGGCCTGCAGTTCGTCGCCAAGGGCATGACCACGATGATGGGGGGCTTCCATGTCAGCGGCTACCCGGAATCGTGCGAGTTCCTGCACAGTTGCGGCATCACCACGATCGTGGGTGAAGCGGAAAATCTCTGGGGCGGGATCGTCGAGGACTTCCTGCGCGGCGAGTTGAAGCTCAACTATTCGGTCACCGAAGGGATCCGCGCCAAAACCGGCCAGGATGATATCATCGTGCCGGTGATCACCGAGTCGCAGTTGCCGATGGTCGATGATCGTTATCTGACGCGCTTTTTCAGCCCGACGCTCACCACGATTGATACTTCGCGCGGATGCCCGTTCACCTGCTCCTACTGCAGCGTGAAGAACGTGATGGGCCGCACGATGCGCTCGCGGGAGCCCAACGCGGTCGTGCAATGGGTACGCGACGCCATCGAGAATCACGGCATCGAATCGCTGTTCCTGGTCGACGACGACTTTTTCCGCAGTCCGCGCTGGGAAGAGATCCTTACCGGCCTCGTCGAGATAAAGAAGGAACACCCCAAGCTCTCCTTCATGATGCAGGTCGATGTCGACGCGTCGTGCTACGCCAATCTCGAGGAAGGTGAGACGGAGACCGCCAAACATCGCCGCAGCCGCCGTTTCATTGACCTCGCGGCCCGCGCCGGATGCTACCAGGCCTTTGTCGGTATCGAATCGCTCAGTCCCGAAAATCTGAACTTCGCCACCAAATATCAGAACACTGACGACCGCCAGCATCGGATGACGCTCGAGGACGCCCGCCGCCGGGTGCTCAGCAAGTATCGCCGGGTCGTCGAAAACTGGCACAAGGTCGGCGTTTCGGTGCACGCCGGCTACATGTTGGGCTTTCCCTTCGACGGACCGGACTGCGGTCGCGTCGCCGCCGCCACGCTCAAGAAGCTCGGCTTCGACATGGTCTCGTTCTTTATCATGACCCCGCTGCCGGGCACGGAAGACCAGATCCGCTACGTCAAGGACGGCCAGATCCTCGACTGGGACTTCAACAATCTCGATTCGCAGCACGTCACACTCACGCATCCGAAGCTTGACCGCCATGCGTGGCTTGAGGCTTACAAGGACGCCTTCCGGGGTTTCTACACATTACCGCGGCTGTTACGCATAATCCTGACCGCGGCGGGCGGTCGCGGTCTGGCGGCCGAAACGCGCCGGGCCGTGTTGGCGCAATGGGTTTACTACTTCTTCAGCTATCGGCAGGGACGCCATCCGATGGTCGGGGGAGTATGGCAGATTCTGCGGCGTGACGTGCGCCGCAATAACATCATCACCGACGAAGAGGCGCGCCGTTACTACCTCGGCGGTTTGCGCTTCGACGCGATATTGCGCGGCGAGGGCGATCGCTTCGCCGGCGCCCCAGCCTGAACTGTTCGTTTGTGTCATCCTGAGCGCAGTGAGCAACGCGAGCGAAGTCGAAGGATCTCGGACAGCTTCGCGCACGCGAAGCCGGTCCCGGTTCCTCGTTCGCGAAGCGCTCCCCGGTTTTCCAAAGCTCTCTAGGAAAACGAGTAACCGCCCATGACCAGTGAAGCTCAGGTCGACGCACTCGCCGCTCATCTGGTCCGCGGCTTGATCGCGCGCGGCGTGATCAAGCCAAAGGCGGACGAAAAGGATCTGCTTGCCTGCGTAGTCGAGTTGATGTCGGCCAATTTCGAGGAAGAAACGCGGATCGACGACGAGGCCGACCGCCAGGCCGAAACCCTCGCGCGGCAGAATCCCGGCGTCGACGCCGGCAAGCTCCGCGCCGGGATCCGGCAGCGGCTCGCCGAGAAAAAAGGCTTCGTGCTTTAGCCATGCGGCTCAGTGAAGCACGAATCCTCTTCCTGGCTCGCGAGGCGCTCACTCGTCTGCGCGACGAGCAACTCGCCGAGATCACGAACTTCCCCCTTGCCTTGCGGGTCGGCCGCGAGTTGGTCGAGCAGTTCGCCGCCCAAGGCGACGCGGTGGACGCCACCGTGCGCCGCAAAATTGCGTCGATCAAGCGTGGCGTGGTCGAAGGCAGCGCCGAGTGGGACATCCTCTATCGCCGCTATCGCGAAGAAGAGCTGCGCAAAAAGGGCCCCAGCCGCTGAGGCTTCCCCGTTCCAGCGCCCGACCTACCCGTCCGGGCCATCATCCTTTGCTTTTTGCCAATCCTCTGCTAGTCTGCCGTTGGCACTCGCGAATCGTGAGTGCCAATTGACAAAGCAAGGTTCGTGGTTAATTTTCCGGTGGGGATTCAACCCGCCAATCGAATTTTTCTGAAAAGCAGGAGGCTTGGGGTCCACTCATGGACAAAATCAGACCGCTCGGTGATCGCATTCTCGTGAAGCGCATCAAGGAAGAAGAAAAGACCAAGGGAGGGATTATCATCCCGGACACCGCCAAGGAGAAGCCCCAAGAGGGCAAGGTGGTGGCGGTCGGCAAAGGCAAAAAGACCGATGAAGGCAAGGTCATCGCCTTGGACGTCAAGGCCGGCGATCGGATTCTGTTCGGCAAATATTCGGGCAGCGAGATCAAGCTCGAAGGCGAAGAGCATCTGATCCTGCGCGAGGACGACATTCTCGGCATCCTTGAATAGACGCGGCCGTCATCCCGGCCGAAGTTCTCGCCTGCAAAGGCTGACACCTTCAAATCAGGGCTAAACCCTTAAAATCAGGAGTATCCAACAGCTATGGCTGCAAAAGTAGTCCGCTTTTCCCAAGACGCCCGCGAGAAGATTCTCAGGGGCGTCAATGTTCTGGCCGACGCGGTCACCGTGACCTTGGGCCCCAAAGGACGCAACGTCGTGCTCGAAAAGAGCTTCGGCGCGCCGACCGTCACCAAAGACGGCGTGACGGTGGCCAAGGAGATCGAGCTCGAAGACAAGTTCGAGAACATGGGCGCCCAGATGGTCAAGGAAGTCGCCTCGAAGACTTCCGACGTCGCCGGTGACGGCACGACGACTGCGACGGTGCTCGCGCGCTCGATCTATACCGAAGGGATCAAGATGGTCGCCGCGGGTCACGACCCGATGTCGATCAAGCGCGGGATCAACCGTGCGGTCGAGGCGATCACGGCCGAGCTCAAGAACCTCTCCAAGCCGACCAAGGATCGCAAAGAGATCGCGCAGGTCGGCACGATTTCCGCCAACAACGATTCCACCATCGGCGATATCATCGCCGAGGCGATGGAGAAGGTTGGCAAAGAGGGCGTCATCACGGTCGAAGAGGCCAAGGGGCTCGACACGACGCTCGAAGTGGTCGAGGGCATGCAGTTCGACCGCGGCTATCTGTCGCCCTACTTCGTCACCGATCCGGAGCGGATGGAGGCGAAGATCGACGATGCCTACGTCCTGATCCATGAGAAGAAGATCTCCTCGATGAAGGACCTGCTGCCGATTCTCGAGTCCATCGCCAAGACCGGCAAGCCCTTCATCCTGGTTGCCGAGGACGTCGAGGGTGAGGCGCTCGCGACGCTGGTCGTCAATAAGATTCGCGGCACGCTCGCCGCGACGGCCGTCAAAGCCCCGGGCGTCGGCGATCGGCGCAAGGCGATGCTCGAGGATATCGCAATCCTGACGGGCGGCAAGGTGATCGCCGAAGAACTCGGGATCAAGCTCGAAAACGTCACGTTGGCGGATCTCGGCCGGGCCAAGCGGATCGTGGTCGACAAGGACAACACTACGATTATCGACGGCGCCGGCAAGAAGGTCGATATCGAAGGCCGGATCAAGCAGATTCGCGCGCAGATCGAGGAGACCACCTCGGACTACGATCGCGAGAAGCTGCAAGAGCGGCTCGCCAAGCTGGTCGGCGGCGTCGCGGTGATCCGCGTCGGCGCGGCGACCGAAATGGAAATGAAGGAAAAGAAGGCTCGCGTCGAAGACGCCCTCCATGCGACCCGCGCGGCGGTCGAAGAGGGAGTCGTGCCCGGCGGTGGAGTCGCTCTGATTCGCGCGTCGGCGGTCCTCGAAGGACTCCGCGCCGGCGAGGAAGAGAAGTCCGGCATCAATATCATCAAGCGCGCGATCGAGGATCCGGCCCGCTGGATCGCCAGCAATGCCGGGTGGGAAGGCTCGGTCGTGGTCGATAAGATCCGCAGCAACAAGGGTTCCTTCGGCTTCAACGCGGCCAGCGAGGAGTTCGAGGACCTGATGAAGGCCGGCATCATCGACCCGACCAAGGTCGTACGCAGCGCCCTGCAGAACGCCGCCTCGGTGGCGAGCCTGCTCCTGACCACGGAGTGCATGGTGGCCGACAAGCCCGAGGAGAAGGGTGCCGGCGGCGCTGGTGCGCCTCAGGGGATGCCTCCCGGCATGATGTAGGACCGCTCCAGCGGAAACCGGTGACGCGACCTTTGTCGTATCACTGGCGGTAGATTGATATGGCGGTGGGAAGCGGCGCAGAGCGGCTCCCACCGCCTTTTTTTGTGTCGACGATCAAGCGATTGAGTCGGCTTGAGGGTTGGGCTTCCGGCGCTGGCCGCGACTCGAGACGCTAGCTGTCTGATTCTTCGGATTCCTGAATCGCGCTCACGTGCAGGGAGCGCAGACGCGAGCTTTTCTTCGCCTGATGGTCCTGCATACGGCGCAAAATATCATCGAGCACCGCGACTGCTTCAAGGATATGCGGCCCCTTGTTGAGCATCACACACTCGGCGCGCTCACCCATCGCGGCGTCGGTGATTTCGGCACGTGACGGCTGACCGGTCTTGGCCAGCGTTTCCAGCACCTGCGTCGCCCAGATCGCCGGCACATGCCCGGCCTCGCAGATCCAAAGGATCTCTTCCTGGACCTCGGCCATCCGCTCATAGCCGCATTCCACCGCTAGATCACCGCGCGCGATCATCACCCCCGCCGGATATTGCCGCATCGCCGCCAACAACAGGTTGGGCAGTTGCTCGAACGCATGCCGCGTCTCGATCTTAAGGACAATTCCGATGTGATCGGCCGCCAGTTCGTGGAGGCGCGCTTGCAGATCGTAGATATCGCGCTCGTGGCGCACGAACGACATCCCGACCAGATCGGCATGGCCGACAATAAAACGCAGATCTTCAAGGTCCTTTGAAGTGATGGGCGGAAGCTCGATTTCCGTATCAGGCAGGTTGATGCCCTTATCGGCGCCGAGCCGGGTGCCCTTCGACCTGGCTTGCACGATCGTGACCCGCAGCGCGTCAGGTTTGACTTCCGCGACGATGCCGCCAATCTTGCCGTCGTCGAACCAGATGCGCTCTCCGGCCCGCACCTGGGAGAAAACCTCGGGCAGCGTGCATGAAATCGCAGCCGGAGCGAGCGGACGGCCAGTGGCGTCAAGCGACGCGGGCCTGCCGGGGACTGGTTCGCGGGTGACCAAAAGCTCGTCGCCTTTTTTGAGCACGATACCTTGTTCCAGATGCGGCAGTGGCCCCGCCTTGGCTTGAGAGCTTGGGACGTCACCCGCCTCCGCGCGCAAAAAAACCGTTTCCGGGGTGACATAGGCGGTCTGGCCGCACTCGGCCCATCGTCCGGCGCCTGCGTTTTCGACGACCTCGAGAACCCGGCGCTTGCCGCGCGCGTCGGAAAAATGGATCCGGTCGCCGGCCTGGACCACTGCCAGCCATTCCACCGGCATCGGCAATGACACGTCTGCCCCCGCCCGCACCGGCGCAACGTCCTCGGGAGCCAGCCAGATTCGGGCGGGCTTCGCGACCCGTCCAAGGCTGTCACGCTTGGGATGCCATGAGATTACTTGCGGACCCGGACCCATCGGTCCGGTGCGGAGTTTGGGCCCAGCGATATCCATCAGGACGCGGCAGGGAAGGCCGAGTTCAACCCGCGCGCGCGCAAGATTTTCGACCATGCGGGCCCAAATGTCGGGTGCGTCATGCGCGCAGTTTATCCGCATGCAATTCATCCCCCGGGCAAGCAGGTCGCGCACCAGCGCGTAGTCCTCAGCCGCTTCCGACGACATTGTGACCATGATCCGGACCCCGCGATCGGTCGTCTCGGGGCCAAGCAAAGCTTCGGTATGCTCCTTGAGCAGGGCCTTACCCTCATTGAAGCCCGTGCACAGGGTTTGCTCGGGAGGCGCCAGGGACCGCCCGGCAACACCGTGCAGCAGCTTCAGCACCGCGTCGAGCGAATTCAGCACATGCGCTTCAGTTCTGCCCAGCGAGGACAGGCCGAGTTCCGCCAGCTCCTCCTGCAGCAGTCGAATGTCGTGATGCCGCAAGGCAAGATAGTGCAGCAGATTGGCGGCACTCTTGCGCCACGCCGGATGCACGCCCATGAGCCGCTGCTGAGCATCAGATTCTGACGCCATCAACGAGGAGCGAATCACGCCGAGTCTGGCGATAAGGGTTTCGACTGGATGAGGTTCTTGTTTCATGCTCCAAACCTTGGCCTCCACCAAAGGCGAAGGCGAGCCTTCATAGCCCGATCCGGCCAAGTGCGCCTTTGATTGTAGCCCTGTTCCCCTTTCCGCACAGTTTCCAGCATTATCGGCCTGTGAATTTTCGCTAATTTGCTCACCTCTCGTAGATTCTAGCCCCCGCCGGGCGCATATTGAATTTCGTGCGACGCCCTGCCCCAATGTAACTTCCACGGGCTTTTCCTCCAACTACAGGAGAACGCATTTTATTTGGCCATAGTGGCCGGCAGCCCGGGTTTTTCGGCCTCGGCCCCAACGCTATCAGTGCGAAATCGCCGCTTGGTGTGAATTAAAAGGAGGAAACGTCATGAACGCGAAATCTCGTGATCTCACGGCGAACGCTCTTGGCTCTCGAGCGCCCAGGGAAAAACTTCGTGCCCGTACCAAGCTTGGAACCATGGGAACAGCCACGGTCGCGCTGCTTTTCGGAATGGTTCAAGCGTCCTTTGCGGCACCGTTGCTTCCAGTTCCGATATTCAGCACTCTGCCGGCAGACGCGGGTCTTGGCATAAGATTTTGACTTGACCCTCGTGAAACCGGAAGCTAGCAGTTAAGGAAGTAATCAGGCGAACGCTGTGGGGGGCCAAAGAATTCTTTGGCATGCAACGCAAATGATTTACGAAGTACGATTCGCAGACGGCACGGTCGATCACGTAAGCGCAAGTAGCGACAGTTCGGCTCGCCAACTGGCGGTCACGAAGTTCAAGGAAAAGGTCGTGATGGAAGTCCGCAAGGCCGGCCTCCTCGGGATGGCGCAGCGGCCAACTCCCAAATATTCCAGCCACAGTTGATCTAGTCCGCGCCCGCCACGCGGAAACAACCGACGGTCGCTCCTGTAAACGTCGCGCGGGCGCGGAAAAAATCAACGCTACTTCCCCATTGAAGGCGCGTCTCTATCTTCATGCTATCCTATAAGTACGGCGTCGGCGCTAACCGGCCGGCGATCGTCCGAGGTGGAGACCGAGTATGAAAAGAGTGGTGATCCTTTGTTTGACGTTGTCATTATTGGGGTCGTTGCCCGCCTTTGCGCAGGCACCCAATCCCGTCGCGGAGCAGAATTGGCAGACGTACTTGTCAAACCATCCGGGTCTCGCCGAAAACCCCCAATTGCTGAACAACCCGACCTACCTCAACGAACATCCGCAGTTGTCCAAGTGGCTGCAGCAGCATCCCGCCGTCGCGCAACAGGCCCGGGAACAGGGGATGTGGGACCACAATGGCACGTGGCACAATTCCTCGTGGTGGCATGAGCATAACCCCAACTTGTTGTACCAGCACCATCCCGAATGGGTGGCGAATCATCCGGAATGGCATGGACCCAATGACGGCGCCGTGGATGCCCAAAATAACTGGCATAACCGTCAATGGTGGGCGCAAAACCATCCGGAAGTGGTAAAGCAGCAGCATCCGGGCTGGCTCGCGCGCGAGTATGAGAAGCACGAGCATCGGGAAGCGGAGCACCGAAACTACTAGACCCGACGCTCCGGGCGGAGGCGTCAGGGCAGATCCAGCCTGACGCCTCGCCGCCACACAATGGCGATCATTACCTCTGGCGGGCGCGGAAAGCTTCGATCAGCGCGTCCGTCAGGGGCGCCCAGTCACCAACCAGCCCGATATGCGAGCACTCGAAGCAAGTGGCGTCGGGATCGTTGTTGATCGCGACGATAGTTTCAGCCCGCTTGAGCCCGACCGTATGGTTAGGCGCACCGCGCAACCCGATCGAGAAGTAGAGCCGCGGCGCGATCGCCTTGCCCGTCAGACCCACCTGCAGTTGCCGCGGTAGCCAGCCCTTGTCGGTCACCCGGCGCGACGCGCACATCCCCGCGCCCAGCACGCGCGCAAATTGCTTGGTCTTTTCGATCCCTTCCGGTCCACCGACGCCCATCCCCACGCCCACGATTACCTCGGCGCCGTCGAGCGGTGCGATAGTGTGGTCGACGCTCGAATGCTCCCGCACGAGCCGGCTGAGCGGCCGTCCAAGCTCGACGCGCACCGTTTCGAGTTCGACCACGCGCGCCGGATTCGGCTCGGCGAGCTCCAGCACGCCCTGCCGCACCGTGGCCATCTGCGGATAAGTCTTCGAGAGAATCGGCGCGATAATATTGCCGCCAAAGGCCGGCTTGAGCGCGACCATGTGACCTTCGCCGTTGAGCTCGAAGCCAACCGCGTCGCCCGTGAGACCCAGCTTGAGCCGCGCGGCGAGCCGCGGACCCCAATCGCGGCCCCGCTCGCTCGCGTTGAGCAGGAGCCCCCACGGCGTCCGCTCGCGCACCAGATGGGCCACCGCCTCGGCGGCGGTATCGGGGGAATAGTTGCCGAGCGCGGGACTCTCCAGGATGACGACCTCGTCGGCGCCATAGCTCGCGAGGCGTCCCGCGTGCCGGGCTATATTGTCCGACAGACCCAGGGCGACCAGCGCGCCGCCCAGCCGTGTCACGAGCGCGTCGGCGGCCGACAGCAGCTCGAGCGTGCCGAGCGTAAGCGCACCCTCCAGGTCGGTCTCCACGACCACCCAGACGTCCTTGCCGCGCACCGGTTTGCGCACCTGGGCGGCGACCGGCCGGCGGTTGTGGACTCGCGGCCGCAGCGCTCCGCGGGCTTCGAGCGCCGCGATTACGTCGGCCGCCGCGCGGCGCGGGTCACTCGCGTCGATCATCTGGCATTCGATCTTGCGGGTCGGCTGCGCCTGCACGCCCTGCACCCAGGTGGGCGAGCCCGCAAGCCCGAACACGCCGTCCTCCGTGCTCAGCTCGCCCGCACGCACGGTCGCGATCGGCTGGGCTAGCGCGGCTTCGCGCGTGGCGGGACTGATCTTGAGCGGGTTGATCAGCCGTTCGGCGCAGGTCAGCAGCGCGGGCGTCCGGCACTCGACCTCGTCGAAGCCCTCTTCGCTTTCGCGTTCGGCGACAATCGTGTTGCCTTCGATTTTCAGTTTGCGCACGCCGGTTATCTGCGCGATGCCGAGCAGCTCGGCGACTTCCGGACCGACCTGCCCGGTCTCCGCGTCGAGCGAGTATTTGCCGAGCATGATCAGGTCGAATTGGCCGCGTTGCAGCCACGCCGCGAGGGCGCGCGCGGTCGCGAGCGTGTCGGACCCGGCGAAGGCTCGATCCTCGAGATGGACGGCGTGATCGATCCCCATCCCGAGCGCGTCGATCAGAACCTCGCGCGCCTGCGGCGGGCCCATCGTGACCACCGTGGTCTCCGCGCCCATTTCGTGCTTGAGCAGGACGGCCTGCGCGATCGCGCGCAAGTCGTAGGCGCTCATCACGTTGACACCGTCGCGCTTGATAGTCTTGCTGACGGGGTCGAAGTTGGCGTCCTCAATCAGGGGAATCTGCTTGATACAAACCGCAATTTTCAGCACGGAGATAACACCTCGCCGCCCTTAACTAATCAAGCTCGCCGGGCGATGCAAACCGCTCGCATCGCCGCGGCTTAAGCCCGCCCGCGCAATCATATACCTTCGCAGTGTGAAGCTGGCTCCGGTTCTGCTGTCGCTGGCCATCGTTACTTTACTTGGTGGATGCAACAGTTATGTGCATTCCGCACGCTCAAGCAGCAGCGGACAGCGGATTGTTTCGCTGGCGCCGTCGGTGACCGAGACGCTCTTCGCCCTCGGCGCGGGCGACGAGGTCGTCGGGGTCTCGCAATACTGTGATTATCCCCCGTCAGTCAGGCAATTGCCCCGGGTCGGCTCGTTTATCACACCGAATATCGAGGCTATCGCGGCGTTGCGCCCGACGCTGGTGGTAGGTCTGGCGACGGCGTCCGACCTGCGCGAAATCCGGGCGCTGCGCGCGATGGGCATCGCCACGCTGATGGTCGACGACGGTTCGGTCGCGGCGATCGAGCGGAGCATCATGGCGATCGGCGATCACATTGGCAGGGGTGACCGCGCCCACGAGTTGGTCCGTGATCTGCGTGAGCAGGTCGACGCCGTGCGGCAACGGCTGCGGAATCAGCCGCGGCGGTCGGTACTGATGGTCGTCGGTCATCAGCCGATGGTCGCGGTGGGTCGCGGGACCTTTCTCGACGAGCTTCTGACCCTGGCCGACGCGGCGAATATTGCGGCAGCATCCGATCAAGCCTGGCCGCGCCTGAGCGTCGAATACATTATCGCCAGCCGCCCGGAGGTCATTCTCGACGGACAGATGGGCACCGACCCTTCAACGCCGGGTTCCTTCTGGAGCAAATATCCGACAATTCCCGCCGTGCAAAACCATCGCGTCCTCGGCTACCCCGACGACCCGACGCTTCATCCCGGCCCCCGTATCGGCATAACGCTCGATCAACTTGCGCGCCTGATTCATCCGGCGGCGTTCAGCACCGGTAATACGCCGGAACGCGCACCATGAACCGGCTCGCCGTCGCCGAGAAAGTCTCGCCGCAGGGTATCGGGCGGCGCACCGCTCGCGCCGCGCACCTGACCCGCACCCGCATGGCGATGACGTTGTCGACGCTGGCGGCGGCCCTCGTTGCGATTGCGAGCGTCGCGACGGCCTTCGGCAGCGTGCATATCAGCCTGCTCCGCGCCGTCGCCGACCACGCCAGTCCCGACTACGCAATCCTGATCGGCGTGCGCATCCCGCGGGTCCTGATGGGTGCGGCGGTGGGCGCGGTGCTGGCGGCGGCCGGTGTCGCGTTGCAGGCCTTGGTCCGCAATCCGCTCGCCGAGGGCGGGATACTCGGCATTTCCGGTGGTGGTGCTTTCGGCGCGATCGTCGCGATGGTCCTGTGCTCGCGCCTCCCGGGGGTCGACGAGCTGGTCCCTTTGGCAGCGTTCGCCGCCGCGCTGATCTCGACCGGCGCGGTCTATCGCCTGGCCCAGCTTGAAGGCCGGCTCGAACCCTTCACGCTGCTGCTGGTCGGCGTTATCTTCAACGCTTTCTGGGGCGCCGCGATCATGCTGGTCAACAGCGTGGTCAACTTCTACTTCACTCACAGCATCATTTTTTGGTTGATGGGCAGTTTCGAGGCGCCGACCTATCGCGAAGTCGCGATGGTCGCGACGCTCGGTTGCGCCGGATTCATCTTCCTGCTGTGGCACGCCCGCGACATGAATATCCTCAGTCTCGGCGATGGCGAAGCGAGTGAACTGGGCGTCGATGTTGACGGCGTGCGCCGGGCGATCTTTATCGCGACGTCGGTCATGATTGGCGCCGCGGTCTCGGTCAGCGGCATCATCTCGTTTGTCGGACTAATCGTCCCACATGTTCTACGAATTGCTTTTGGCGCCGACCATCGCCTGCTCTTGCCCGCCTCGCTTCTGGCCGGCGCCGCCTTTACGGTCGCCGCGGATCTGCTGGCGAGAACCGCGATCGCGCCCGCCGAACTCCCGGTCGGCGCGATCACCGCGCTGTGCGGCGGTCCTTTCTTCATCTACGTGCTGCGCCACGAGGGACGCCGCGCGCTCATCCGATGACGGCCGTGAAAACGGGCGCGGGGCTCGCCGTCCGAGTCGTCGACCTGGTTGCCGGCTATGGCGAACAGCCGGTGCTGCATCGTATCGCGCTGACCGTGGCGCCGGGCGAGATGCTGGCGGTCGTGGGGCCCAACGGCGCCGGCAAATCGACGTTGCTGCGCGTGCTGAGCGGCGCCCTGAAGCCGCGGGCGGGAACCGTCGAGCTGTTCGGCCGCCCGCTCGGCACCTACGACCGGCGCGCGCTGGCCCGCAGCCTGGCGACGGTCGCGCAGGAGAACTCCGTCGCCTTTCAATTCTCCGTGATGGAGATTGTGCTGATGGGCCGCGCTCCGCATCTCGGACCCTTCCACCTCGAATCGCCGCACGATCTCGCGATCGCGGAGGCGGCGCTGAGGCGCTTCGATCTCGTCGAACTGGCGGACCGCCCGATCGATGAGGTCTCGGGCGGTGAACGCAAGCGGGTCTTTCTCGCCCGCGCGCTCGCGCAGGAGCCGCGCGTTATCCTGCTCGACGAACCGACCGCGTTCCTCGATATGCGTCATGCGGCCGAGATCTTTGCCTGCTTCCGCAGCCTGCGCGACGAGGACGGCCTGAGCGTGGTCGCCACGCTGCACGACCTCAATGCCGCGGCGCTCTACGCCGATCGGATCCTGATACTCAAGGACGGGGCGACGGCGGGCTATGGCTCCGCCGAGGAGGTGTTCACCGCCGAGCGCCTCCGCGAAGTTTACGAGGTCGAAGTTCAGGTGGGACGAAATCCCGCCACCGGAACGATCGTGGTCTATCCAGGAGCGAGCACGTCACGGCTGCCGCGATCATAACGTGAATAACGTCACACCAACCGGGTTGCCCCCCGGGCACGCGGCGGCTTAGGCTGATTGGATGGTTGCCGAGGCGCGTAACGGTGGCTTCAATCTGGTGTTTGACGCCGATGATACGCTGTGGGATTCGAACGTCCATTTCCACGAGGCACAGGCGGCTTTTCTAGCGGTCTTGCGCGACGCGGGCGTCGACGACCATGCCGGCATTCATGCCGCGATCCGCACCCACGAACTCGCGATCATCCAGGAGATCGGCTACGGGCGACGGCCCTACCTGATGGCGCTGCATCGCGTGGTCAAGCAGTTGGTCGAGCCCACACGACACACCGCACTAAGACCCGCCGTGGATGAGATCGGGCATGCGCTGCTTAACCGTCACTGTGAGCTTCTGCCCGGAGTCGAAGCGACCCTCGCCGAACTTGCCGCCCGCCATCGGCTGCTGCTCTTCACCAAGGGCCAGCCGGTCGAGCAGATCGGTAAGCTCAAGCGCTCGGGTCTGAGCGGATTTTTCAGCCGTATCGGGGTCCCGCTCGAGAAAGATCCGGCGGCCTACCTACGTCTGGTGGCGCAGGCCGGACTTGATCCGTTACGCACCGTCATGATTGGCAACAGTCCCAAATCGGACATCAACCCGGCGATTCGCGCGGGCCTGCGCGCCGCCGTCTACATTCCCCATCCGCAGACCTGGGAGCTGGAGCACGAAGAATTACTGCCAGATGATCGCGTTTTGGTAATATCGAGCTTCCCACAGCTACGACAACTGTTCTAAACTAACTGCTTAATGAAGACCGCCAGTCTGAGTGTTCTGGATGACGCGCGGGGTAAGCGTCGTCGGCGAAATGATACGCCCAAGCGCCCGCGTAAACCCCCAGTGGCGTTGCGCCCCCTGCATCGGATGTGGCGGCGGACTATCGATGACATCGATATCGTTCCCGTGACCTTGCCGGTGCGCCAACTCGCGTCCGGACTCGAAGGCGTAGTGGCCTGCCAGATCAGCGACTTCCACGTCGATCGCGACGAAGACCTGGCGCGGCTGCAAACCGCCGTCAAGGCGATCAATCGCCAGCGTCCGGATTTCGTCTTTTTGACCGGCGATTACTTTTCGGGCGGCGATACGATGCGCCGCTATGTCACGGAGTTTCAGCGGGCGCTCGCCGACCTGAACCCCACGGCCGGGGTGTTTGCGATCCTCGGCAATCATGATCACTGGGCCTCCGACACGATCATCACAGCCGCGCTCAAAGCGTCCGGCGCGCAGGTCCTCTCGAACGAGAGCCAGCGGGTGACGATTCACGGCGAGCGTATCGCGATAGTCGGCATCGACGACCTATGGGCGCGCCGCGCCGAACCGGTGCGGGCCTTCCGGGGAATCGCGCCGGACGAATGCTCGATCGTGCTTGCGCACAATCCGGACACCGCGCTCTACACACGCCATCTCGGACCGGGCGTGATGCTCTCGGGGCACACCCACGGCGGGGTCGTGCGGATTCCCTATTACGGCTCGTTGATTCGCTCGATGCTGCGAATCGGCAAGCAGTATTGCTCCGGGCTCAACCGCTACAACGAATTTTTCATCTATACGAATCGCGGACTCGGCACTTTCTGGCTCCGGATCCGGATCAATTGCCGGCCCGAAGTGTCGCGCTTCATGCTGACGGCGGCTGCCGCCAGCGCGCCGGCCGAAGATTCCCAGGCCGAGCATCACGGCAGACGCCGGCGGCTCCGCGTCCACGCCTGATGAGCTGCCCTAGAGGCGAGGAGCACGGACACAGATCCTTCGCGGAGTTTACCCTTGAGGAGCGCAGCGACGAAGGGCTCAGGATGACATTGCTACTTTTTGTAATGAAAAAGCCCCTTTTGTCATTCTGAGCGGAGTCTGCGCAGCGAAGAATCTAGCGGTCTCTTACGCACGATCTTTTAATCCGGGATTCTTCGCCCGCTCATGACAGGATGAAGCTTGCGCGGAGCTTCCCTAGTGGAACTTCCGCCAGCCCGTTCCCTCATGGCCAAAATGGCAAAGCTCCGGATGGAGCATTTCGGCCAGGATTTCCAGTGACTCGACGATGCGCGGCCCGGGCCGATTGAAATACTGATTGCCGTCGGCGAGAAAGACCCGCCCGTCCTTGACCGCCTTCAACTTGTTCCATTCCGGACGTTTCGTCAGCGCGGTCATCTCCGCCGTGGTCCGCGCCATAGCGAAGCCGCACGGCGCGACCAATATCAAGTCGGGGTCCCGCGCCGCGAGCTCCTCGAACTTCATCCAGGGCGAATGCTGCCCCGCCACACCGAACAGATTCGCGCCACCCGCCATCGCGACCAGTTCGGGCATCCAGTTTCCCGCCGCCATCAGCGGTTCTATCCATTCGATACAGGCGACGCGCGGCGGCTGCGCGGTGCGGGTCGTGTGCGCGATCGCGGTCATCCGCCGGCTCAGCCCCGTTACCAGCTCAATACCGCGTTCACCGGCTCCCAGCGCCATCGCCACACGCCGCATGTCGTTCAGCACGTCGCCAAGCGCATAGGGCGCGAGCGAAACGATCTTGGGCGGCGGACCGCCGAGCCAATCGGCGACCGCCTCCTCGACGTCGCGCATGCTGACCGCGCAAACGTCACACTGCGACTGGGTGACGATGACGTCTGGCCGCAGCTCGCGGAGCGCCTCCGCGTCGACCCGATAGACCGCGAGCGCGTCACCGATGATCTTCTTCACCCGCTCGTCGATCGTGGCGCTCGATCCCTCGGGATCGAATTTCGGGCTGGTGAGCGCGGGCAGAACCTTCACCGGCGACGGATAGTCGCACTCGTGTGAACGCCCGACGAGCTGATCGGCGAAACCCAGTGCGCACACGATCTCCGTGGCGCTGGGCAGCAGGGATACGATTCGATGCATGCTGTTCTCTCCGCAGCCGCTGTTCGGCTGTGATGCGGTCTGCTAATAGGACCCTCGCAAGAGGAGTGGTGCAATGCTTCACGTTCATTATTTCATAACGCGGCTGCCACGGCTCTCCAACGCCGACTTCCACCGCTACTGGCGTGAGACGCACGGCCCGATCGCCGGCCGGATCCCGCAGTTGCATCGCTACGTCCAAAGCCACCGCATCGCGGCGCATGGTGCGGTCGGCAGCGCATCGCCGTATGATGGCGCGGCCGAGGTCATGGTTGATTCGCTCGACGCGATGGCGGAGTTGCGCAAGAGCCGCGAATATCTCGAAGGGGCGCTCGCCGACGAGCGCAACTTTATCGATCTGACGCGGGTCGAATGGATGGTCACGCGGGATCACGTCATCGTCGACGGTCCGTCCGGCGCCAACCTGATCAAAGGCATCTGGCAATTGAAGCGGTTGCCGGGTATGACCCTCGACGACTTTCGCAAGTACTGGATCGAGGTCCACGGCGCGATGGGCCAGCATCTGCCAGGGGTCCGCCGCTATGTGCAATCGCATCTGATCGATGAAGCCTATATGTATGCGATGCCGCAGTACGATGGCGTCGCGCAGCTCTGGTTCGATAGTCCGGAAGCGATGCAGGCCGCGTTCGACTCACCAGCCGGTAAAGCGATGGCGGAGGACGGGGGTAAATTCCTCGAGATGAGTTTTACGCGCAATTTTGTCGCGCGCGAGCACGTCGTGATCGATCAGCGTTGATTGAATAATTCATAGAGTTCCGCAGGAGTGTAACGATGCCAGGTTTGCTGCAAGGAAAGACCGCGCTGGTCACCGGCGCCAGTTCAGGAATCGGCCGCGCGGCCGCGCTCGTCTTTGCCCGCGAGGGCGCCAGGGTGCTGGTCGCCGACGTCACCGAGGAGCAGGGCAACGAAACCGTCAAGCTCGTGAAGGACGCCGGCGGTGAGGCCGTCTTCGGCCGCTGCGACGTTTCGCGCGCGAGCGAGGTCGAGGCGCTGGTCGCCACCGCGATAAAGCAGTTCGGACGTCTCGACTGCGCGTACAACAACGCGGGCATCTCCGGCAAAATCGCCCGCACCGCCGACGAGACCGAGGAGGGCTTCGATCGCATCATGGCGATCAACCTGCGCGGCGTCTGGCTCTGCATGAAGTACGAAATCCTCCAGATGCTGAAGCAGGAAAAGGGCGGCGCCATCGTCAACACCGCCTCGGCCGCGGGGCTGGTCGGCTCGCACGGCATGTCGGCCTACGGTGCGTCCAAGCACGGCGTGGTCGGGCTGACCAAGACCGCGGCGCTCGAATACGCGCGCCACAATATCCGGGTCAACGCGGTCTGCCCCGGCGTAATCGACACCCCGATGGTCGGCGGGATGGTCGGGTCGCATCCGCGGCTCAAGGAGATCCTCGTCAGTACCGAGCCGATCGCGCGGATGGGCCAGCCTTCCGAGATCGCCGAGGCCGTGGCGTGGCTGCTTTCCGATTACGCGTCATTCGTCACCGGCTGCGCGATGCCGGTCGATGGCGCCATGACCGCCCGCTAAAAGCGGGCTAAAGAAAAAACGGCCCGCTGGGCAAGCTCTGCGCAAGTGGCTGAAGAGCGAAGACGCAGATTCCCTTCGCCAGGCTCAAGGGCATGCTTCGGTCGGGACTCCCTCAGAATGACACTGCTACTTTTTGTAAATATAAGCCCCTTTTGTCATTCTGAACGGAGTCTGCGCAGTGAAGAATCCCGGGATTCTTCGCTCCGCTCAGAGTTTGTGAATTTTTGCAGAGTCACATTCGCCCTGCCGAGTGAGATGCCCTCACCCGCGCTCGCGACGCTCGCGCGACCTCTCCCTGGACAAGGAGAGGTGTTTAAGAGCAGCG
>JBKQPD010000241.1:0-2535 GCA_052145175.1 Binataceae bacterium (SeqCode) | reverse complement strand
CAAGGACGTGAAGCGCGACGCGCTTCGCCTCCGGATGATCGTGGAACAGTTGCTCTCCGCCGCCGCGATTTCCAACCACCAGGGCGCGCTTCACGAGAAGGTCGACCTCGGCAAAACGACGTTGGAGACTATTCTTTACTATATGCCTTTGGCGATCGAGAATCAGCGCAAAATCGAGCTAGATTGTCCATCAGAAGCGGTCGTGGCGCGTGGCGACCGTCGCGGGATCGAGAGCGTTCTCGCCAATCTGATCGACAACGCGCTCCGCGCCGAACCGGAAGGCGGAACGGTCCTCGTGCGCGTTCACCCGGGCGGCGCTGTTGACATCGCTGATCATGGCGAAGGCGTGGCGCCGAACGATCGTGTAAAAATCTTCGAACCCTTTTGGCGCAAGAGTGGAGCGAAGGCGCCCGGAACGGGGCTCGGTCTTTCGATCGTGAAAGAAATGATGGACGAACTCGGCGGCCGCGTTTGGGTGGAGGACACGCCCGGCGGGGGCGCGACGTTCAAGCTGGTGTTTAGCGTAGCGGACGCGGCGTAGCGCGTGAGCGGCGGCAGCCAATGCGTCCGCCGCTGACCGAACCTTGTCCTCATCGAAGTCCGCCATCGCGACCGCTGCTCCCGCCTCCGCGAAGGCTCCGGCCGTGGCGAGACCGATGCCCGAGGCCGCTCCCGCGACAAGCGCGACTTTTCCCTCAAATGACGCGTTCATGGATGCCTCCTCTTCGTCGGTCAGCTTGGATACTGCTCGTCGCTGACGTGCTCCAACCAGTCCACGACCTTGCCGTTCAGAAATTCCTGAATGGCGGTGTGCGTCATCGCCGTCGTGCGCGTCGCGCCGTGCCAATGCTTCTCGCCGGGCGGGAACCAAACCACGTCGCCAACCCGGACCTCCTCCACGGGGCCGCCCCAGCGTTGCACCCGTCCGAGACCGGACGTGACGATCAAGGTCTGGCCGAGAGGGTGGGTATGCCAAGCGGTCCGAGCCCCCGGCTCGAAGGTGACGCTGGCCACGCTCACGCGCGCTGGCTCGGGGGCTTGGAAGAGCGGATCGATGCGGACCGCGCCGGTGAAATATTCGGGCGGGCCCTTGCTCGACGGCTGCGAGCCTATGCGCTTGATCTCCATGGTCTC
Organism: Binataceae bacterium (SeqCode); assembly: GCA_052145175.1. Classification (GTDB taxonomy): domain Bacteria; phylum Desulfobacterota; class Binatia; order Binatales; family Binataceae; genus JAJPHI01. Next base: position 1,401 of record JBKQPD010000241.1, on the reverse strand, counting down.
GCCTCCGGCTGCTTGGGTGGTACGGGCGACCGCCGGTGATCGGGAATTTAGGGGGGAAGACGCGCCCGATCAGGCGGGCACTTATGAAGAGACGTGCAGCCGCGTCTCATGCTAGTCGGGGCTTATCTCGCCTAGAAGGGCGTTGCCTTCAATTCCCTTCGCGTCGCACTATCCTTTTTCAGTTAGTGCCCAGCGTCCGTTCGATGGGGGAAATGTATGACATCCGAATATTCGAGTGCGGCCGCGCAAGAACGGACACAGCCACCCCGTTGGGCGCAACGAATGCGCCGCGTTTCGGATTACCTCTCGATCGATTTCCTCGGAGGCCCGCGCCCTTTGAAATTCGCTTGGGTCATAGACTTCCAAAAAACAGGCACATTCGTGCTCTATGGTTTCTTGCTCTGGTATTATCATCAGCAGTCAATCGCTGCTTGGATATACGTTGCGATGCAGGGCAGCTATGGCTTGATATGGCTTATCAAGGATGTCAGTTTCCCTGATCCAAGCTGGCAGCGCAGAATCACGATCGGTGGTGCAATTAATGCTTTCATCGGCGTGCTGGGATGGTACTGGGCTTTTGGCTGGCTAATCATATCAGGAGTGTCCCAGCCGCATTATCCGTTGCCTGACGCTATTTGGTTCTGGCTTTGCATCAGCATCTGTATGGTAGGGTGTACCATCATGATCGCCGCGGACGCGCAAAAGTACTTCACTCTCCGCCAGCGACGTGGACTTATTACCGATGGGATGTACCGGTTCATTCGCCACCCGAATTATCTCGGCGAAATGTTGATCTATGCGAGCTTTGCGATGATGGTCTGGCACTGGTTGCCGGTTTTGGTGCTCGCTTGGGTGTGGAGCGGTTTATTCGCGGTGAACATGATCATGAAGGAAGCGAGCATGTCGCGCTACCCGGAATGGAAAGCCTATCGGGCACGTACCGGTTGGCTCCTGCCCAAGCTCGTTTAGCCATCCTATCTCGCCGACGGCAAGATAGGGATCGTCGTAGGCCAGTACAAGGGCAAGGACTGGAAACCGAAGGGACTGCCTTGGAAGTTGGAGGTCGAGTTCTCATCGCAACTCGGCTGCAAATACGGTTTCGGGGAATCCGAATTTGGCAGCGAGGCCGACGCTCCTTTGGAGCTGGCCTACGCTCTGACCATACGTCTCGGGCAACATTTAGAGGCTGTTGTGCAGGCTTTGCTGACGCCGATCCAGAGAAGGCGCGTGCAGTTGGCGCGCGATACCGTCTACGTTATCTGTACGATCGAGGCTGCTCCGACATAAGCAGGCGAATTTGAGCCATGGCGACCATGCACGAGCGCTCCATCGTCGTGTTCGGCGGAACCGGGTTTCTCGGGCGCCGGGTGGTTTGGCATCTCCGTAAGGCTGGGTTTTTTG
>JBKQPD010000240.1:0-80029 GCA_052145175.1 Binataceae bacterium (SeqCode) | reverse complement strand
CGTGTACGAATCGATGTATCGCGGCCGCCTGTGGACGATGCGCCAGTTTGCCGGCTTCGGGCTCGCCGAAGAGACCAACGCGCGCTTCCATTTCCTGCTTGCGCAAGGCCAGGACGGCCTATCGACCGCCTTCGACATGCCGACCCTGATGGGCTACGACGCTGACAGCGAGCGCGCGATGGGCGAGGTCGGGCGCGAGGGCGTCTCGGTCTCGTCGGCCCAGGATATGGCGCGCCTGTTTGATCGGATTCCACTCGACAAAGTCTCGACGTCGATGACGGTCAATTGCTCGGCGTCGGTCCTGCTCGCCGCCTATCTCGTCGTGGCCGAGCGCCAGGGTGTGCCGTGGGAGGCGGTCAGCGGCACGATCCAGAACGACATGCTGAAGGAGTTTATCGCGCAGAAGGAATGGATCTGCCCGCCGGCGCCGTCGCTCCGGATCGTGACGGACATGGTCGAGTTCTGCGCGAAAAAGGCGCCGCGCTTTCACGCCGTATCGATTTCCGGCTACCACATCCGCGAGGCCGGCTCGACCGCAGTGCAGGAGCTCGCCTTCACGATCGCGGACGGCCTCTGTTATGTGCAGGACGCGGTCGCGCGCGGCATGAACGTCGACGACTTCGCCCCCCGGCTCTCGTTCTTCTGGGACCTGCACAATGATTTTCTCGAAGAGATCGCCAAGCTGCGGGCGGGGCGGCGGATGTGGGCGCGGTTCATGAAGGAGCGCTTTGGCGCGAAGAATCCGCGCTCGCTGATGCTGCGGACGCATGCGCAGACCGCCGGGGTTTCGCTGACCGCGCAGCAACCGATGAACAACGTCGTGCGCGTCGCGATTCAGGCGCTGGCCGGCGTCCTCGGCGGCGTCCAGTCGCTCCATACCAACTCGATGGACGAGACGCTCGCCCTGCCGACCGAGCAGGCCGTGATGGTCGCGTTGCGGACGCAGCAGATAATCGCCGAGGAGACCGGCGTCACCAACACGATTGACCCGTTCGGTGGCAGCTACGCGATCGAGGCGCTGACCGACAAGATGGAAGCCGAGGCGCTCGAGTATATCCGCAAGATTGACGAGATGGGCGGGATGCTCAAGGCGATCGACCGCGGCTATCCGCAACTAGAGATCGCGGAGGCTGCCTTCAATTATCAGCGCCAGCTCGAGCAGGGGATCAAGACGGTCGTCGGCGTCAACAAATACTCGGTGCCGGAAGAGATTCCGATCGAGACCCTGAAGATCAATCACGAACTCGAAGAACGGCAGATCCAGCGCGTCCGCAAGCTGAAGCGCGAACGCAACAGCGTCGCCGTCAAAGAGGCGCTCAAGCGCGTCGCCGAGGCCTGCCGCTCGGGCGAAAATCTGATGGACCCGATCTGCGAGGCCGTGCGGCGCGACGCGACGGTTGGCGAGATCAGCGATATCTACCGCGCCGAATTTGGCGTGTACAAAGACCCCGGCTGGGTTTAACCCTGACGGGACTAAAAGACCCGGGCTGGAAAAAAGCAAGTGGCGGACAAGCGATTACGAATTCTGGTGGCGAAACCCGGCCTCGACGGCCATGACCGTGGGGCGAAAATTATCGCGCGGGCGCTGCGCGACGGCGGCTTCGAGGTGATCTACACCGGATTGCATCAGACGCCCGAGATGATCGCCGAGGCCGCCGTGCAGGAGGACGTCGATGCGATCGGACTGAGTATCCTTTCCGGCGCCCATATGACGCTCTTTCCCGAGGTGATGCGGCTGCTCAAGGAGAAGGGGCTGGATGACGTCGCGATCTTCGGGGGTGGGATCATCCCCGACGAGGATTCGGCCAAGCTCAAGGCGGCTGGGGTGAAAGAGATCTTCACGCCCGGCGCCTCGACCGAGGATATCGTCAAGTGGGTGCACGAGAACGTGCATCCCCGCGATTAACACTTATCCGTCATGTGGTATCCCACCTGTAGCGCCTTTTTCTGTCACCCTCGCGCGTGGCTGCCGCGAGAAGGGTCCCGGATCCGGGATTCCTCGCGCGCCAGACAAATGCAGACGCGCGGGAATGACAGAAAGATCGCGTCAAGAAACTAAGCAAGCCCCATGAACTTTGAGCTAACCGACGAACAGCGGCAGATTCGGGAAACCCTGACGGATTTTGCCGAGCGCGAGATCAAGCCCAACTCGGCCAAGTGGGACAAGGACGCCTCGTTTCCCCGACATATAGTCGAGCTGCTCGGCGAGCTCGGCTTCATCGGCGTTTCATTTCCGGAAAAATACGGCGGCGGCGGGGCCGACACCCTATCTCAAGTAGTCGTCGTCGAAGGAATCGCACGTTTCGACGCGGGAATCGCGCTGTCCTGTGCCGCGCACATGTCGCTCTCCTCGGGCCATCTCGCGATGTTCGCGTCGGATGCGACCCGCACGCGTTTGCTGCCCGATCTGGTCGCAGCGAAGAAGCTCGGCGCCTGGTGCCTGACCGAGCCGAGTTCGGGTTCCGACGCGGCCGCGATGAAGACGCGGGCCGTGCGCAGCGGCGACAACTACACCATCAACGGCGCCAAGATGTTCATCACCAACGGCGGCGTCGCCGAAGTATACGTCGTGATGGCGATTACGGATCCGGCGGCGTCTCGCTCGGGAGTCTCCGCGTTCGTGGTCGAGCGCGGCACGCGGGGCCTGAGTAACGGGCGCAAAATCGAAAAGCTTGGTCTCCATTCATCCGACACGGCCGAAGTAATCTTCGACAACGTAACAATTCCCGCGGCCAACCTGATCGGCGAAGTCGGGGCCGGCTATCGGCAGACTCTCAAAGTGCTCGAAGGCGGACGGATCGGAATCGCGGGATGGGCAACCGGGATCGCGCGCGGTGCGATGGAAGACGCGGCGACCTATGCGAAAGAGCGCCGGCAGTTCGGCCAGGCGATCGCGGACTTTCAGGCGATTCAGTGGATAATCGCCGATATGGCGACCCGGATCGAAGCGTCGTGGCTCCTGACCGGTCGCGCCGCGGCCCTGAAGGACGCGGGCAAGCCGTTTGCGCGGGAAGCCTCGATCGCGAAGTTGTTCGCCTCGGAGACCGCGATGTGGACGACGACCAAAGCCGTGCAGATTCACGGCGGGTACGGCTACGTCACCGATTTCCCGGTCGAGCGCTACATGCGCGACGCCAAGCTCGCCGAGATCGGCGAAGGCACGAGCGAAGTCCAGCGCATGATCGTCGCGAAATCACTGCTGAAAGAGGGCTACCTGCCGGCTTAAGGTGGGCGGCTTTCAAACGCCTCTCCCGGTTCAGGGAGAGGTCGGCGCGAGAGGCGCGCAGCGCCATCGATGCGCCGGGTGAGGGCATCTCCGCTTCCACTTGCGGATCGCGTCAGCTCGCATGCTCTTTACCGACAACGCCGGTAGCGAGCAACTCCTCTATAATCTTCTCCAGCACACCTTCGATATTCGTCATTACTTCCTCGTTCCAGAATCGCAGCACACGATATCCATGTTCAGCCAGCAAGCGAGTTCGCCATTGATCCTTCTCCGTCTGCTCAGCGTGTTGGGCGCCGTCGAGCTCGATGGCAAGATGTGCCGCGGGACAGGCGAAGTCGGCGATAAATTCGCCGATCGGGAACTGACGTCGAAACTTAACGTCGTAGATTTGTCCGTCGCGTAGCCGCGCCCAGAGCCTCTTCTCAGCTTCAGTCTGGTTGCGGCGAAGGTCGCGAGCGCGGTCATGTGGGATTCGGTGCGGACTAAGTGGCGAAGCCATGATGCTCTCGCGCGCCGCAAGATAATGCGATTTGCGGTGGAGTCACAGATGCCCTCACCCGCTACCGGCGCCGCAGCGCGCCGCCGGTAGCGACCTCTCCCTGGACAAGGAGAGGTATTAAGAGCAAGCCGCAAACGAGCGCGCCTCACATGAATGTGAGCTTCCCGCCCCTCTTCAAGGACAGGTATTTCAAGATCGCCTACCAGTAGCCCGGGGAGTTGCGCGCCAACGAGCCGAAGGCGTCGAGCAAGCGCTCGCGCCAGGCGTTCACCGGGTCGGTTTCGTCGAGCAGGCGGAACGGGCTGATGCAGCGCGACCACATGAAGCTGCCGAATACAATGTAATCGGGGTAGAGCGGCGCCCCGCCCCCAAGATACGGCTGCGCCGCCAACGTCTGTCGCAGTGGTTCGAGCAACTGCTGGAAGGCGGGCAGCCGTCCCTCGCGATCCTTGCAGTACTCCTCCAGCGACACGCCGAGACGCTCCAGACGGCTCCGCCGGAAGTAAGGCTGATCGGCTGGTGAGAGATGGTTGTACGCGTCGAGCATCGCGAAACGACTCAGTGCCGGATTCAATACCGTATCCGCCCACGCGTTGTAGAAGCGCGCGAGACCGAGACCGGCGCCGCCCCCGAATAACGAGGGCTTGGCGGGATAAGCGTTTTCGAGATAAGTCGCGATCGCCCACGAATCGACCACCGGCTTGCCTTGGTCGACAATCACCGGAACCCGTTCCCAGTTGGCGAAAGCGATTAGCGGCTTGTCGCTGAACCGCCACGGAATCGTTTCGACTTCGAGCTGCTTGTGCGCCAGCGCCATTTTCGTGCGCCAGCAGTAGGGGCTGAACCGCCGATCCGGTTCCGCGCCGGCAAGGTCGTACATCTTGATTGACATGAATGCTCCTGGCGGCCAATTATCGCCCGCTTTCCGGCGCCAATTTCTAGCTTAAGAGACCGCTAGATTCTTCGGTCGCGGACTCCCTCAGAATGACTTAATGTGCCTCTCAGCTCAGGCTCGTTTGAATTTCGGTAACGTCACTTCCGGCGTGACGTCGTCAAACGCCACCTGCAGCGGCATGTCGAGTACCAGCTCTTCCGGCTTCACGCCGACTAGCCACGTGACCATCCGGACCCCCTCTTCGAGTTCGACTATGGCGGGGCTGTAAGGCACGCTCTCGGCGAACTGCGGCATCATCGGCTGGGTCGCGGTGGTCCATGAGAACAGCTTCCCCTTGCCGGACGAGCGATGCCATTCCCACTTGAAGGAGCCGCATTTGGCGCACATGTCGCGCGGGATATGACGCCACGTGCCGCAATCGCTGCAGCGCTGGAAGCGCAGCTCGTGCTGCTTGCAGAAGGCGTAGAATTCAGCGGCGCGGCCGCGCGCCCTGGGTAATGGCAATTTGTAGGTATTTGCGTCTGCCACGTGATTATCTCCTCAGAATCGCGAGTCCGCCGTCGCCAAAGTCGCCCCAGCCGGTGACCAGTCCCAGCTCCGCGTCCTTGACCTGGCGCGCTCCGCATTCGCCGCGCAACTGGCGCGCGGCCTCGACGATATGGTTGGTGCCCCAGACGTGCGCCTCGGCGAGCAGGCCGCCGTGCGTGTTGAGCGGCAATTTGCCGCCCAGCTCGATCCGTCCACCCGTGACAAAATCCTTGACCTCGCCGCGTTTGCAGAAGCCCATCGCCTCGATCTGCAACATCACGACGTAGGTGAAGCAGTCGTAGACCTCGAGGAAATCGATATCGGCGTGCGTGACGCCGGCCATCTGAAAGGCTTTGGGCGCCGCGAACGTAAGACCGATCACGAACGGGTCGGGCCGGGCCGGAATATCGTCGGCGGGATAGGGATGACCTTCGGCGACGCCTGAAATATAGACCGGCGGCTTCTTGAGATCGCGGGCGCGCTCGGCGGAACTTACCACGACCGCGCAGGCGGCGTCGGTTTCGAGGCAACAGTCGTAAAGCCGGAACGGATACGAGACCCAGCGCGCGTCGAGATAATCCTGCATCGAGAGCGGCCGGCCGCGCATCATCGCCCGTTCATTGAGCTGCGCGTGCTTGCGTTCGGCGACCGCGATCGCGCCCATCGACTCGAACGGCGTGCCGTAGAGTTTCATGTGCCGCGTCGCGAGCCAGGCATAGAACTGCGCCGGCACGGTCGCCCCGTAGGGCAGATAGTACGCGCCAACCGTGCTGACCATCGGATTCGGCGGTGGGATCGAGACCTCGCCGGTCTCGCCGCGTTTGCCCCCGCCCCGTACCGGGTTCGACGAATAGCCATTCCAGCCGACCGGGATGAGGACGTGATTCGCCAGCCCGCACGCCACCGCCATGGCGGCGCTCTGGAGCGAAACCACCGGACTGGCGCCGCCCATGTGCACGGTCGTCGCGTAACGCATGTCCTCGATCCCGAGATTCGCCGCCATATGCTCGGAGGTCGCGCCCAGCGGCGGTCCGATAATGCCGTCGATGTCGTGCGGGCTCAGACCGGCGTCGGCGATCGCGGCGACCGAAGCGTCGAGCAGCAGTTGCAGCTCGCTCTTACCGGACCCGCGGCTGAATTTCGACTCACCGACGCCTGTGATACAGGCCTTATCCTTGAGTGAGTACATTAGTTACTCCCCTGATTGGTTAAGTGTGAAATCATAGTTTTTCAACCAACGATTTATCGTAATGGTTCAATTCGGTTTTCCTCGTAAGGATCTTTTGTTGTCATTCCCGCGCGTGGCTGCCGCGCGAGGAATCCCGGTTCCCATTTGCTGCCTAAGATACCGCTAGATTCTTCGCTGCGCAGACTCCGCTCAGAATGACGCTACGACTTTTTGCAGCTCAAAGTGACAAACTACCAAATGACTTTTTCCTCGATCAGCATATTGATCTCCGCGTCGCTGAGGCCGAGCAATTGGCCAAAGACCTCGCGGTTATGCTCGCCGAGGTCGGGTGGCGGTGAGTAATTCAGTTTTGGCACGTTGCTCATTTTCACCGGCATCCCGGGCATGATTCGTTCACCGACCTCATGATGGTTGAGTTTCCACCAATAGCCCCATTCCCACAGATGCCGATCCGCGTGGAGTTCGACGCTATCGAGCACCGGGCCGGCCGGTACGCCGGCCTTTTGCAGCGTCGCCGCGAGTTCGCGATGCTCGTGATTACGCGTCCATTCGCGCATATGCATGTCCAGTTCGTCGCGATGCCGGCGGCGGCCGAACTGGTCCGCGAACTTCGCGTCGTGCGCCCATGCCGGATGACCCATCACCCGGCAGAGCGCGTGCCACTCGTCGTCGTTACTCACTGCGATCGCAATCCACTGGTCGTCGCCTCGGCACAAATAGGTATTGTGCGGCGCCATGAGATCGTCGTTATTGGCCTGCTGGTGGCGCTCCCGGCGATTCATGGCGTAGTCGGTAAAGAATTCATGCATCTGGCCGATGACGGTCTCGCCCATGCTCGCGTCGATCCACTGTCCCTGGCCTGTGCGATTGCGATGACGAAGTGCGGCGAGGGCGTGGAAGACGACGGTCGAAGCGATCGCATAATCGGGCCAGGTGCCACCGGTCTGCCGGGGTGGGCCGCCCGGATAACCTTGCGCGTCGAACATCCCGACGAAGCAGCAGGCCATCGGACCCCATCCGACCCATTGCGAAGGCTCGGTCCCCGTCTTCCCGAGCAACGACACCGAAATCATGATGATGTCGTCTTTGATCTTTTTCATCTCGGGATAGGTCAGGCCGAGCTTTTCGGAGTTGGGTTTGGGGAAGCATTCGAGGACAAAATCGCTGCGGCGGATGATCGCGTGGGCGAGATCGCGGCCCTTGGTCGTCGCCAGATTGAGGCGGACCGCTTTCTTCCCGTAATTGAGCATGTGGTAGAAGCCGTTGCTGTTGAAGCCGGTCGCGCCGGGCGGCATCCCGGCCGGATTGGTCCGGCCGATATCGATATAGACCTGCGATTCGATTTTGATCACCTCGGCGCCCATCGTCGCGAGCCATTGCGCGATCTGCGGGCCGTTGATGATCCAGCTGAAATCGGCGACGCGGATTCCTTCGAGCGGAAGTCGTGGCATGCGCTCTCTCCCTTCAGATGACGCCGGCGGCGCGCAGCCCCCGCTGGTCGGCGGCCGAGATGCCGAGGCGGCCCAGAATCTCGGCGTTGTGCTCACCCAGCAGTGGGGCGCGATGCGGTGTCGGGGGTGTCGCAGTCATCGAGACCAGGTGATGGGGATACTTGAAGGGCCCCGCGACCGGATGATCGATTTCAATAAAGGCGTCGCGCTTCAGCAGATGCGGATGGTTGGCGGCCTGGGCGACCGTGTGTACGGGCCCGATCGTCAAGCCGATTTTCTGGCCCTCGCGCACCAGGTATTCCATGTCGTGCCTGGCGAGCTCTTCCTTGACCATCGGACGCAGCACGTCATCATTGGTGTGACGGCCGGCCAGCGTGTCGAAGATTTCACTGGCGAGCACGTCGGGATTGCCGAGAATCTGCTTGAGCGCCTTCCAATGGGTATCGGCCGCCCACAAGACATAGACATAGCCGTCGCGACATTTCAGCGGCTCGAGGCCGACCGACACGTTCTTGCGCAAACGGCTGAAGGGCATCCCGACATAGCTCCACACCGCCATCTCGATCTTCGCGGTATTGACGGTGGCCTGCCAGCACGGTGCGTCGATCCATTGACCCTCGCCGGTCGCCTCGCGATGGAATATCGCCATCATCGCGGCCGCGGCGGCGCTGCCCGCGCCCATCATCTCGGCGGCATGCCCGGGCGCCTTGAGTGGATTTTCATGCTCGGCATCGTCGACCAGGGTCGGCGTGTTGTAGCCCGTCAGGCTCATCCCCCATTCGATCAACTCGGAGCCTTTCCAGTCGCGGTAGGGACCGGTCTGGCCGAAGGGCGAGATCGAAACCACGATGAGCCGCGGGTTGATCGCCTTGAGTGATGCGTAGCCGAGCCCGAGACTTTCCAGGAATCCGGGACGCTGGTTCTCAATCAACAGATCCGCGCCGGCGATCAGCATGCGGAACAGGTCCGCGCCAGTAGGCTTCGCGGGATCCAGGGTCAGGCTTTTTTTGGATGTGTTGAGATAGAGGAAGAAGCCGCTCTTCTCGGGATGGGGCAGGTCGCCGGCGAAGGGCGGCAAGCGACGCGCCCGGTCGCCGCCGGGCGGCTCGACCTTGATTACCTCGGCGCCCATGTCGGCGAGCATCTTGCCGCACATCGGCCCCGAAACCATCTCGGCGAATTCGATGACCCGCAGATCATCGAGTGCCCGCGCGGGCAAAGTCGCTTCTCCCATAGGCGGTAACCGTTGGCGTTCCCGGCAAAATTACGGTCGTATGACGCGGGAATCGCCGTGCGACTATAGCGCACCCGCGACGATTTGGTAGAAGCGGAGGGGTGCGGCACTACGAATTGTCGGGAATGGTCCGAACGCGCGGCGCGGCCCTTCCTTCCGAGGGTCACTTAAGACGCTTTCCTCAAGAAAGCGTTTCCGCAGGCTTGTAAAATCGCCGGGAAAGGAGTTATAAGCCGATCTGTTAATGCACATTAGGAATTAGTACGAACGTTCCAAGATCAAACACCATAAACCACCGGCGCTGACGACCGGCAGGAGGGATAAAAATGGCTGAATTCGATGTTGTAATTCGCGGGGGCATCGTGATCGACGGAACCCGGTTGCCGCGCTACCGGGCCGATGTCGGAATCAAGGATGGCAAGATCGCCAAGCTTGGCTACCTCAAGAACCATGAGGGCAAGAAGGTGATCGACGCGGACGGCCAGTTCGTCGTGCCGGGCTTCGTCGATCTGCACACCCATTACGATGCGCAACTTTTCTGGGATCCGTATTGCACGATCTCGAGCTGGCATGGCGTGACCTCGCTCGTTATCGGGAATTGCGGCTTTGGCTTCGCGCCGGTCAAGCCTGAATTGCGCGACCGCTCGATGCTGACGATGACGCGGACCGAGGCGATTCCGTACGCCTCGATGAAGGCGGGGATGCCTTGGGATTGGGTCACCTATCCCGAGTTCCTCGACAGCGTCGAGCGTCATCCCAAGGGCGTGAACATGCTGCCGTTCGTGCCGTTGGCGCCGGTGATGGTGTGGGCGATGGGTCTCGACGAGGCCAAGTCGGGCCGTATGCCCACCGCGGCCGAGACCAGCGAGATGAAGCGCATCATCAACGAGGCGATGGATAAGGGCGCCTGCGGATGGTCGGCGCAGCGCTTCGGCGAAAACAGCGTGCAGGCGGACTATGACGGTACGCCGATGGTCACGGACCTGATGCACGACGAAACGGCACTGGAGCTTGCGAAAATCCTCGGCGAGCGCAACGAGGGCTTCATCCAGATGTCCTATATCCCCAACTCGAGCACTTACGAGGGGGACGCGCAGGATCATACGGAGAAGCACTTCGAGGAGCTTGCGCTGGCGGCTGGACGCCCGATTCTCTATAACGCCATCGCCATCAACGACGCCCATCCGGACCGCTTCCGCCGCCAGTTGCATTGGATCGAGCGCTGCGCCAAGCGCGGAATCCGCGTTTTCGGCCAGAGCGTCACGGCCGAACTCGGCTTCCTCTTCACCTTCAAGGACTGGAACCTGTGGGACGATATGCCGGAGTGGCGCGCCGTCACCACCGGCCCGGTCGAAGATCGCCTGATGAAACTCAGTGATCCGGAGCGCCGTCCCGGCCTGCGCAAGGTCGACGAGATGACGGGTGCGATCACCAACAACGTTCGCGCTATCTTCGTTCTTGAATGCAAGCAGGCGGATCTCAAGAAGTACGAGAACCTGACGGTCGGTGAGATCGCCGATAAGGAGAAGAAGCACCCGGTTGACGTGATGCTCGATATCGCCACGGCAGACGGCCTCAACACCGAGTTCTACACGCCGCCGGTCAACGTCAGCAAGGATTATCTGAAGGAGATGGTCAGGTCTGACGGCATGGCGATCTTCGGCGTATCCGATGGTGGCGCCCACACCAAGTTCTTCTCCGGTGGGCGTTATTCCACGGAAGCTTTGATCAAGATGGGCCGCGACAACGACATCCTGTCACTCGAGGAGTTGCACTTCCGCCTGAGCGCCCATCCGGCGATGTGCGCGGGCTTCAAGAACCGCGGCACGCTGGTGGAAGGGGCATGCGCCGACGTGGTGGTTTACGATCTCAACAAGCTTGCGATAAAGCCGCTGGAAGTCGTCCACGACTTTCCTGGTGGCGAGTGGCGCCGGGTGCAGCGCTCGGAGGGTTATCACGCGATGTTGGTGAACGGCGTCACCACTTTCGAAGATAACAAGTGTACCAACGAGACCCCCGGCAAGCTGTTGCGCAGCGGAGGCTGATCGCTCACCTTCCCGACGCACGGGAACCAGAGTGGTAGTCACGGAGGCCGGGCATCGCCCGGCCTCCTTTTTTATTGCGATGATTACGAAGCGCCACGCGGGACTGCTACTTGACAGCGTGCTTAAGTTGAAGCTTGACGGGAGTTCGGGAAATCAACGAAGAGGTTAAGGCATATGACGGGCAATAATCCGCGTTCGGTAGCGCGCGTCGTGCAAAGCGTCCAAACCCTTGAGGGGGAGGGATTTCTGGTCCATCGGCCGTTTCCAACGTCACAGCTCGCCGACTTCGATCCATTCCTCCTGCTGGATGAGATGGGTCCGATGGAGTTGGGTGCGGGCGAGGCCAAGGGGGCGCCCGACCATCCCCATCGCGGGTTTGAGACCGTGACCTATATGATCGACGGCCGCTTCGAGCATCGCGATTCGCACGGCAATTCGGGGCAGCTCGGGCGTGGCGATGTGCAATGGATGACCGCGGGCGCCGGGGTCATTCATTCCGAGATGCCGGAGGCGGATTTCGCCCGGCGCGGCGGCCGGATTCACGGCTTCCAGCTCTGGGTGAATCTGCCGCGGCGCGAGAAGCTGATTCGTCCGCGCTATCAGGAGATTCCGTCGGCGAAAATCCCCGACGTTGCGAGTGCTGACGGGAAGCTCCGGGTACGCGTTATCGCGGGCGAGGCGCTGGGCGCGAACGCCGTGATCGAGACGCGCACACCGATCATCATGCTGCATTGCACGCTTGCCGCAGGCGCCGAAGCCGTCCAGCAGGTGGCGTCCGATTACAACGTCTTCGCCTATGTTTTCGCGGGTAGCGGAAAGTTTGGCGACGAGCGGCGCGCGGCCGGCGAGCATCAGATGGTGGTGTTCGAGAACGACGGTGAGCAGGTCAGCTTTGCTGCGACCGGGCGCGAATCGCTCGAATTTCTGCTGATCGGCGGCGTTCCGCTGCATGAACCGGTGGTCCGTTACGGTCCGTTCGTGATGAACACCAAGGAAGAGATCGCCCAGGCAATCACTGACTATCAAGCGGGCCGTTTCGGACAGATTACTGCCCTGAACTAGAGGCTTGGGCCTGGAGCCGGCGAATCGCCGCAGCGATTTCGCCGGCGAACTCACTCTCAACTTGACTCAGCGCAGCCGCCATCGCGGCGTTATTACCGGGTGTCGCCGCGGCACTGAGGTCCGTGGTCGACGCGTACAGCATGCGGTCGTTGGCGCCATCGCTCACGGTCCAGCGCGCCGTGAGCCGGGCCACGCCTTGTCCGTCCGCTTCGAAGCGATCGATGACCGCTTCAACCCGGTAATCGAAATGCGACGAGGAGCCGAACCATGGGAAGGCGGCAACCTGCGCGCCGCCGAGAGCTATCGCCAAATCGTGGGACAGGATTCGTTTGAAGGTCACATCGAGCGGTTCGGCCCAGCGATCGATCGCCGATAGCTCGACCCGGTTGTCAGCGGCTCGTGTAACAATTTCCGCTCGGGCCAGATAATCCGGAAAATTGATCGGGCCGAGTCCTATCATGAGCTTTGCATCCCGGCCGGTCGCGCTGGTGCCCTGATTCTGCCCGGCAGGTTCGATAGCGGTGAGAACAAAGTAGTGTGTCGTGTCGGGTTGCGGCGCCGGCAAAATCGAGCAGCTCGCGCCGAGCAACGCCAGCGTCGCGAGACCAAGGACCCAACCACCGGGCACGGCGTACTTCACGGTTTATCCTCGGGTGCGCGGCCCCGGATGAGCGAGCTCGGATTGCGCTCGAGGTAATCCGCCAGACTGTGCATCGAACGGGCCGCCTCCGACAGATCGATCAGAGTCTGCCCGAGCTGATAGTCGAGCGGCGATCCCGGACCGATGGTCTCGCGTACCGTCTTCAACGTTGCCTGCGTCTGCTGCAAGGCCAGGGTCGCGTTGGAGGTGGTCTGGCGCAGTGAATCCGTAATCGTGGTAATTTCGTGATTCGCGTTATCGGCCAGCCGCTGGATCGAATCGGCGGCAGCGCCGAGTTTGTTGATCGTGGCCGGCAACGAGTCGATCGCGGCCTTGAGCTGGGGCGACCCGGCGAGATCGCCGGTTTTGGTCACCGTCTTGGTCAGGCCCGCGATCAGTCCGTCGAGATCGACCTGTCCAAGTTTTGATAGCGCGCGCATCGCAAGCTCCTGCGCCTGCTCGAACTGCGTCGGCACGGTCGGAATCTCCGGGTAGGTTGAGTTGGGCGGCGCGAGCAAATGGATCGGTGTGTTCGGGCGCATGTCAAGACTGACGTAAAGGATGCCGGTGACGATGCTTTCCGTCGCCAATTGACCCCGCATGCCGTGTTGCACGAGGTCTTTCACCACGGCAGGTTGGTCGAGAGCGAGAAAGCCGCTGCCTTCATGGACCACCGTGCCTGATTCGAGTGAGATAATAACCGGGATGCTCAACGTTGGCTGCGCGCCGGACATTGTCGCGCCAAAACGCAAGAGGATTTGATCGACGTAGCCGACCTGAACGCCTTTGAATTTGACCGCCGCCCCCGCGCGCAGCCCGTTAACATCATTTTTGAAGTAGAGGACGTAGTGCTGGCTGCGGGTGAAGAGCCGGCCGCCCCACAGAAGCATGATGGCCGCGATCGCCAGCGCGGCCGCGCCGACCACAAACCCACCGACCGCCAATGGACTGAGGTTTCTCTTCACGCGGCCTCGATCATGCGGGCGGTTTTCCTCCGCGGGTGAGGAAGCGATGGACCCGCGCGTCGGTGCAATTCGCCAGCATCTCCTTGGGATTGCCGCTAGCGGTCATGGTGTGGCTTTCCCCATCAAGGAAGACGCTATTGTCACCAATGGCGAAGATGCTCGCCAGTTCATGTGTGACGATTACCACGGTCGTCCCCAGGTTCGCGCGCAACTCAAGGATCAAATCGTCGAGCAGGCGGGAGGTCACCGGGTCGAGACCGGCGGACGGTTCGTCAAAGAACAGCACATCGGGGTCGAGCGCGATCGCGCGTGCGACGCCGGCGCGTTTTTGCATGCCGCCACTGATCTCCGCGGGATAGTGATCCTCGAAACCCTTCAATCCAACCAGCGCGAGTTTGAGCGCCGCCACCTCGCGAATCTCCTCCGGAGTGAGGTCGGTGAATTGCGCCAGCGGCAACCCGACATTCTCGGCCAGCGTCATCGAGCTCCACAGCGCGCCGTTCTGATAGAGCACGCCAAACCGCCGCAGAATGCGTTGGCGCTCGGCGGCATCCGCCAAGGTGAAGTTTTCATCGTCGTACAGAATCTCGCCGGCGGCGGGCCGTTCGAGCCCCACCAGATGACGCAGCAGGGTGCTTTTGCCACTGCCACTGCCGCCCATGATGATGAAGATTTCGCCGCGCCGCACGACAAAATTCAGCCCGCGCATCACCACGAAATCGCCGTAAGCCATCGTCAGGTTGCGCACGGTGATATGCGCTTCCGCGCCCGCCCTGGCGTGCGTCGCGGCTGCCTCGCCGGGCTGCTGCGCGCGGTCTACTGCTTCAGACCCCGATGACATGAAAGACCAGCGCGAACAGACCGCACGCCACCACCACCAGAATTATACCGTCCACCACGGCGGCCGTCGTACATTCGCCCACCGCCGCCGCGCTGTTGCCGCACTTCATCCCCTGGTAGCACCCCGCAATCGCGATCAGGATACCGTACACCAGGCTCTTGAACAGCCCGCCCAGCACGCCGCTTGGGTAGATCGCCTTGGCGCTCTCCTTCAGATAGGTCGTGAAGGAGAGATGGAGCATGCCGACCCCGATCGTGGCGCCACCGAAGACGCCGATGAAATCCGAGTAGAGGCAGAGCAGCGGCATCATCAGGACGAGCGCGATTACGCGCGGCACAACCAGAAATTCGATAGGTGAGATGCCCATTGTTTCGAGCGCTTCGATCTCCTGGCGGACCTTCATGGTGCCGAGCTGGGCGGCGAAGGAGGCACCGGTGCGTCCGGCCATGATGATCGCAGTCATCATGGCGCCCATTTCGCGCGTGATACCGATGGCGACCAGATCGGCGACATAGATCGACGCACCAAATTGTTCGAGCTGCACCGCACCCATGAAAGCCAGGATGACGCCCACCAGAAAACTGATCAGCGCGACGATCGTGAGGGCGTCGGCGCCACAAGCTTGTATCAGCGTCACGATGTCAACTTTGCGATAGCGTGCCTGGCCGCGCGCGAGGTGCCCGAGCGCAATCGCGACCACGCCAACAAATTCGAGGGCGCTCCCACCCGTGCTGGCCACTCGCAGCACGGCGGCGCCGGTACGCGCGAGTAGAGGCGGACGCACCTGCGGCGCGGCGGCGGTACTTTGCGGTGGCGCCGCCGCGGCCAATTCGAGCAGTTGACGTGCACCTTCGGGTAGGCCCGCACGATCAATCACGATTCCGCGCGTTCCGCAGAACTCCTCGATTCGGGCAAGAAAGGTGACCAGCGCACTGTCCCAGGAGCCCAGCCGCTGCGTGTCGAAGCCGAGGCGGCTGGGTTTGCCGTTTTGGGTCAGCTCACGCTCGATCGCGGCCGCCTTTGCGCCGATACCGCGATGGAGCTGCCAGACGCCGGCGAGCTGGATCGTGACCGCGCCGTCGGCCGCGCGTACGAGCGTAGCCTCCGCGCGCTGAGCCGTCGCCTCACCAGCCATGCTTGCCAAACCGCCCCGCACCATTATTGCCGCAGGCGCTCGACCGGGCCGCGTGTCGCGATCATTCGGCTCTGGGCGGCAGACTTTCGAACCACGGCATCACGAGCCGCTCATTGATCGAATAAGGAAAAGCATGTCCCCACTCCGGCAGCTCTTCGTATTTGACATCGTATTTGAGCATTTTCAGCAGTTCGTTGGTCTGGCGCGTGAAGCTCACCGGGAAGATGAAGTCGTGCACGCCGTGAATCACGAAAATCGGCAGCTCGCGTCCGGTCCCCGTACGCAACATCGGATCGACCGCCGTGTGCAGCGCTCCCGCGACCGGCGCCAGTCCGGTGAAGATTTCGTGGCGTTCGAGGCCCATGATGTAGGTGAAGATGCCGCCGTCGGAGAGACCGGTAAGATAGGTTCGCGAGCGGTCGATCGCGTACGCCTCGCCCACCTCATCGAGCATCCTCATCACGGAGCGTGTGTCCGGACTGTTCATGGTCATCGACCAGGTTTCGCCTAACGATTTTGGTGAAAGCAGGAAATAGCCCCGCGTGCGCGCCGAGCGGAGCCACGTCCAGATATATTCGTAACCCTGGCCGTAGCCGCCGTGCAGGCAGATGATCAACGGCCATTCCCGGTTGGGTGAATAGTTCTCCGGCACGTAGAGCGAATATTTGCCCCGGGTCTCCGTGCGGTCCTGATGGACAAAGCCGCGCGGCGCGGGACTGTCACCGTCGGGCGGAAGGTCGGCCGCGATTGCGCTACCTTCGACATTGAAATAAGCGCCGATGATCGGCAGCCGGGCGCGCAGTTCATAGAGCGCATAGAGCCCGCGCACGAGACTGTTGCGGCCGTGCAGAAAGGCGAGCGTCCAGTCCGGGCCCGGCTGCGTCATGAAGAGATTCAGTGAGCGCTCCAGATGGGCGACCGCGACAACCAGGTCCTGATGGAACTGGAGCAATTCCTCGGGGGGCGTCGTTTCGGCGAACTGCGCGTTGAAGCGGCGAAAAGTGTCGCCGGTCGCAGCCACCAGTTCGGCCTGACTTGGCCGCACCTCGCCGATTTTCAGGTTCTCCTGGACCGTTTCGAAGGCGCGCAAAAAACCGAGCAGAGCCGTCTCGTACGAGCGGAGTTGATCCGCGTAGCCGGGGTCTTCCGATGCCATCGAGGTTCTCCTTCCTCGCAAGATTACCTTAATCGGTGAAGTTCCACACTCTCAGCGGGGCTTGACGCGAGGCGGGCGTGTCGCTAAAACCAAACAATCGTTTGCTTTAGCTTTAGTGTCCATCGCGAGGAGATTTCCTATGGCCGTTGAGACCCAGCACACGCTGCAAAGCCGTTTCGATACCGTCTATCAGCGCGACTACGCCGTCCACGCGCCGGACATGCGCCGGCTCTACGAAAACGCCAAGCGCGACCAATGGAACGTGTCGAAGGATATCGACTGGGCGCAACCGGTGGAGCTCGAAGCGGGAGTCTTCAACGACGGGATGATCGACGGCTACGGCAGCGCCATCTGGAACAAGCTTGATCGCAGGGCGCAGCGTCAGCTCAATGTCGAATTCTCCTGCTGGCGCCTCTCCCAGCTGCTCCATGGTGAGGAGGGCGCGATGCTCACCTGCAGCCAGCTCGTTAATATGGTGCCGAGCAACGACGCGAAATTTTTCCAATGCACGCAAGTGGTCGACGAGGCGCGTCACGCTGAGGTGCTCGCCCGCTACCTCAACGACAAGTGCGAGGGCCGCGTCTATCCGATAACCCGCAATATCAAGCAGCTCTTCGACTACCTGCTGGGCGAGGGCAAGTGGTTCCTCAAAACAGTTGGTCTGCAGCTGATTGGCGAAACCTTCGCGGTCGGGCTGTTTCGGATGGTCGCCGAGACCGCCGCCGATCCCTTGCTGCGGACCATCAGCAAAAAGATTCTCGCCGATGAATCGCGGCACATGGGGTTTTCCGTGCTGGGACTGCCGGACATGATCGCGAGTCTGAGCGCCTCCGACATGCGCGAGCTCGAGGATTTCACCGCCGAGGCGTGCCGGCTGGTCTTGCGCGGCCAGTTTCCGCGCGAGGCTTTCGAGCGCGTCGGCCTGACCGAGCACGATATCAAGGAGATCGAGCGTATTCGCGTCGAAAATGCCAAGAGCAACGACGACGTGTTGTTCCGGCAGACCTTCCGGCGCGAGATGTATACGCAAGTCGTCTCCAACATGAAGAAGGTCGGCCTGATGACCACGCGCACGGCGGAAAATCTGCGCAAGCTGGGGATCGACCCGAGCGTCGACGGCCGCGCCTATGCGCTCGAAGCACAGGTGGGCGCCTGATCGATGCGGCGAGTCGGCCCCGCGGCGGTGCGCGCGTTAGCCGCGACGCAGGATACGAACGGCGCGCGACCGCCGCGTCAGGATAACCGCCGCGCCCATCTGCTCGACGCGGCCGCAAAGCTCTTCGGCGAGCGTGGCTTTCACGCCACCTCGATGCGCGATATCGCCAAAGCGGTGGGGATGCTGTCGGGGTCGATCTACTACCACTTCGAATCGAAGGACGAGATGCTGCTGGCCGTCTACGAGGAAGGCGTGCGGCGGGTCGCGACGGCGGTCGAGGAGGCGGTCGCGGGCGAGTCGGAGCCATGGGTGCGACTCGAGGCGGCGTGCGCCGCCCATCTGCGCGGGTTAATCGCGTATCGCGATTACGCTCGCGTGATGATTCAGACGGCGCCTGATCAGGCCGGTAGCGCGCGCCTCCGCGTGCGCGAACTCCGGCGCAATTACGAAGCACGCTTCCGCCAGTTGATCGAAGCGCTGACGCTGCCTCCGGGAATCGATCCGAGTTACGTGCGGCTGCTGTTGTTCGGGGCGTTGAACTGGTCGCAGGTCTGGTACCATCCGGGCGGCGACCCGCCCGAAGTAGTTGCCCGCCGCTTTATCGATACGTTGCGGATGCCGCTGCAACACTAGCGGAGTGAGGCTCTGCGAACGAAGCGAGCAGGCGAGTCTGCGATTTGGCCGCGCCTCGCGGACTCGGCCGCCCCCTGGAGCTGCGTCAAAAATCTTAATCAGCGAGGCGCGCTAGCTCCGCTTGCGCTCTGGTGGCGCTTCCACCGGGGCGCCGGCGGCCTTCCAGGCGCCGAAGCCGCCCGCCATGTGGCATACCGGTTCGAGTCCCATCCGCTGCAATTGCTGCGCCGCGAGCGCCGAGCGCATCCCGCCCGCGCAGAAAAAGACGAACTTCTTGCCCGAGCCGAAGATCTCCTTGTAGTACGGACTTGCCGGATCGACCCAGAATTCGAGCATCCCGCGCGGGGCATGAAAGGCGCCGGGGATGCGGCCGTCGCGATCGAGTTCGCGGATGTCGCGAATATCAACGAAGGTCACGCCGGGGTCGTCCTTGAGCTTCTGTGCGTCGTTGACAGTTACGGTTTCGATTTCGGCGTTCGCCTCGGCGACGAGCTCCTTGATGCCCTTTTTGATCTTCACGGCCATCTTACTTTCCTTTGTAGACAGGTTTGCGCTTTTCCATGAAGGCGCGTGGGCCTTCCCGCGCGTCCGCCGATTTCATCACTGGTTTGGCGACTTCGTTCTCGATTCTAAACCCTTCTTCGAGCGGCCGGCCACTGGCGCGCTGGACGCCCTCCTTAATCGCGCGGACCGCGATCGGACCGTTGGCTGCGATTGTGCTGGCGAGCTCTTCCGCTTTGGCGAGGACCTGCGCCGCCGGCACGACGTAATTCACCAGCCCCAGCCGATAGGCCTCCTGCGCGTCGATCCGATTACCTGTGAGCAGGATCTCCATCGCCTTGCAGTAGGGCATCTGACGTGAGAGCCGCGCGAGCGAGCCGCTCGCCGGGATAATTGCCCACTTGACCTCCTGCAGACCAAAGCTGGCGTGCTCCGCCGCAACCCGCAGGTCGGTCGCCTGCATCAGCTCGAAACCGCCTGCAATACAGAAGCCGTTCACCGCCGCGATAATCGGCTTATAGACGTCGTAGAAACGGAGCAAACAGTGGTCGCGGAGGCGTGGCTCGTCCAGCAGGCGCTGATCCCATTCGTCTTCCGGCGCGCGGGCCTTCGTGAAGAGCGGAATCAGGCGGCCGAGGTCCGCCCCCGCACAGAACGCCTTGTCGCCCGCGCCGGTAACGATAGCCGCGCGAATCTCGTCGTCGCGATTGATTCGTGCCCACGCGTCACACAGCTGCACGAGCATCTCGGGATTCATCGAGTTATG
Organism: Binataceae bacterium (SeqCode); assembly: GCA_052145175.1. GTDB lineage: Bacteria > Desulfobacterota > Binatia > Binatales > Binataceae > JAJPHI01. The sequence continues at coordinate 60,107 of JBKQPD010000240.1, read as the reverse complement.
CACTTCCGGACGATTGAGCGTCAGGTAGGCCAGATGATTGCGGACCTCGAACACTAATGCGGGCATCGTCTATCACTCCAGTGCGGGTGGCGTCGTGCGGACTCTAGTCGTAGCCAAGTTGAGGCCGAGCCGCAAACCAGCCGTGGCCCCGCGCGGGGTGGCTATGGGGCGGGGGCGAATCGCGCGCGGTAGAAGAGGAACCACAGCGTCAACAGCAAAGTTCCGATACCGACCGAGAAAGGATAGGCAATCGTTGGCTGGCTCATCACCATCGGCAGCAGCGCGACGGCGAGCGCCGGCGGCACGTGCAGGTCGAGGACCCGCAGGACCAGGATTCCCCAGGCCATGCTGCATCCCGCCGTCAGCGGATTCACGCCGAATATTTTCAGGAAGAACAGACCGCCCGCCGCGGTCAGAAAGCAGGCGAGGGGCAGCCACAAGGGCCGCTTGGCCCACGGGCAGATCGCGGTGTGACCGAACATCTCGAAACCAATCACGACCAGTGGCGGAAAGAGAATAAAGCGGAGTCCCGTCAGTTTGACGAAGAAAGTGGCGACGGCCACAAAGGCGAGCAGGGGGATCATCCAGGCGTACCCGACGGTGGTTTCCTCGAGCTCGTCGTGAGGATGCTCTTTGCCGTTCGCGTCGATGCCTTCGGACGGCTGAGTGTGCCCCGCTATGAAGCGTTTCCATGGAATCGAGAGGAGCGCCAACAGACAGCATCCAAGCAGGATTCCGGGTCCGTACCACCAGCTCCGGATGTCCACCACGACCGGGAGGAGACCGGCTGAAATCGCCGGCGCCACCGGTGATTTCAGGGTCTCGATAATCGCGAATGCGGCCCCTACCGTGAGCAGCACCGACAGATAGCCGTAGGCCAGCCAGTGCGTGAAGAGACTGCCGACCAGCCCGGTCAGGACCGGAGTTATCGCGATCATCAGGGGGTTGCGCGCCCAAGTGCCGCGCGGCCGCGTGAAAACGTCATGGGAGAGTGCGCCCAATTCCGGGAACATCACATAGAAGGCGCCGGTGACGTTCGCAATCGTCGCGATCAGCGCGATATAGAGCAGCGCCACGAACTCGCCCGCCAAGCCTGGCCGTGACGCAATTTCCACGTGGTCGCTGAAGACATCCTTCAGCGCTTGGGTCGGGGTACTCACTTTTGGAGGTCTGGACGCAAGACGGGCCGGCGGCGCCGTGAGCGCGGCCGGCCCGAGGCAATCGCTATTTGTAGCGGGGCAGGATCTCCTTGCCGAAGGTTTCGAGCTGCCGCTTGACCTTATCCTTGGCCAGAAAACCCTGGTCACTCTGCCATACGAACCATTCCGGATGGACGTTTTCGACCATTGCGTCCATCTCCTGGCGCACGTCGGCAACGGTCCCGGCGTAGGCGAACTTGTTGCGATCCAACCGCTCCATCGAGACTTCGGAGGCGGGCAGCATCACCTTGCCGGTCGGATACTTGGCTTCGTCTTCCGGCAAGCGCCACGCTTCCGAAAAACCGAAGTGATGGAAAAACTGCTTGAAGCCGACGCCGCAGATACCGTCGTCGCCCAGCTTGTACGCCTCCGCCTTGCTGTTGGCCAGGTACACGCAATGGAGCACGCCGATACCTTCGCCCAGGCTGAGCCTGCGGCCCGCCTTGGCGGCTTCCGCCTGATAAGCCTCGGCGAATTGCCGCACGACGGTCGGCTGCGGGAGCAGAATCGTGGGGATGATACTCTCGCGCGCGCACCAGCGGATGGTCTCTTCGCTGACCGAAAAGGCCTGGAACAACTGGGGATGGGGCCGCTGATAGGGCTTTGGCACCACATTGATTTTCTGGATCAGGCCGGCTTCGTCGACCTCGCCCGGGAAACCGTACTGGCGCGTCCATTCAGCCGCCGGCCACGGCGTGCCTTCCTGCGGATAAGGGTACTGGTAATACTTGCCCTTGAAGCTGAAGGGCTCGTCACCCCACGCCAGCTTGAGGAAACGGAAGACCTCCTCGAAGGCCTCACGATTGGTGCGATCCGTCTCGCTCTTGTCGCTCGCGGTGGCGGAGACGTGAATCTTCTGCGCCATCTGGCTGAGCCAGCGGTTCTGATAGCCCCGGGCAAAACCGACGAAGGTGCGGCCCTTGGTCAATTGATCGAGCCACGCGATTTCGAGCGCCAGCCGCAGCGGATTCCAGCCGGGCAGCACGTAGCCGATCGGTCCGACCTTGATCCTCTTGGTGTTGTGAATTACATGCTGGGTCAGCACCGGCAAGCTGCCCATCTCCATCCCTTCGCTGTGCAGATGGTGCTCGGGGAAGCAGAAGCCGTCGAAGCCGACTTCTTCGGCCAACTGCGCCAGCTCGACGACCTCTTCGATCATCGCCTGCCAGCGCTCGGGGTGCATCGCGATCGGCCGCATGGACTTCCGCTCGGCGAGCGTGGCCGGCAAAGTCGGCAGAACAAAAAACATGAATTTCATAGGGGCTCCTGATTCCATCCGACGAGCGGAAGGCTCTTTAGATTACTAATCGATCATCCGTTAAGGTTCAAACGGCAAACCCGGCTTCCGCGGGAATGCGCCGGCGCGACCCCAAGGTATGGGTGGCGCCGATACGGTCGGCGAGTTCAATCTGGGCAAGGGCCTGCCAGTGAATATTGTACTCACTGAGCGCGCTCCACGGCCGTGGCGTCTCGATCTCGTAGAGCATCCCGAACTTCATGCAGCGGTTCCTCCAACAATAGTTGCCGAAGTCAAACGTTTCGTCCGAAAAGCGTTTACCGCCAAGCGTGGCCGCTTGTCAAGCGCACGCCCGGCCGGACCGCTCAGCCGCCGTGGCGCAACAGTTTCCCCGACGTTGCGCCGGTGCAGCGGCCGTCTTCGAAAGCGACCTCGCCATTGACCATCACCGTATGGTAGCCCTCGGCGCGTTGCACGCGGCGCCATTCGCCGCCGGGAAAATCATGCGCGACTTCCATCGGCAGAACCTTGAGCCGATCCAGATCGTAAACGACCACATCTGCCGCCGCGCCCTCGACCAGCGTGCCGCGATTCTTGAATCCGGCGCACATCGCCGGATGGGCGCTCATGCGGAAATGCGCCTCTTCCAGCGAGACCACCGGATTCTCGCGCACGAACTTGATCAGCATCTCGGTCGGATAACGGCCGCCGGTGAAGAACTTGGTATGCGCACCACCGTCGGAAACGCCGAAAATGGCCATCGCATCGGAGTGGATTACTTCCGACATATGGTCGACCCGCACGTTGAGCGGTGGCGTGTAGAACTCTGTATTCAGGCCGTCCGCGCACGCGATATCGAGCATCGCGTCGACTGGATGCTTGTGCTCGGTCTCCGCGATTTCGCCGACTTTGAGATTCTCGTACTTCTTGAGGTCGGACCGCCGGCATTCCAGCACGAAGATGTCCGCGATGTTGTTGGTGATGACGCCCGACTGGACCGCGGCGCGCAGGTCGGGCCGCCGCTCAGGATCGGATAGCTTCAACAGCCGGTCTTCGATCGAGCCGACCGTGCAGTCGCGCCACGCCGGCGAATCGTCCCACAGGTTCCAGTCCTTGAAGGTGAAGGTGAAGCTCTGCTCGAGCATCAGGCCTTGACCATAGACCCGGATGCCGCGTTGGTTGCAGCTCTTGAGCCAGCGCAATTGTTCGCGAAAGCGTTCGGGATAGGCGTCGTTGATCAGCACGACGTTGTAGAGAATCGGGCGGCCGGCCGCGGTCGCGAGTTCCTCGAAGTGGCGTTCCGAGTGGTTCATCGCCCCGACGTAATCGCCCGCGGCGTCGGGCACGTAGGTCATCTGCACGAACCCTTCGTTCCGCTCGCCGAGCACCCGCGCGAGCGCCAGGGCGGTCTCATCGTGCATCAGATCGGTGACCATCGGCGTGCCGTCGTAATCGGCCTGCACGCTGTTGCGGCCGAGGCGTTGCGCCGACCATCCGCAGGCGCCGTGGTCCATCGCTTCGTGCACGATACGCTGCATCGCGGTGGTCTCGTCCGCGGTTGGCATGCGGCCCGATTTGGCTTCGTCGAGGCCCATCGCCCACACCATCACGGGCGCCATCGGCACGAACGGCAGCATGTTGACGCCCTTGGCGCGCCGCTCGATGCTGTCGAGGAACTCCGGATAGGTAACCCAGTCCCACGGCAGTCCAGCCTTCATCGAAGCGTAGGGGATAGCCTCCGTGCGGGTCATCGTCATCATCGACCGCTCGCGCAACTCCGGCTTGACCGGGGCGAAACCGAAGCCGCAATTGCCGATAACCACCGAGGTCACGCCGTGCCAGCTCGAGATGGTGCAGTAAGGATCCCAGAAGAGTTGGGCGTCATAGTGGGTATGGAGATCGACGAAGCCGGGCACGACGTATTGTCCGCCGGCGTCGATCACCTTGGTTGCCTGATGGGATTTCAGGTAGCCGATTTTCGCGATCTTGCCGTCTTTGATACCCACGTCGGCGCGATAGCGCGGCAAACGCGTGCCATCAACCACCATTCCGCCGCGAATCACCACATCGAATTCAGCCATATGCATTCCTCCAGTGATCAGTCGGGTGCGTGATAAATGCGCGCTCGACCCTCGTTACGATTGCAGTCGATCAGAGTTTTTAATGTGTACCTGCTGAATGGCTTATAACGCGATCTGATCGGTTCGACAACGTTCGTTGCGTTCCGGCGACTGGTTTTCAACTCTGCCTTCTTTTAGTCAGCTACGGCTCCGGCGAGTGCTTTTTCGATTGCTGCAATTGTCAGCGGACCGAGTTTGCCGTCCGCGTCCTGGTCGTGCGTCCGCTGGAACGCCCGTATCGCTGACGTTGTGATCGGGCCGAACGATCCATCCACGGTCAGGGGCGGTTCGGTACCGAGTTTGTTCAGCGATTGCTGCACCCAGGCGGGTCCGTGCGGAGGCAGGTCAGTGTTCCTCAGGTTGAGCGCGGCCTTCCAACGCGCCAACCAGGCGGTCCGGTCCGCCAGTCCTTTGTATCCGCCGTTCACATGATAAGTCACACCGCTCACATCGTCGTGGGCGGCGAACGGCAGGCAGCCGAGAATTATAAACATCCCGACGGCACATTCGAGAAAATGCCCCGGGTCGTTGACATCCTCGGGTTTTGCGGCCAGGTCGAGCCCGACATGCGTGCCGAGTTTCTCGTAATTCCCGCGGCCGGTCACCTGGATGGCGCCGCGGCCACGGAAGTTCCAGCCGTCGTCCGGGATATTCGGGTCGTTACCATTGCGCCCTTTGTAGACCTCGTCGGCGATTTTCTCTGGATTGCGCGCGAAGGCGGCCGCTTTCGCCGCGTCGAACCGGCTGGGCCAGGTATTCATGAGCCCTTGGGACGAGTAATTCAGGTTCTCGACGACTTCAGTTCCAGCCCCGCACTCATGGCTGAACTGCGCCATCGCGTGCGCAATAAAAAGATCAGAAGTGAGGCCATATTTGGGGAAAACGGTTGGCGCCGCCGCCGCGATGCCATCGATCAGCCCGGTAATTTTCGTATCCCCGTGCGGCCACATCTCCCCCATGATCTCTTTGGTAAGCACGACGAAATCCTCCCACGCTGAGCTAGAAGTAAGCTATAAGGTTATGACGCGAGCCAATCGATTCGGCAACGCTCGATGAGTGCCAGCGCACTTGGGCGCCGTCCTTGTCTATCTTGCCGCGGTTTCGGATACTGGCCTTTGCATGGCTCGCGACATTGAAAGCACGTTTCCGTGGCGATTGGCTATTTTGGGTCCGTCGACCGCGCTGCTGTTCACGCTCGCCCTCTATTTTTACGATAGCTTGCGGCCGCGGCTGGGACTCAGCCTGCTCGGTCTCGCCTTCGCCGTGCCGATGACCTGGGTGGTGCTGGCGGCCCGCGACGCCGAATACAGCGACTCGCCGCTGCGCGCCTTCGTGCCCCGCCTGACCGTATGGCTGGTGCTGGGTTCCGTGATGTTGGGCGCGATGCAATGGAATACCGATCGGCATGTCACCGCGATGGAGGTCGGATTTGCGATTCTCTATCTGGCGGCGGCGATCGGCGCGATGCGTATCCTCGACGGCCGCCCCAAGCGGCCGCAACTGACGGCAATCAATGGCGGAAATCTCGAACGTCCGCAGCGGCGGCGTTCCAAATAATCGACGGAGGAAGCGAAAAAACATGGCGAAAAGCAAAAGCCCGAACCGGTCTCGATGTATTTCGATCCACTCGACGCCGCGCTGGTACGCTCGGAAGAAGCTGACTGGATTCCCAGCGGCGACGGCAACCAGTTCAAGGTCCTGCGCATCAGCAAGGAGACTGGCGCCTGGAGCGCGCTGATCAAGGCGCCCGCCGGCCAGGTGAATCATTCGCACACGCATCTGGGACCCGCGGACTTTCTGGTGATCTCGGGCCAGATCGACTATCGCGGCGGATGCGCCAAGGCCGGCGACTATATCTATGAGCCCGCCGGCGCGGTCCATGAGGCGACCACCCATCCGGTCGAAACGGTCTACTTCGCCAACGTTTACGGCCCGGTGGCCTTCCACGGCAAGGACGGGACGATCGCGGGCATCCTGGATTGGCGCGCCGTCAAGGCGATGGTCGACAATGCCGCGAAAAAGAAGCAGGCCCAGGCTGGCTGAACGCGAACGTAGCGGGGTTGCGCGCAGGATTACTCAGTGGAGGATTAGTCCGATGGAAGATGCCGAACTCAGGCAACGTCTCACCATGCTGGAGGATATCGAGGCGATCAAACGGCTCAAGGCCGAATACTGCGATATCTGCGACGACGACCACAATCAGGATCGGATCGTCCGGATTTTTACCGAAGATGGGATCTGGGAAGGGAAGGGCGTCGGCCTGGCGAAAGGCCATGAGGAGCTGCGCAAGCTCTTTCGCGGCTTTTACGAGCGGATCAGCTTTTCCCAGCACAATGTCTTCAATCCGCGAATCGAGGTGAAGGGTAACGAGGCCCACGCGAGCTGGTATTTCATGGGGCCGTTTACCTTTCGCAAGGCGAATCAGGCGGTATGGCTCGCGGCGCGTTACGAGGACGACTACGTCAAGGTCAACGGCGCGTGGAAGTTCAAGCATCTGCGCGCGATCGGCCGGATGACCGCGCCGTACGAGACCGGCTGGGCCGCAAAAGCCCGCACCAATCCCTTCGCGGAGTAACGAGAGCTCGGGTAGCGATGAAAGTGAGGGGCCGCCGACTGACCGGCGGCCCCTTCTCAATTGTTTACAGTAAGTGCTCTGCGGTCCGCTTTATTCGGCGCTGAGTTGCCACAGATTGCGCGCCGCGGCCGCTGAACGCTCGACCAGCTTGCGCGCGATCGAGCTTTGCGCCTCGAACAGGGCCGCGAGCGGAGTCTCCTTCGCCCAGCTGGTGGCCTTTTCCTGCAGCTCGATCATCTGGGTCGCCAGCTTCTCGCTGGTCTCGATATACCACGCCGCCGCCTTCTTCGCGCCGTCCGGCTTGAGGAATGACTCATTCAGCTTGGTAAACGATTCGAACATGTTTTCGCCATTCATTTTATCTGCCACGTTGACTCCTTCGACTCCCTTCAGGGAGGTTGTTTTTGCGACTTTTCGTCCGCTCTTCTTGGCCATTAATTTAACCACCATCCGTTCGTTCGCCGGAGGCTTTGGTCGCTTAGTTGACAAAACAGGGTCTTTCCTCGCTCAATTCGCCGAGGTTTGCCGCGCCGCCAGCCAGTTGCCCACTTCCGGCCATAGCTTGGTCATCGCCCCGGCACTGACCACGGCGCCCAGATGGCCAGTGGGAAAGGTCAGGTTGCGCTTGTCGACGCTGCCGACGAACTCGGGCAAGCCGAGGCTCGACGCCGGATGGACCACGTCATCCTGTGCGGCCACGACATTGAGCAGGGGACAGGTAATCCGCCGTAAATCGACGGTCTCGCCCCCGATTTTGAAATCGCCCCTGACCAGTGCGTTGCGCTTGAAGAGCTGCGTCACCAGTTCGCGGAAAGTCTGACCGGCCAGCGGTACGTCGCTCATCATCCAGCGCTCGAACAGCTCGAACATCGCCGCGTAGCCGTCGCGTTCAGAATTGCGATACAGCCCGACGTACTTGTCGAGCGCATGATGAATCGGCGCCATCGAGAGAAAGTTCGCGTTAACCATCCAGGCCGGGCAGTTGCCATAGATTCTGGTGATCAAGTCGACCGTGACGTCGCTCATCGCGTCGACCAGGTTGTAGATCGGCAACTCCCGCACGCTCATATCGAACGGGATGGTGAGGGTCACGAGGTTCTTGACGTTGGCGGGATGGAGCGCCGCATAGAGCAGGGCGAGCAGTGCGCCAAAGCAGTAGCCCAGCAGGTCGACCTTTTCGACGTGCTCGGCGATCTGCACCGCGCGGACCGCGTTGGCGATCTCTTCGTTCACATAGCCGTCAAACCCGAGCTTCGTATCGTGGCGGTTCGGCGGCAGCCAGTCGATCAGATAAACCTCGTAGCCCTGCGCGAGCAGGCTCTGCACGACGCTCTTGCCCGGCTGCAGGTCGAGGATGTACGGCCGCTTGATCAGGGCATACACGATCAGGATCGGGGTTGCGTGCTGCCGCGCCGGGGCCGCGTAATGGCGCAAGCTGACCTTGCCGCCCTCATAGATGACGTCGTAAGGCGTGAGCGCCGGCGGGTCGGTGGCGGGCGAACCGAAGCCCTGTCCGAACGCCTCGAACGTACGCATCGTGCCGTTCAGCCAATAGCCGGCGATATCACTAAGCAGCGGCATCTTCATCGTCCTCGCGGTCGTCGCGTTTGAAATAACCGTTGCGCAAGAGGCTGAGCCCTTCGCCGGAGGTCGCGGCGAGCATCGGGGATTGCGCCTGCTCCTCTTTCTCGGCGGTCTCGACGGCTTGGCTCAAATCCTCGTGCAGCGCGGCGATCGCGGTCCGCAGGCCCGCCACTTCGCTGGCCGAGGGCAGCCCCACCGCCGGCCACAGGTTGCCGAAGAAGGCGGAAGCCGCGGCGCTTCCCATATGCTGAATCTGCAGCGCCCGCTCCATCGTCTGACCGGTCACCGAGCCGACGATCGGGTTGGCATAAATCATATTGGTTGCTTCGTTGGCCAGGCTGACGAAGGCGTCATACGCCTTCCATCCCGCCTTGCGCAGCGGAGTCTCGTCGCTGTTACCAAAAAACCGGTTGGCTGCTGCCAGCGGCAATTCCAGCCAGAACGCCTGAACGAACTTGCCCAACTCCTGCACCACCTGAGATTCCTGCTTCTTCATCACTTGCTTCCTGTGCCCTATCCGTTCGCGGTCGCGTTGCCGTCTACCTGGGTTCTTACAGGTCTATAGTTTAAGGGCCGTGACGGATGCATCAACATCCTGTGAGCACGGGAATGTCCCCCTGATGACAGACCGAGCCGTTAGCAATCCGCGATCACCCGCAATTGTCGCCCGCATGACATTTCGGTCTTCGCGCGATCTTCGTAAAGAGAGCTGCTATCAAAGCAAGTCAATCGATTGAACTAAGATTATTTGCGGTCCAAGCGTGAGTCGAGCACCGGAGCGGGGTGGCTCGACAAAAAGTGTTTAAGTGGGTCTAACTGCGTCGAATTTCGGGTCACGATTGCCCAGGATTGTCACATTCGTGACATTTCGGGCCACTGCTGCTAGCAATGGCGGGTGGCTAAACGCGATTCTATCGACGGGCGCACGCTCGGTCAGCTCAAGACTTTCTCATGGTTGAGCCGTGACCAGCTCGAAGGGCTCGCCGCCAGCCTCGAACCGCTGCGAATCAAACGTCACGACGCGATTTTTTACGAAGGGGCCCTCTCGGACCGGATCTATATCCTGCTTTCCGGGGTGGCCAAGTTGTCGCTCCTCAACCGCGGCGAGAAGGTCTTGGTCGGGCTGGTCGGCGCGGGCGAGGTCTTCGGCGTTTCTGCGCTGCTGCCGGACATGATTCGCCCGTTCCGGTGTGAGGCCTTTACCGATTGTCTGGTGGGCGTCGTCAGCCCGGCGACGTTTGTGGGTTTGACCGTCGGGGTGCCGGTCGATCGTTTCAGCCGGACGCTCGAGGTTACGGTGGGCCGCTGGTGGACGATGCTGCAGCGCTACACCAATTTCGTCGGGCTGTCGGTCCGCGAACGGGTCGCCGGCGCCCTGCTGGAGCTGGCCGGCAAATTCGGTGCGGACGACGCGCGGGGCAGGATGTTGACGCTCAAGATTACGCATGCGGATTTGGCCGAGCTGGTCGGCGCCTCCCGCCAGCGCACCACCGAGCAGTTGATCGAGTTCGAGAGTGAGCAGATGATCATCCGCGACGGCCGGCGGCTGATTATCGTACCCGAGCGGCTGCGGAATCTGGATAACGCTGAAGGACCGCCCACGCCGCCGGCGCCGCGGGGTCCGCGCTGAGACGCTGCTACGGCATGGATCGACGTTCGGTCGCGGGGATTTAGCGAAGGAGAGAGTTTTTCTTGATCGCTTCGAGCCAGTTTGTCGAAATAAGCGGGCTGCGGCTCCACTACCTCGATTATGGCAGCCCGGAAAAACCGCCGCTGGTCTGTCTCCACGGCCTGAGCGGCAATGCGCACAACTTCGATTACCTCGCGCCGCAGCTCGCGCCCGACTGGCACGTGATGGCGCTCGACGTGCGTGGCCGGGGCGACAGTGCCTGGGGCCCGCCAGGGGATTATAACCAGCAGGTCTACATGGCCGATCTGGCGGGGATGCTCGACGCGCTCGCGCTTCCGCGCGTCACGCTGATCGGCACCTCGATGGGCGGTGTCATCGCGATGATGTTTGCCGGGGGCTATCCCGAGCGGGTCGAGCGGCTGGTGCTCAACGATGTGGGCCCCGAGATCGATCCGGCCGGCCTTGGGCGGATCACCAGCTACATGACTTCCTCGCCGTCGAGCTTCGCGACGATGGCCGACGTTACGCAATATTATCGCGAAAATTACCCACCGCTTAAGCATATACCCGAGCCGGCGCTGGTCGAGTTCGTGCGATGGTCGGTGCGGCCCGGTCCGGAGAACCGTCTGGTCTGGAAGCTAGATCCCGCGGTCCGCAATATCCCGCGGAGCGGCACCGCCGCACGCGCGATGGATCTGTGGATGCCCTATGCGCGAATCGCGGCGCCGATCCTGGTCGTGCGCGGCGCGATCAGCGACATCCTGTCGCGCGGCACGGCGGAGCGGATGCGGGTCGTGCAGCGCCGCACCACGGTGGTCGAGGTGCCCGGCGTCGGCCACGCGCCGTCGTTGAGCGAGCCCGCCGCGCTCGCCGCGATCAAGGAATTCCTCGCGCTATGACGCGATCCGTAAGTCCGGCGCCGAACCCACTCTTACTTTGGCCGCTGCTCGCAGACTCGCCCGCCCCCTCCGCGCCGTGACGCCGCCGGCGCGGCTGGCGCTGGTGCGGCATGGCGAGACCGTCGGCAACTCGAGTATCCGCTATTACGGCCGGACCGATCTGGCGCTGTCGGATGACGGCCGCGCCCAGATGCGGGCCACCGCGCAAGCTCTCGCCACGCACTTCGGAATCACCACGTTCGGCCGGATTTTCGCGAGTCCGCTGCGCCGGGCTAGCGAAGGCGCGCGGATCATCGTGGGCCCCGACGCCGCGATCGTCGAAATCGAGGAGTTTCGCGAGGTTGATTTCGGGGACTTCGAGGGGCTGACCGCGGCGGAGATCGAAGCGCGCTTCCCCGCCGAATTCGCGCGCTGGAATCGCGATCGTTTCGCGCCGGACTACGCGTATCCCCGCGGCGAGAGCCGCGCCGCTTTCACCGCGCGCGTCGAGCGCGGCGTTGCGCGGATGCTGACGCTGCTTGGTTCTGAGTTTACCCCCGCGCGACCCGCGTTGGTGGTGGCTCATCGCGGCGTGATTCGCGCGATCGTCCAACGGCTGGCGGGCGCCGAGCCGCTGATCGAGCTGGGTTCGATTCAGATACTGGCGCGCGACGGCGAGCAACGATGGCGGGTCGAGACGCTCGACTTCACCGCCCATCTGGCGTGATTCGCGATCAATCGCTGTTTGATTCCAGCAGGTCTTCGCGGATTACTTCGAGATCCGAAGTATCGAGGCCGAGGACCTGCAGCATGAAGCCTTCGATCCCGCCATTTTCGTCGATCATTTCGAAAATTGGCGTGAGCTGGGTGGCGCTGAGCGGCATCTTCGGGAAGGTCTCGTTGCTGACCAGGAAATCCTCGACGATGCGTTCGCGGTCCACGCCGAGCAGTTCAAGCAGCATCGCGGCACCCACGCCCGTACGATCGCGTCCCGCCGAGCAATGGAAGAGCAACGGGTAGACTTCCCGCTCGGCCATCAGCTTGAAGAACATCTGCCAGTCGTTGCGGAACTCGGTCAGGATCACGAGATGTTCGTGCCCCGGCTGCGTATCGATTTTGTGGAAGCCGTCTTCGCGAAACCAGTTGTCGCCGATCGGGATATGCTCCCAGCGCACGCCGGATTGCAGAAATTCGGAGCGCGGCGGGCCTAGCCGCCGGACTTCCAGCCGGCTCTGCAGCGTGATCAGTGTACGCAGCCGAATCGTTTCGAGCGGATGCGGCCCTTCGTCGTTGAGATGCGCCAGATGGGCCGACCGATAGACCTTCTCTTTGCGCACACAGCGGCCGTCGGCGACCGGATGGCCCCCGAGGTCGCGAAAATTCAGCCCACCAATCCGGCGCAGCAGATCGAAATCGACCACTACCCGCGGTATTTCCGGCAATTTATCTTTGGGATCACGCCCGAGTGACAAGCGATTCAACCATTCGCGCCGCTTCCGACGCTGTTCTTCGCCAACCCTTCCGCCTGCTCTATCTTAGCCCGTCGCCGGGTCTCACGGAAGTGCGGTGGGCGTCGCGACGGTTGCCAGTCGGTTAACTTGTCGCGACCGGTCTAGCGCGAGGAGGCGGCGCGACGGCGGGCGTCGACCACCGCAGGCTCCGCGACGGCGGCTCGCGGCCGACGCCTCAGAGCACCCAGCCGGCGTTGCAGCCCGTCCATATAGGTATAAACGACCGGCGTAATGTAGAGCGTCAGGAGTTGCGAGAAGACCAATCCTCCCACCACCGCGATGCCCAGCGAGCGCCGGGCGTCGGCCCCCGCGCCAAACCCGATCGCGATCGGCAAGGTGCCCATGAAGGCCGCCATCGTGGTCATCATGATGGGCCGGAAGCGGATCATGCAGCCCTCGAAGATCGCGTCGGCGGCCGACTTGCCTTCGTTGCGCTCGGCGTCCAACGCGAAATCGATCATCATGATGGCGTTCTTCTTCACCAGGCCGACCAGCATGATGATGCCGACGAAGGCCAGCAGGTCGAGCTCCAGATGAAAGACCATCAGACTGAGCAGCGCGCCGAAGCCGGCGGCGGGCAGGCCCGACAAAATCGTGATCGGATGGATGAAACTTTCGTAGAGGATGCCGAGCACGAGATAAATCACCAGGATCGCCATCACCAGCAATAAACCGAGATTACCGAGTGAATCCTGAAAGGCCTGCGCCGCGCCGGAAAATTCCGCCGTGATACTCGCAGGCAGGATATCGCTGGCGAGCCCGCGCACCTCCCCCAGCGCCTTGCCGAGCGAGACCCCCGGCACGACGTCGAAGGAGATCGTCACGGACGGCAATTGTCCCGAATGATTGACCGAGAGCGGACCGAGCGTCCGCGTGATCTTCGCGACGGTGTTGAGCGGCACAAGCAGATTGGTGGACGAGCGCACGTAGATCAGGTTGAGTGCGCCCGCATCGGCCTGATACTGCGGCGCGAGCTCCATCACGACCCAGAACTCGTTGTTCGGGGTGTAGATCGTCGAAATCTGCGACGAGCCATAGGCCAGCGCGAGCGCCTGCTCGATCGCCTGGGCCGACAGGCCAAGCGCGCTCGCCTTGTCGCGGTTGATATCGACGTAAACCTGCGGATTCTTGATTTCGAGGTCGCTGGTCACGCCGCGCAAATCCGGGAGGGCGCGCAGCCGATCTTCAAGCTTCGTCGCGTACTCGAACAACGTATGGGTATCGGGGGCCTGCAGCGTGAGCTGGTATTGGCTCTCGGTGAAGCGGGCGCCGATCTGAATCGGGGGCGGATTGGTCGCGAAGACGATCAGGCCGGGAATCGACGAGAATTTCCTCATCCATTGGCCGATGAGCTGATCGACGCTGAATTTGCGTTGCGACGGCGGCACCAGGTGGACGAAGAGGATGCCCGCGTTGAGCGTGCCGGACGGACCCGATGCGCCGACGTTGGAAAAGAAATTCATTACGTTCGGGTCGCGCGCGACCATCGTATTCAGCACTTGCTGATGCGCGACCATCGCGTCGAAGGAGATGCCTTCCGTCGCCCGGGTGAACATGAGAATTTCGCTGGCGTCCTCTTGCGGCAGGAAACCCTTGGGGATGGTGTAGAAACCCCAGCCCGTGCCGATCACGGTCAGCAGCAGCACGAGCATCGTGAAGCGCCGATGGCGCATCACCCAGGCGAGGCTCGTCCGATAGCCGCCCAGCATCCCGTCAAAGCCGCGCTCGGTCAGGTTGTAGAGATAGTTGTGCCTCTGCCGCTGGGGATTCTTGAGAAAGCGGCTGCAGAGCATCGGGGTCAGGGTCAGCGAGACGAAGCCCGAGACCAGAATGGCGGCCGCGATCGTGACGGCGAATTCGTGCAACAGCCGGCCGATGATCCCGCCCAGGAAGAGCACCGGGATGAAGACGGCGGCGAGCGAGACGGTCATCGAGAGAATCGTGAAGGCGATTTCCCCCGAACCCTCGAGCGCCGCCTCCAGCACGCCTTTGCCCATCTCCATGTGGCGCACGATATTTTCGAGCATCACGATCGCGTCGTCGACCACGAAGCCGACCGAAAGCGTAATCGCCAGCAGGGACAGGTTGTCAAGGCTGTAGCCGAGCGCCCACATCACCGCGAAGGTGCCGATAATCGCCATCGGCAGGGCGAGACTGGGAATTATGGTCGCCGAGACATTGCGCAGAAAAAGGAAGATAACCATCACGACCAGGAACACGGTCAGCAGCAGGGTCGATTCGACGTCGTTGACCGAGTCGCGAATCGAGTCGGAGCGGTCGTAAAGGATGCTCAGATCGACCGACGCCGGCAGCTCCGCCTTGATCACCGGCAGCACGCGCTTGATATTGTCGACGACCTCAACCGTATTGGTGCCGGGCTGGCGCTGGATCGCGAGCACGATGGCGCGATGGCCGTTGGACCATCCGGCGACCTTGTTGTTCTGCACGCTGTCGAGCGCCCGTCCGAGCTGATCGAGCCGCACGGGCATGCCGTTGCGATAGGTGACGATCAGCGCGTTGTAGGCGGCGGCGTTGGTGAGCTGGCCGTTGGCCTGCACGCTGTAGTTCGCGGTGTGCCCCGCGAGATTGCCGACCGGTAAATTGACGTTGGCGTTCTGCACCGCGCTCGCGACATCGTTGATCCCCACGCCCCGCGACGCCATCGCCAGCGGATCGAGCTGGATGCGCACCGCATATTTCTGCGACCCGTAAACCTGAACCTGCGCGACCCCACTGATCATCGAAATCCGCTCGGCGAGGTTGGTCTCCGCGTACTCGTCGAGCGCGGAGAGTGTCAACGTGGTCGAGGTCAGGGCGATATAGAGAATCGCGTTGTCGGCGGGGTTGACCTTCTGGTACGAAGGCGGGCTGGGCATCCCCACCGGTAGCCACCCCTGCGCCGCCGAAATTTTGGACTGCACGTCCTGGGCCGCCGCGTCGAGGTTGCGGCTAAGAGCGAACTCGAGCGTGATGTTCGTCTGACCCATCGTGCTCGACGACGTCATCTGGTCGATACCGGCGATGGTCGAGAACTGGCGCTCGAGCGGGGTCGCGATCGACGACGCCATGGTCTCGGGGCTCGCGCCCGGCAAACCCGCGCTGACCAGGATCGTCGGAAAATCTACGTTAGGCAGATCGCTCACCGGCAGGAAGCGGTAGGCCGCGAGTCCGAAGATGATGATCGCGAGCGACAACAGCGTCGTCATCACCGGCCGGCGAATAAAGAGTTCGGCGAGATTCATACCTTGTTCGCTACTCTTACAACGACTGTTTGACGCTTACCATGACGCCGGGGGCGAGCCGCAACTGCCCGTCCGTCACGACGGTCTGGCCGGCGGTGAGCCCGCGCTCGACCACGGTCTCATGGTCGACCTGGGCGCCGGTCGCTACAGGCTGCATCGCGACCCGCTGATGGGCGTCGACGACGAAGACGAAGGTGCCCTGCTGGCCGGTCTGGATCGCCTCGGTCGGCACCACGACCGCGTCGCGGATGGCGTTGAGGGTCAGGCTCGCGTTAACGAACGCCCCGGGCCATAAGCGCAAATTCTCGTTCTGAAAGAGCCCTTTGAGCAGAATCGTCCCGGTTGTGCGATCGACCGTATTGTCGACGAAGCTCAGGATACCGTGCTCGGGCGACTCCTGTGTGTCAGCACTGGGGATAGCCGCGTCGACCTCCAGCGGATGGTTCTTCATCTGCTCGCGCACGGCGGGCAGCTCCCGTTCCGGAATCGAGAAACTTACGTAGATCGGCTGGATGCGCGTAATCGTGACGAGCGGCGTATCGGCGTCGGGCTTGATCAGGTCGCCGATGTGCGATTGCAGGTTGCCGGTCCGGCCGTCGATCGGCGAGCGAATCTCGGTGTACTGCAGGCTCAGGCGGGAGGTATCGAGCGCGGCCTTGTCGGCCTCGACCGTAGCGGTCCAGGTCGCGGCGCTCGCGTGAGACTGATCATATTGCTGACGGGAGCCGACCTTTTCCTGCCAGAGGTAGAGATAGCGCTGTTCGTCGGTGCGCGCCTGCGCGGCCTGGGCCTGGTCGCGGGCCAGATTGGCCTCGGCCTGCCGCACGGCGGCGTCAGCCGGGCGCGCGTCGAGGCTGAACAGCAGTTGGTCGCGCGTGACGAAGTCGCCCTCCTTGAAATGGATCGCGACCAGATGACCCTCGATCCGTGACTTGATATTGACGGTCGCGAAAGCCTCGACCGTGCCGATCTCGTGGAGCTGGTTGGGCAGCGTCTTGCGGACAGCCTGGGCGGTCAGGACCGGCACTGCGGGCATCGCAGGCGGCGGCCCGCTCGCGGATTTGTCGCAACCGCTGAGCGCCGCCGCAATCAAGATCATTGCAACGCTAGCCGTCGTGCCGCTTTTCTGTGCCCGCTTATGCAAGAGTCAGCTTTCCGCGCTCGCTATGTGCCTGGATGACATCAACGGCGCATCGCCCGACTGATTCTATCAGGCTTGACGGAAGGGAGAATCCCCGCGATCTGGATGAAATCAGCGGCGTTTGCGCGCCTTCCAGACCTCCTCGCAAGGCCACTTCCGCGCCCATTCGAGCGTCACGTATGGAAACCGGGTCGTGGAGCCCTCCTGGGGACGCAGCTCGATCAGGTCTTCAACCTCGAAACCCGATCGTCGGAGCAGGCGAATCCAGTCGCCATGCGAGAGGTGGAATTCGACTCCGGGATCGCCCGGCCACTCGATACGATAGATGCCGAAGGCGGAACGGCACAGCTCATTGGTTGCCGCGGAGTCGTCCTCCTGCGCGCAGAGCGTCATCAGAAACGAATACATCAGGAATATCAGCTGACCGCCGGGACGAAGGAGTCGCGCGGCTTCGGGCACCCAGCGCTCGGGGTCGGCCCACAGACACGCCCCATACTCCGAGATAGCCAGGTCAAAGCTTGAGTCGCGGCATGGGACCGTCTCCGCATTGGCGCGTACGATCGCGACCGGGAGGCCGTGCTTTTGCCGCAGTCGATTAGCGGTCGCCAGTTGTGCCGCGGAAATATCGACCCCGACGGTTCGCGCCCCCAGGCGCGCGAGCCAGGATGAGACGTACGCCGTGCCACAGCCGAGCTCGATCGTGTCCTTGCCGGCAAGGTCGTCGGGAAGGAGACCGGCCTGCGACTCGGGGATACTCCAGATGCCCCAGGTTGGCTCGTCCTGCGACCAGGCTCTTTCGCCGGCGCTTGCGTAATCGAGGGCCCACTTGTTCCACAGCTCGCGATTACGGCGGACATGCTCCGGTAGCTCGTTCAACTCGATTGGCTCGTTGGGGGTTGCCATGACTTACCTCGCGGCGGCCAGTTGAAGGTTATAAGGACATCCACGCTTTCGAGGATTATTTGGGTTTGGTACGCACGAACGGGTTGACGACACGTAACCTCTTCGCGATCGTCATCCCATCCTGCATGTCCTCCGACCAAAGTACGTCACAGTCGGCGTGAAGGGCTGAGGCCACGATCATGGCATCGTAGATTGAAAGCTTGTAACGCTCGGCCAGCGCAAGTCCATTTTCATGGATCTCCGTGGTAAGGGGACTAACCAACAGTAAACCACGAACCATGGACAGAAATGCACGGGTGTCTTTCCATGACAGGCGCATTTTGCGGCGGGCGACGTTAGCGAGCTCATTCAGGACTTGTACACTGATCGTGCCGCCACCGCTGATAATTGTTTCCGCCCGCGCCGCCCTCACGGGATCGCTTGACGCCAGATAGATTAGAACGTTGGTGTCGATGAAGTTACCTGGCATTCGCCTCGTCCCGGTCAAACTTGAAGTCAGGGGGAAGGCGGCCGCGGAAGGCGCGAAGGCGCTTCAGCAACTCCGGCCGTC
Organism: Binataceae bacterium (SeqCode); assembly: GCA_052145175.1. Lineage (GTDB taxonomy): Bacteria > Desulfobacterota > Binatia > Binatales > Binataceae > JAJPHI01. The sequence continues at coordinate 41,537 of JBKQPD010000240.1, read as the reverse complement.
CGGGCTTACGCGCCACGGCGAGTTCACGCGCGTCAGCGATGTGAATGTCGATCTCGTCCCCCGCTTTAAGCTCCAATGCTTCGACTACCGCGGCGGGAAGGCGAATCGCGAGACTGTTGCCCCATTTGGCGACCTGCATAACCTGCTCCATGCGTGGATATACTTTTGATTAATGTATATCCGCGAGTGATCGCGATCAAGCCGCCCCCGCCGAGCGGCGTCGACGTGGCCCCGCCGATCGCGACTGACCGCGCCGCTGGGCGTCCGATTGCCGAGCGTGCGCCGGAGGCGCTATACCAAATCTTCGACGCGTGATGCGCGCGGCAGGTCCGCGCACGAAATCGAATTAAAGCCTAAGGAGATTCGCCATGAGAGCAGCAGTAATGGAGGCGGTGCGCAAGCCGCTCATCGTCAAAGAGGTTCCCGATCCCAAGTGTCCACCCGATGGCGCGATCATCCGGTCAGAGGCCGAAGGCGTCTGCCGTTCCGACTGGCACGCCTGGTCCGGCGATTGGAGCTGGGTCGGTCTTTCGCCCGCACTGCCGCTGGTGATGGGCCATGAGTTCTGCGGCGTGGTCGAGGAAGTCGGCAAGAGCGTCAAGAATTTCAAGCGGGGCGACCGTGTGCTGGTCCCTTTCAGCCAGGGTGACGGCATCTGCGAATACTGCCGCAACGGGCAGTCGCATGTCTGCTCCAATCCGCAACTGCCGGGCTTCTCCTATTGGGGTGGCTACGGCCGCCTGGTCGGTGTCCCGAACGTTGACATGAACCTCGTGGCGATGCCCGATAATGTCGGTTTCCTCGAGGGCGCTTCGATGGGCTGCCGCTTCATGACCTCCTACCACGGGATCGTCGATCGCGCGCAGGTGCGGCCCGGCGAATGGGTGGCGGTCCACGGCTGCGGCGGGATCGGGCTCTCGGCGATTCACGTCGCGTCCGCGATCGGCGCCAACGTGATCGCGGTCGACCTCGACGACCGCAAGCTCGAGCTGGCCAAGAAGGTCGGCGCGCAGCACGTTATCAACGCCAAGCGCAACGAAGACCCGGCCGCCGCCGTATTTGATATCTCCAAGGGCGGCGCGCACGTCTCGGTCGACGCACTGGGAATCGCGACCACCTGCCGCAACTCGATCATGAGCCTGCGCAAGCAGGGGCGCGCCCTCCAGATCGGCCTCACTACGCAGGCCGAGAAGGGCGAGGTTTCCTTACCGATTGACCGTATGGTCGTGATGGAGCTGCAACTGATCGCGTCGCTCGGGATGCCGGCGTCGCATTATCCGGGGATGCTCGAAATGGTCAACGCGAAGAAGCTCGATCCCAAGGCGATGATCACCGAGACCGTCAGCCTCGAAGGCGCCAACCGGGTACTCGAAGAGATGACGACCTTCCAGAACGTCGGCGTCTCGATCATTAACCAGTACTGATCATCAGCGGGGAGGACCTGAGCGCGTCAGGTCCTCCCCGCAATCACTCAAGCGCATGTCGATTATGCCGTGGCCGCGCCGCCGCGACCCGTGGAAGCGCGCGCGGTGGATCGTGCTGACCACGCTCCTGATCGTGGCCATCCGTTTGTTGATTGCCCGGCTGTAGATCGCTGGTCTCGGCTCACCATCTGTTCTCATGATAAAAGCCCTATTGTGTCATTCCCGCGCGTGGCTGCCGCGCGAGGAATCCCGGACGATTGCGCCGGATATTCAAGAGGAGAGCATGCGAGATCCTAAGTACAGAGTCCTGCTACTGGCGGCTAAGCCCGTCCCGCCAACGCGGCTCGAAGATGTCGCCGGATGCCTTCGCTACGCCGGCAAGCCCAAGACGCTCAGCCAGATGGAAGCCGCAATCAGGGCCGAGTTAAAGGCCCGGCGTGATCGCGGTCGATACTAACGTCCTGGTGCGGCCACTGACTGGCGACAAACCATCTGGCGGGCGAGGAACCTAACCCCTTCCCTAAAAAGGAAGGGGAAAAGAATTCATACTACTACCGCTGCGCGAACTGACTTTCGCGAGAGGCCACTAAACTTATGAAAGCAATCCTGATCGATAAACCCGGTGACGAGAATGTACTCCGACTCGGCGAGTTTCCCGATCCCGTGCCGGGGCCCGCTGACCTCCTGATCAAGGTGCGCTGTACAGCGTTGAACCGCGCCGACCTGATGCAGCGGCAGGGCTTCTATCCGCCGCCGCCCGGCGCTTCGCCGCTGCTCGGTCTCGAATGCGCGGGCGAGGTGGTCGGGGTCGGCGCCGAGGCCAAGGGCTGGCGGCCGGGCGATCGCGCGATGGCGCTATTGGCGGGGGGCGGCTACGCCGAACTGGCTGCTGTCCACCATGGCTCCGCAATGCACGTACCGGCGGCGCTGAGCGACGCCGAGGCCGCCGCGCTTCCCGAAGTCTTTCTCACCGCTTTCGTCAATCTGTTCATGCTGGCTGCGGTCAAGGCCGGGGAGTCCGTGCTGATTCACGGCGGCGGCAGTGGCGTCGGCACGGCCGCGATCCAGTTGCTGCGCGAGGCCGGGGCGCGCTCGATCGTGACCGCCGGGTCGGACGCCAAGTGCGAGCAATGCCTCCGCTTCGGGGCCGACGTCGCGATCAACTACAAGGCGGGTCCCTTTGTGCCGAAGGTCAAAGCCGCCACCAACGATCGTGGCGCCGATATCGTTCTCGACAGTATTGGCGCGGCCTATCTCGGGCAGAACCTCGACGCCCTGGCCCATAGCGGCCGGCTTGTCCTGATCGGTTTGATGAAGGGCGCGAAGACGGAAATCGATCTGACGCAGGTGCTCCGCCGCCATCTGAAGATCTTCGGCTCGACCCTGCGCGCCCGCCCGGTCGCCGAGAAGGCTGACATCGTTGCGGGCTTCGTCGCACGCTTCAGTGGCGCGCTCGAGGCCGGCCGCCTCCGTCCGCCGATCCATCAAGAGATACCCTTGGCCGAGGCTGCGACCGGCCATAGCATGATGCAGGCGAGCGAGCATTTCGGCAAAATCGTGCTGCGCGTGAGTTGAAACTCGGCGCCGCGATTTGCGCCGACTCGCGCTCAGTAATTGGTAAACCCGGTCGAGTTCATTTGCGGCGGGATATGTTGGTAGATTACCGGCCCGTAGATCACGACGCACAGCACTATGGCGACGGCTATCCAGTACCCGAAGTGATCAAGGTTAACCAGCCAGCCACTCGCCACCGGCGGTTCGATAGTGTCGGTGAAGGGAATGTCATCGATCTTCGCTGGTCGTCCGAAGAAGATCGTCATCCCGAGCACGACGAAAAACATCACGGCGCTGATGAACATCAGCGTACCACCAACCCCGGTCAGGATTCCCGCTTCATGCCACCCCGCTGGTAGCGGGTAATCGATGAGGGAGATGGCGGTCCGGCGCGGCATGCCGGCCAGCCCGCCCGAGATCAGCCCGCGCGCGAAGATCAGGACGCCGATGAAGTAACACCAGGCTTGCGTCAAAGCCAGACGCTTGCCCCACAACTGTTTTTGTTCGAAGAACGGTACCAGCCAATAGGCTATCCCCATATAGGAGAGCCCTACCGCGGTACCTACCGTAAGATGGAAATGGCCGGGCACGAAGGCGGTGTTGTGAATTTCCAGGTTGATGTTGTAGCTCGCATTCATCAGGCCGGTAATGCCGCCGAGCATGAACCCGAGCATCGCCAGGAGTTGCGCGGCCACCGCCGGCTCTTTCCAGGGCAGGCGGAAAAACCATCCGATCAGCCCCCGCCCCCCGCTACGCCTCCCGCCTATCTCGAGCGCGTACATCACTGAAAATGCGGTCAGCAGGCTGGGCAGGAAGACGATGAAGGTCAGGATCGCGACCGCGAACTTGAGGCTCGGTGAAATTCCGGGATCGACATACTGGTGATGGAGTCCGATCGGGATGATGATCAGGAACATCAGAAAAACCATACGGACTGCCGTGTCGCTGAACAGCGCGCCGCTCACCTGTTTTGGTACGATCGCGTACCACGACACGTACACCGGCAGGAGCCAAAAGTAGACGATCGGATGGCCCGTGAACCAAAACAGCGTCCGCGTCAGCATCGGGTCGACTCCCGGCAGCAGGCCGAGCGACCAGGGCAACAGCAATAACACCACCTCGCAGGCGACACCCACCGAGGCAATGTCCCAAAAGATGTACGTGACGACCGAGATGTACGCGAGCAACGGGATGCGTTCGCCCGGATGTTCGCGCCGCCAGGCGCGGAGGGCCAGAAACAGGTTCGCCGACGTCAGCCAGGTGCTGAGGACGATCAGGACTAACCCCAGATAGAAGGTCCAATGCGCCTGGAGCGGTGCATAGAACGTATAAAGGACGCTGGCATGCCCGCTCAGGATCGCGCCGGCGAGCAGCGCGGCGCCGCCTGCCATGGAGGCCAGCGTCGCCCACAGCAACCCCTGGTTGAGCGGACGGTTCAGTCCGCGCGCGCAAGTCAGCGCCACAAAGCCGTTGGCGAAGGAAAACGTAAGTATGATCGCATTGAAGACCCCGTGGACCGTGAGTCCCTGATAGTACGAGTGCAGGCCAGGGAAAGCCTTGAAAATGTCGATGTCGGCGTAGTTCAGCGCCTGCGCCAACCCGTTGACGACGCCGACCGCAAGGGCGCCGAAACCCAGATATAACATCAGGCTAATAATCCGGCGTTGACTGGCGGGCAGCGCGAACGGGCGTTCAGGCGCATAGACGACAGGCGTGCTCACTTGACTGCCACCTCCGCCGACATCGTATGGTGGTACAGGCCGCAGTATTCGTGACACAGCAGGCGATACGATCCCGGCCGCGTGAAGCGATAGGTTTCAACCGAGACATATCCCGGCAACACCATCATGTTGACGCGCGTACCGGGGATGAAAAAACCGTGGATTACATCTACTGAAGTAACTCTGAAGGTCAGCTCAGCACCCGCTGGAATCTGGATCTTGAACGGATAAAAGTTCCACTGTTGCGCCAGCATGACGGCCTCATATTTACCGGGAGCGATCTCGCGCACCCCGGGACGGTTGAACGGGACGGTCGCGAGCACCGCGGCAGCGCAATTCTGTCCCGACTTCGGAATGATCCGCCCGGCGGGACCCGGCAGGTGGATATTCATGAAGACGGTGACGTAGCCGAGCGCACACAGGAAGATGGCCAGCATGCTTGCCGAGAACCAGAAAAAGATACGTTCGTAGCGAACCATAGCCTTACCTGCCGATTAGCCCCCACAGCATCGCGCCCCACATTCCGGCCATCACCGCGAGGTAGATCGTGAGGATGAAGAGCGTTCCGATTGGGGGTGGAACAAAGTCAGGGTCGGCCGGCGGTTGGTCGCTCATCACGATAATCACTCCTGGGCAAGGGGATCGTCGATCGAACTTGTTTGTTATCTGGTAACGGGGTCTCAGTCCACCGTCAGTCGTTCAGCTTAACCAGTCCGCGGATATATCGTCCGAGCAGGACAGCGCCGAGGAGAAACACAACGGCAAATCCCGACGCGAGCAGGATTGGCACAGGCTGGAAGACCCCCGCGAGTACCTCGTCCAGGGTTCGCCAATCGTACAGAACAATCGGAGCACCGATTGCCAGAAACACCAGCATCCCCAGCACCAGCCGGCCGGCCGGAACGTAGGGTTCGTTCGTCACGGCGTGGCCCTTGCGGTCTGGAGCGGACACCCTGTCTCCGCTCATTGGCTGACCTCAAACCCGCCGAACAACCAGTACTTTATTCGCTTGAAGGCTGCGTGCAGGGTCATTGCCGAATCCTTGACGCCAGGCCCGGGAATCTCGGACGCAGACTGAGAATTAGCAAGACCCCCTATAGCGCGCCGCGTCCCTTCCTGCAAGAACGATCGCGCGTGGGTTATGGGACTGACTGATCCGCCCTCAACGGTCGCAAAAGTGGTGGCTGGGGCGTCTTTGAGCCGCTCGCGTATGCGCCAAAAATTCTGGCGTTAACTGGCCGACGGTTATAATTTGTAGCCTTAATCGACCATTTGTCATCAGGGCTGGCAGGATGGGGGTCGAGGGGGGAAGGCGATGTGGCGGATTAGATCCGCGGTTCCGGGGCGCATCCGCGTGTTCCTTGCGCTGCTGCTGGTCGGGGCCTGGCAGGCCGAGGGTCTACTCATGCAGCTCGTCGCCGGGAGTCACGCGGTAGTCGCGGGGCGGGCCGCGATCGCGTCGGCCGCGAGCGGCGCGGCGGCCGTGGCCGGGTCGTTTCTCAGCGACGGCTTTGCTTTCATCGGGGTCACGATCGCCCGGCTCTTTGACCTCCTGCCACCGGCAGTCCGCAATGTGATTCCGTTCGCACTCCTGCGTTCACTTGGCCACGGCCTGACGGCGCTCTTCGGCTGGCACGCCTGGCTGGTCTTCGCCGGCGGGATGTTCACGCTGAGCGCCGAGGCGATTCGCCTGCTGCTGGCGCTCAATCTGGCCGGTTGGACCTACAACTTTGTCCGGCGGACCGGCCGTCAGGCGTGGCGTGCGATTATGTTACCGGTGCGCTTTTACGCCGATCGCGAGACCGCGGACGAAGCGGCCGCGCCGCCCGCGGTCCAGCCAATCGCCGGCCGGGTGGGCGGTCAGCGGCGCAAGGAATATGTCGAGTTCTTTGGCGGCCATGTGGGGAGTATCGGGATTATCCTCCCCGGTGGCGGTGCGCGCGGCGTCTATCAGGCCGGCGCGCTCAAGGCCGTCTACGATTTTCTGCGCGACTATAACGCCCTCGGCAAGGTGCGGGTGATCGTCGGGACCTCGACCGGCGCCTGGAACGCGATGTTCTGGATGGCCGGTCTGATGGATCCGGCGCAAGGAGTTGGCCTCGAGAGCTGGTGGAAGCAAAAGAAATTTTCCCGGTTGATGGAGTTTCCCCGGTTCTGGCTGCCGTTCCTGAGCGATCATTGTTTCAGCAACGCGCCGTGGCGCGAGCAATTTGAGGAACTCTTCGGCGGCCGGCTCGATCATCTTTTTACCGATTCACCCAAGCTCCATTTTTACCTGACCCGCACCGAGATCCGGCAGGGCGCGCTCCACTATGCGACCAACTGGAGCGGTTTGAAGCAGCGGGTGCAGACGCTGGGGCTCGAGAATCAGGAGAATTACCGGCTGGTCGACGTGATCGGGGCTGACGGCCGCGAATTCACGCGGATGGCCGACGCGGTATTCGGCTCGATGGGCCAGGCGCCGCTGTTTCCGGGCCTCTGCGAGGGTGTCCTCTGTGAAAGCGGCGACGCGCTCGATCCGCTCCCGCTGCGCTTCGCCGCTCCGGTCGAAGACTGCGACCTGGTCTTTGTGCTGCCGTCCCGCGGCTCGCCCGAGAAACTGGGTGATTCAGGGGTGAGCCGCCTGAGCCGGGTCGCGCACGTGCAGCAGATCGCGCTGGAGCGGTTCGCCGTGAAAAATGCCGACACGATCAATCGTATCGCCGAACGCTTCGAACGGCTGGAATTCGGTGCGACCACGATCGCGGCCGCGGCCGGCGTGGTGGGCGTGGCCGCGGAGGCCGCCAGCGGCGTGCGCGAGGAGATCGACGAGTTCAGTCACGCCTACAAGCGGCTCTATATCTTTACCGCGTGCCCGGCCGGCAGTCTGGCGATCAACAGTTTTGACTACGGTCAGGAGCGGGAAGCCGCGGCGGCCTTCGACCTGATGTACTCCCAGATCAGCGACGAATTGCGGCACCGTCTGTTTGAGGATATCGAACCCGAGGACGCCCATGTGGTGATGGTCGACGGTCTGGTTTCGCCCAGGGGCGAGCCGGTCAAGCCCACGTATCGGCGCCCGAACCAGTTCTAGGCGCCAATTTCAAGATTTTTGACGCAGCTCGCAGACTCGCCTGCTCGTTCCGCTGCGCTCCACTAATGGGCCCGAACCAGTTCTAGGCGCGCGCAAGCGGCGTCCGGTCGTGATCGCGCACGGCCCGGGTCAGGCGCCCGGTGTCGCGAGCGGATGGGTGTCGCGGAACTCGAGCGCGACCTCACTCATCGTGCGGAAGGTTACGCCGTCGCGATCGCAGATATGGTCGAGCAGCCGCTCGAGCATCAGCAGCCGATGGCCACGGCCGATCGCCTGCGGATGCATCGTGAGAATATAGACGCCCGCGCCGAGACGGCCGTAGAGGTAGTCGAAGTCGCCCGCCCATATCTCATAGACCTGGGACGGCGCGGCGAGCCCCGGGTTGACCCCGTTGCGCGTCCAGACGTGCTCGAAGATGGGGAAGTCGTCGAGTCCCCAGGTAAAGGGCAGCTCGACCAGACTGGTCTCGCGACCCCAGACAAACGGGCCGTCCGGCGGCGCCGCGTCGCCGACCCGGCAATAGTAGGGCGTGAAGTCCTGCGCCATCATGCTGCTGTCGTAAAGAAAGCCCCGTTCCAGAAGACATTGCAGCGTCGACGGCATCAGGCCGGCGGCCGGGGAGCGATAGCCGCGCGGCGCCCGTCCGCTCCGCCGCTCAAGCGCCGCGGTGGCGCGGTCGAAGTCGCGCGCTTCGTCCTCGGGCGTGGCTGGTCGATCGTGAAAGTAGCCATGATGGCCGATCTCGTGCCCGGCGGCCGCGATCGCCTCGACGGTCGCCGGGAAGGCGTCAGCCGTGTGCCCGGGGACAAACCAGGTCGAGGGCAGGCTGCGCTCGCGCAGCAGCGTAAGCAGCCGCTCGGCCCCGACCTTGCCGAATTCGCCGCGCGAGATCGCGCTGGGCGAACGGGCGTGAAACGTGCCGATCCACACTGATATCGCGTCGAAATCAAACGTCAGACAGACGGTTACGTTCTTCGCCATGGGGACCTCCCGCGGCGCGTACGGCGCCTGCCAACGCCACTGCCGCGCTCGCTACTATTGCAGACGGGCAGCCCGCCGCCAGTCCCGGCGGACTGGTTGCGGCGGGACATTCCCTTGACAGTTGCTACAAGCGTGTTGTAGTCCGTTGCTCCATCTGGCCCACGGGGTGAATTCGGGCCGGATAAGTCAGGAATAGGCGACCGGCGATTGCCTCAACGGAGGGGAGCCGCGCCGACACGCGCGTGGGTGCGCGCTGGCGGTATTGGTCGGCCCGGTCGTATAGCTGTCGAAGATTAAGGTCAGGTGAGCGCGGTCTTGAAAAACTATCGTCGTCCAAACCGAAAAATCTGGATGCTGGCCGGCGTCTGCCTGCTCATGCTCGCTATGGGTGTGGTGGGCGCGCGGGCTGCGGCCGAGGGGCAGCCGGGCAACGGACCACCGCCCTGGCTGGGGCTCTTTGGCGTCGCGATTCAGCCTGCTGATGGCACCGTCTTTACCGTCGGCGCCAAGGGCTTGCTGATGACTTCCACGGATCAGGGGAAGACGTGGAAGCAGATTCCAGTGCAGCTCCGCGAGGGTGGCGAGCTGTTTCAGGATTTTGACCTCTACTCGATTCGCTTCTCGCCGAGCGGCAAGACCGGGTATATCGTCGGCGAGAACGGGACCGTGCTCCGTTCAACCGACAGCGGCGCGACCTGGAAAACGGTCGCTAGCGGCACGACCAAGAATCTGATGAAGGTTTTTCCGATCGACGATCAGAATGCGACGGTCGTCGGGGCCGACGGCACGATCCTGCGGACGGCCGATAGCGGCGCGACCTGGCAGAGCGTCAAGAGCCCCAAGGACATCATCCTGTTCGATGTGAGCTTCACCGACAAGAATAACGGCTGGATCGCGGGCGAATTCGCGACCGTGCTCGGAACCACCGACGGTGGACAGAGCTGGAACCTGCTGTCGGGCGGTAACACCTCGGATTTTACGATTGGTCCCTGGTTCACCATCAACTTCACCGACCCGCAGCATGGGCTGGTGGCCGGTCTGGCGGGTGATGTCGAGACCAGCGAAGACGGCGGCAAGACCTGGAAGCCGTCGAAGCTTCCTGACCAGTCGGGCACCTATGCGGTCGCGATCGATTCGGCCAACAAGAAGGTGTGGGCGGCGGGCACGGGCGGCCGGACCTTCGTGCAGAGCGCGGGTGGCCAATGGTCGGAGGCGCAGCGGACGACTTTCAACGATCTTACCGATATCGCGCTGGCGGGTAATCGCGCGGTGATGGTGGGTTTGAACGGAACAATTCTCCTCTCGGATGACGCGGGCGAAAAATGGCAAGTAGTTCAGTAAGTCTAGGATCGTTCAAGGTTGGCGATTACGTTCTGCGTTTTCGCGCACTGATCGGCGGAGTCCTGCTGCTGATCAGCGCGATCGCCGCATACTTTTGTACGCAGGTTAACATCCAGACCAAGTTCGACGACTTTTTCCCGGTCAACCATCCCAACGTCCAGCTTTACCACAATTGGCACAAATACGGCGGCGCCCAGACCTTGTCAGTAATGATCCAGGTCCAGCAAGGCGATATTTTTAATCGTGCCACGCTGGAGAAAATCAACGAAATTCAAACCGATGTCGACAAGTTGCCCGGCGTCGACCACAACGAGGTACTGTCGCTCGCGTCCTACCGCGTAAGCTACGCCGAGGCTTCGCCGGGATCCCTGTTGATCAAGCCCTTTATGTTCCCGCTGCCCCCCAAGGACGAGGCGGGGATTCAGGATCTCAAGCGGAAGGTACTCGCGAACCGGTCGACGATCACCCAGCTGGTTAACCCCGACCTCAAAAGCGCCTTGGTCGAGGCGGCCTTCAACGAGCGCGGTCTGGACTACCGCGAGCTTTTCAACGACGTCCAGACCATCGTCAACAAGTATCAGGACGACAATAACAGGATCTTCGTTGCCGGCGAGCCGATCATTCGCGGCTACGGCTATCATTATCAGCCGGTCGTGACCATGCTGTTCCTGATCGCGGTCGGCGTAATGATCTTCATCCTGTGGGTGACGGGCGGCCAACGCAGCCGGTGGTGGGCGCCGATCGTTACAGGAACCTTGTCGGCCATCTGGGGCCTCGGGTTCGTTGGCCTGATGGGCTACGACTTCGACCCCGTCATGCTGGTTATCCCGTTCATCCTGACGGCCCGCGACATGAGCCACGGAATTCAGTGGCAGGGACGCTATCACGACGAGCTGGACCGCCTCGGCGACAAGTTCGCGGCCTGTTCGGCGACGACCGATTTCATGCTGCCGCCCGGGTTCCTTTCGATCATGGCGGACATCAGCGGAATCGTCTTCATTTCGTTCGGTGGTATTCCGGTCCTGCAGCATATTGCGCTCGCCGGAACGGTATGGCTGGCCGGTAGCTTGACGATGGTCTTCATCTTCCAGCCGATCCTGATGAGTTATCTGCCGATTCCCGAAATGAAGCATCGGCGCGAACGGAGCACCGCCGACAGTGGGTTGCGCAAAGCGGGGGGCGACTTCTTTGATTGGCTGGTGCATCTGCCCACGCGTCCCGGCGCCTTGCGGATGGGGTTGCTGGGGGCGTCCGCCCTGTTCCTGGTGTACGGCGTAGTCGCCGGAATCAAGAGCAAGATTGGCTATTCAACCGCCGGCACGCCGCTTTACAAGCCCTACTCGAAAGTCAACCAGGATATCGCCGCGGTCGGCGCCAAGTTCCCACTCGAAGAAGGTTGGGTCATCCTGACGACGCCGCCCTATCCCGACAAGATTTCCGTGCTTGGTCCGTCGGTGTTGAAGATGATCGACGATATGCGCTCGTTCCTCTTCAAGGATCCCAAGGTCGCGCAGATTGTGTCGTACACTTCGGCGATCGCGAAACCTTTCAACGAAAGATTCAACTACGGTTATCCGAAGTATCTCGCCGTGCCCGATTCGCCGGAACTGTCGGCCAACCTGTGGTTTCTCTATCTGAACGGCTCGGCGCCGGGCGAACTTGAACGGTTTATCTCGAACCGGCTCAATGACGACACCAATATCCGCGTCCTGCTGAAGGACCATACCTACGACACCCTTAACAATATCCGCGACGAGATCACGCAGTTCGTCAACGAACGGGTCAACCCCGATCCGGTGCTCAATCCGAGCGATCCCAGGAAACCACGGGTGAAGGTCTTTTATCTGGCGGGAATCGCGGGGCTTTATCTCGCGGCCAACGACGTCCTGAAGACCCTAGATTTTCTCAATATCACGTTCGTCCTGGGCGTCGTCTGGCTTTTCTGTGTCGGCGCGTTCCGATCATTCGTGGCCGGGTTCATGTTCTTGCTGGCCTGTGTGTTGGCTAACTTCGGCGCCTTCATCTACATGAATATTCGCGATATCGGGTTGACGATCGATACGATCCCGGTCATCTCGCTGGGTATCGGGCTGGGCGTCGACTACGGCATCTATACGGTCTCGCGCATCCGCGACGAAGTGATGGCCGGGATGGAGGTCGACGACGCGATCGTGCTTGCGCTCAGCACGACGGGGGTCGCCGTCTTCAACACCTTCCTCGTGATGATCGGCGGAATCTTCCCCTGGATTTTCTCGCCCCTGCTGTTCCACAGCCAGATGAGCACGTTGCTGATCTTCCTCATGGGGACGAATATGATCGCGGGCTGTATCGTGCTGCCGTGCTATCTCTCGTGGGCGCGGCCCAAGTTCGCGTTTGGCGGCAAAGCCATGATTCGGGAACGCGAATTGAAAGTGGCGGTCTCCTGAGGCCGACCTTGACCTGAGGCTCTTTTGGGTTGCGGCGGGCGTGGAATCGGGCGCCCGCCGCTTTTTTTTCGCCCGGCCGGGTTGTCCCGCGACGGTTTTGCGGACGGGCTGGCAGAATGGCCGGACAAGGTTACATTAGATGGGCGGCCTGGCGTATCTCGCTCCCGGTCATAAGGCAGGGTCGTGGAACTTTCCCTTGGACCCGCGACTTAGACATAATCAACACGGCGCCTGGCGCGAGCCGGCCGGTTCGCGACGGAGGCAGAGGCGATAAGATGGCACGAATAGTACGCATGTTTCGGCAGGTTGCTCCGCTCCTGGTATTTTCGCTCGTGGCTTCCCTGAGCGGCTGTGAGCGTACCCACGCCCAGTTCAATCCGGCGCTGGCGGACGCATTTTTCCCGCTCGCGCCCAGCACGGTCTGGACCTACCGGGTCGACAGCAAAAGCCAGCGCCTGACCTACGTCGTGACGGACAAGGTGCTCGGGATCAAGTATGTGCCGTCGCTCAACGTGACGGGTCAGGTGGTCGAAGAGTATTACAACCTCGATCGCGGCGGCTCCCGCCCTATCGTCTACGTAACCAAGGACGGCTACCTCACCCGCCTTTCGGGCATGGAATACTCGAAAGAGGATATCAAGACTCCCGCCTGGGGGCGTTCGGAAGAGGGCGACTTCATGCCCGCGCGGATGATGCCCGAGGTCTCCTGGAGCAGCACGATTTTTCCGTTCGGTCATATGCCCGACGCCTTCGATATCAAGCAGACTCATCGGACCGTATTCGAGTCCGAGGATATCGTGGTGCCTGCCGGACGCTATACGGGATGCATGCGGATCGACACGCTCGCGACCTATGAAGGTGGTTCCTTTGCCAAGAACCCCGACCGCAATTCGAACCTCCTTTATCGCGATTGGTACGCGGCGAACGTCGGTCTGGTGAAGACCGAAGTGCTCGAGGGCGGTGAGCGGGGCCTGCGGATGGAGTTGGTCGAATTGCTCAAATTCGCCAACCCCTCAGGGTCGTCGGCCCCGGCTGCCAACTAGCGCTCGATCGACCGCGGCCTCCGCCGCGCGCGCGGCATAATAGGTTACCGCGGGGCTGAATACGCCTGCCGCGTCGGCAACCGGTCCCTACGGCCAGCGCCGATCGGCTTAGTAGGATCGCGGCATGCCGAGCAGATGCTCACCGACAAAGCTCAGAATTAAATTGTTGGAGATCGGTGCGGTGCGGTAGAGCCGCGCCTCACGCCATTTGCGCTCGACATGATATTCCTTGGCAAAGCCGTATCCCCCTAGCGCGTTCATCGCGGCTTCACCCGCCTCCCAGGCCGCCTCGGAGGCCAGGTATTTGGTCATATTGGCCTCAGCTCCGCACGGCAAGCCGGCGTCGAAGAGCGCCGCCGCCTTGAACCTCATCAGACCAGCCGCCTGTACGGCCACGTGCGCCTTGGCGATCGGAAACTGCACACCCTGATTCATGCCGATGGGCCGGGCGAAGACCCGCCGCTCGTTCGCGTACTGCACGGAGTATTCGACAAACCAGCGGCCATCGCCGATGGACTCGCTGCCGACCAGAATGCGTTCCGCGTTAAGGGAACTCAGTACATACGAGAAGCCCTTGCCCTCTTCGCCGATCAGCGCGCCCCGCGGCAGGATGAGATTGTCGATGAAGAGTTGGTTGGTGCCGTGATTGACCATCGTCGCGATTGGTACCGCCCTGATTGCGTCGCCGGTCTCCTTAAGGTTGACGAGAAACAGGCTCATACCATCGGTCTTTTTCTTGACCTCTTCGAACGGCGTGGTGCGTGTCAGGAGCAGGAGCATGTCCGAATGCTGAAAGCGTGAAGTGAAGATCTTCTGTCCGTTTACGACGTACTGGTCGCCCTGGCGGCGGGCGAACGTCTTGATCCGCGGCGTTTCCGATCCAGCGTCCGGCTCCGTGATGCCGAAAGATTGCAGCCGCAGCTCGCCTGAGGCGATCCGGGGAAGATAGCGCTCCTTCTGCTCGGCGCTGCCGTGTTTGAGGATCGATGCCATCGTGTACATTTGCGCATGGCAGGCGACGGCGTTGCCGCCGCTGCGGTTGATCTCTTCGAGGATCAGCGACGCTTCCAGCATGCCGAGCCCCGCACCGCCGTATTCCTGGGGAATCAACGCGGCCAGCCAGCCGGCTTCACTCAACGTTTTGACGAACTCTTCCGGATAGGCGCCCTGCTCATCGCAGCGGCGCCAATAGTCATTGCCGAAGCGCGCGCACAGTGCCGCCACGGCCGCCCGGATTTCCTTCTGGCCGTCGGATAATTCAAAATCCATTCAAGTACTCCTTTGCACGCGGATCCGGATCCGCACCAACCCATCGCGAGGCGCAAACGAACTCAGCCGTTGGGCCGCGACGTAACCGAACCGCCCGGCGCCGGCTGGTTTTGACCCAGCGTGTAATTAATCGCGATCGCATTTACATAGAGGCCATTGTGACCGGCTTCGCCGACCCGCCGCGTGTGTTCCGCCTCTTTGATGTATTCGCCTTGTCCGGCGTAAACGTCCTGCTGCGTTACCTCGTTCAGGCTCTCGTTGGGGCTCGCCTTGTAGAGGAACTGCTTGATGTCCTGATGCTGGCTATTGACGATGACCAGCGCATCAGCGCCGGTTTCGCAAGCCTTGCGCTTCAGGGCGGGCAGCACGTCGGCCTGGCTGTCATTGATGTCGGCCCAGACTTCGACGATGGCGACCTCGCGATAAGAAATGAGGGGCAGGCCGTCAAGAATCGGCATCTCGCACTCCGGTGGCCGCGCGGCGTGAATGTAATTGGCGAGCTGCACGATATTTACCTGTATCGGGACCTTGCCCGGAGTGGAGCAGCCGCCGAGCAGCACCCCGCCGATCAGCGCGATTCGCCGGAAGAGACCGTAGCTTTGCCGAGCAAGTTCCATCATTCCGCTCCACGCAATCCTTGCCACTGAGGCGGACTTATCATAGCGGAATCCGAACCAAGCGTTGAACGTGTCCATAACAAAAGTAAGGTGCTTAGCCGATGACAACCAAAGGAGTATGATCCGGTTATGCGGCGGGCGATGAGCATGGCGCTGGCGGGATGGTTTATGGTCACGATGACGCTGGGGCAGTCTTGTGCCGCGCCGGCGCAGAATACCGCGCCCTACAGTAATGTCGGGTCGAGCACGTCTGCGCTGGGCGCGTCGCCGAACCCCGGTGGCAGTCTGAGCGGGACACCCGACGCCGGCAACACGTCGAGCGCTCCTATCGACACCACGGGTTACACGGCCGATCAATCAAGCAGCGAGGCCTTGAGCACTTATCTCAAGCATCGCCGGCTGCCGCTGGTGGGGGCGCAAGTCCTCAAGAGTCCAGCGGGGCAGCGTGTCGTTGTGCTCTACGGCTATGTCGGCTCGGACTTCGGGAAGCATGACGCCGTCATAAAGACGCACAGCTATCTGGCCGACGCCAGTGTGCCGGTCGAGAATCGGATCAAGGTCGAGCCTGACTTGCTGACCGCCGGCGCCAGCGGCGGGGCGCCCGCGGCAAGTTCCGCGGATGAAGCAGCTAGCGGGCAGGGCGCGGGTTCCGCGGACGAAGCCACGGCCGGCGGGCCGGGTGATTCGCAGTACCCCGGGGTTAACAGCTACCAGCAGCAACCGAATCAGGCGCAGCAATACGCTCAGCAGCAGAACGCCGGCTCCGCCATCAGCACGGTCGCGCCGCTGCTGATGCTCGGACTGATGGCTCTCAGTATGACTTCGGGCGGCTCTTTTGCTGTGGCCCCGAGCTCATTTGGCTCAATGGGGTCGCCGTTTGGTTCGATGGGTTCCTCGCCGTTTGGTTCGTCTGGTGGTTCGCCGTTCGGCGCTCCGGCGCCCTACAATCCTTATCCCGGTTTTTCGTCGCCGCCACCCTACGGCAGCTCGGGGCCCCCCTCGACCAATCCGTACGGACCGTAAACCCTAACTGAAGATTTTTGACCCAGCTCGCAGCCTTCCTTCGAGGGACTCAGGACAGGCTGCCTGCTCGCTCCGTTCGCCAAGCCTCTCTCCGCTAGTGCTGGTCGCCGAAAAAGGCGCGGATATCCTCGGCCAGCAGTTGCGGTTCCTCCATCGCCGCGAAATGGCCCCCGCGCGGCATCACGGTCCAGCGCTGGATGTTGAAAGCCTCTTCGGCCCACTCGCGGGGTGGCTTGAGGATTTCGCGCGGGAAGATCGCGGCCGCGGTGGCCGTCTCGATCCGCTTGTTCGGGTCGGGTCGCCACGGATGATGCCGGGCTTCGTAGTAGAGCCGCGTCGAGGAATTAATCGACTGCGTGATCCAGTAGATCATCACATTGGTCAGCAACTGATCCTTGGTGAAGCGGCGCTCGACGTCGCCGGCGCAGTCGCTCCAGGTGCGGAACTTTTCGACGATCCAGGCGGCCAGCCCGACCGGTGAATCGTTAAGCCCGTAGGCCAGGGTCTGCGGCTTGGTGCCCTGGATTTGCTGATAGCCGGTCTCTTCGCGCCGGAAATTATCGAGGTCGGCAAGGAAGACCTTCTCGTCGTTGCCGAGGTTGCCTTCGCGCCGCGTGCGCCCGCCGACGAAGAGCAGGTTGACGTGGATTCCATAGAGCGAATCGCCATGCACTTCGCCTAGCCGCGACGTGATCGCGGAACCCCAGTCGCCGCCTTGCGCGCAATAGCGTGGATAGCCGAGCACCTCGGTCATCAGCTTGTGGAAGATTTCCGCGATCGCCTGGATATTGGTCGCCCGGACCTGCGGATGACCACTGAAGCCGTAGCCCGGCAGCGACGGCGCCACGACGTCGAAGGCCGGCGCGGTGTCGGCTCCGTGCGCACCCGGGTCGGTAAGCATCGGGATGATCCGCATGAACTCGTAGATCGTCCCGGGCCATCCGTGGGAAAGCAGCAGTGGTTTCGGCTCCGCGCCGCGCCCGCGCGCGTGGATGAAATGAAGCTCGAGGCCGTCGATCGTCGCCTTGTAATGAGGAAGGCGATTGAGTTCGGCCTCGTGCTTGCGCCAGTCGTACCCCGTCCGCCAGTACGCGACGAGCTCCTTCATGTAGGCGAGGTTGGCGCCGTATTCCCAGCCCGTATCCGGCACTTCGTCCGGAAAGCGTGTGCGCTCCAGCCGCTCGCGCAGGTCCTTGAGCACGGCGTCGGGCACTTCAATCTTGAAAGGTTTGACCTTGATGGCCATGGTTGCTCCTTAGGGTTTTGGCGCGAGCGCCTGCTTGACCAGATCGCTGGCCACCTTACCATCGAGGGCCGCGCCGAACTGGTCGCGCAGCGCTTTCATCAGCGGTCCGATCTGCGCCACGCCCACCGCGATTTGCGCGTTGATGGCGGCCTTGATCTCGTCGGGTGCGAGCGCCGCGGGCAGATAACCTTCGAGGATTTTCGCTTCGGTCTCGTTCTGCGCGACGAGGTCCGCGCGATTCCCCTTGCGGGCAAACTCGAGCGCCTCTTCGCGCCGCGCGCGTTCGCGCTTCAGCACCTGCACGATCTCCGCTTCGTTGGCGGCGCGGCACACGTCTTTTTCGATGCGCGTGATCTCGCTGAGCACGCCGCGAATCGTCATCACGCGCAGCTTGTCACCGCTTTTCATCGCGGTCTTGAGGTCGTCCTGCAGCTTGCCTTTCACGCCAATCTCCCCGTCGCGCTTAATCGCTGTATATATGTTGATTCGCGGATGTACAGCTCTTACTCTATAAGTCTCACCGGCTGGCCGAAAGCGCGGGACGCGGGAGGGCTTCAATGGCAGAGCACGAAGGAGCGTCAGGTACGCGGATTTTCGAGTATGGCAAGCAGGTTGATTTCGGCAGGACCGCCGCCGATTACGGGCGCTGGCGCGCCGGTTATCCCGAGGAGCTTTATACGCGCCTCGCATCATTCGGGGTCGGCGTCGTCGGCCAGCGCATTCTGGATCTCGCCACCGGCACCGGGTTTCTCGGGCGCGGCTTCGCGCGCCGTGGATGTGCCGTTACCGGGCTCGATATTTCACTACCCCTGATGAGCGAAGCGCGGCGCCTCGATAGCGACGAGGGTCTCGCGATGAACTACTTGCGCGCCAGGGCCGAGAGTCTGCCATTGCGCGGTGGCTCGTTCGATGTCGTCACCGCCGGACAGTCGTGGCACTGGTTTGATCGGGTCGCCGTGGCGCACGAGGCGCGCCGGGTCCTGCGTCCCGGCGGATGGCTGGTGATCGCGCACTTCGACTGGATTCCGCTGCCCGGCAACGTGGTCGAGGCGACCGAGCAATTGATTATGCGGCACAACCCGGCGTGGCATTTGGGCGGCGGTCTCGGTATCCATCCGGCCTACACGCGCGACGTTGGGCTCGCCGGCTTCATTGACTTGGAAACGTTCTCATTCGACGTGCAGGTGCCGTATACGCACGAGGGATGGCGCGGGAGGATTCGTGCGAGCGCCGGAATCGGCGGACAGTTGCCGCCGGCGCAGGTCGCCGATTTCGATGCCGATCATGCGGCGATGCTGCGGGAGCGTTTTCCGCAGGATCCGCTGGACGTACTCCATCGCACGTTCGCGATCATCTGTCGCGCAAGCCGCCCTTAGCGGGGTGCTGAGAAAAGGCAAATCTTTGCACATGGACCCGAGGTGATTTCACCAGCCGCAAGAAAATGGATTTGTTCCAGGATCTCCTCTCCGTTGCGCCGCTAGGGAGCAAAAGCGAAGCGAGCCAACGAGTCTGCGAGCGCGTCTGCGGTGACTGAGAAAGAAATGAGAGGCGCAGACGGTGAAAGTCTTCTTCAAAGCGCCTGCTAGCTCGTCTGCTCACATTTTGTGTTGCTCCGCAGGCCTCTCGGAGTTCATTCTAAAGATGGAATAGGTTCGGCACGCTACAGGAGGAATTCATCGTGGCTGACTATCCGCCGTTCATGAATGCATACGGCAATATCGTCAAGATTCTCAAGAAGGTCAAAGAGGCGCAGACGCCAGATAGGTTCACGGGTGATTTCTTAGGAACAAAACTAGGTTTCACAGGAGGGAGCGCAAGTCCATTTATCCCATTCGCGAAAAGGCTTGGCCTTCTGGCTCCCGATGGAACTCCCACGGATCTGTATAAACGCTTCCGGAATCCACCCCAGTCGGAGGCAGCCATGGCCCAAGCCATTAGGAACGGTTATGCGACCCTCTATGAACGTAACGAGTTTGTTCACGATCTCGATAACAAAGGATTGACTGGTCTCGTAATGGAGGCGACTGGTCTCGCAAAGGACCATGGAACGCTGAATGCCATTGTGCGCAGTTTTGAGGCGCTTAAGACGCTTGCCGATTTTGGCAAGGCTTCAAGTGCAATAGTGGAAGCTCAGCCTGAGAAGCCCTCGGAATCGAGAGACGGCCAAGAAAATTTCAAGGAAACGGAAGTCGGATTAAATCTCTCCTATACGATTTATCTGAATCTTCCGAAGACCGACGACATCGCCGTCTTCAATGCAATTTTCAAAAGCCTCAAGGAGAATTTCTTCAGACGATGAAAGTCGAAAATGCCATTAGGCTGCTTGGTATGACGCACCAGCTCATAGAAAGCGACCTTGCTGCGGTCGAAAAACGGTTCTCCATAGACTTGGGTCGCACCAGCGGCGACGGTTCCATTCCCCGTGACGAAGACTACTTCCCGCAATTCGAGGAACGCGTCAGAAAACAAGCTGCGACGATGTCGAGACATTTCGAAGTTTTCTATTGTCTGGAAAATTCGTTGCGACAAACGATTCGGGCGAAACTCACCGACGATTTTGGCGCGAACTGGTGGGATGAAGCGGTGCCGGAGTCGGTGAAGAAGAGCGCGGAGGACAATATGAAAAGAGAGCTAGATTCTGGGGTAACCATGCGATCTACCGACGCGTTAGATTACACGACATTCGGAGAGTTGGGTGAAATTGTGCGCGGAAAATGGGACAACTTCAGCGATATTTTCAACAGTAAGTCGGCCTTCAATAAAATCATGGCTAGCCTGAATACATTGCGTGCCCCGATAGCACACTGCTGCCCTCTAGCCCGACGACGAAGTCGCTCGACTTCATCTTACGCTAAGAGATTGGTTCCGGCTGATGGGTTAGAGACAAAAGAGGCGCTAGTTGCCTTCCCTAACGAAAATTCGACAGGACCTAAGAAAGAAGAAGAGACGATGACCAAAATCCGCTGCCCGGCGCGCCGTGATTCGCCTTGAATGTTCCCCGGCGCAAACTACCGTCGCCTTATGGGGACTGGCCGCACCCGGCTGCGATCGTCATTCGGAGAGAGTCGCATGAAAATCGATAAAATCATTTCGGCGGACGATCATGTGCAGGAAACGCCCGACCTGTGGGAGCGCCGGCTACCAAAGCATCTGCGCGACAAAGCGCCGAAGGTGATCAAGCTCGCAAACGGGGGCGCGGCGTGGGCCTGGGGCAGTAATCCCCCGCGTCCGTTGGGCATGGACGTCTGGGCCGGACGCGAGATTCGCGACGACCGCGATATCGAGACAGTCGCGTGGGAGAAAGTCTACCGGGGCACCTACGATCCCGACGAACGCCTCCACGCGATGGATCGCGACGGCATTTACGCCGCTGTGCTCTATCCCAATTTTTCGCGCGCCTTCGTCGGAATGTGGCTGACCGACGCGGGTCCGCAGGGCGCACAGAAGCTCGATTCGGAACTCGCGCTCGCCTGCATCAAGGTCTACAACGACCATATCGCGGATTTCGCGACGACCGACGCGCGCCGGCTGGTGCCGGTCGGAATCGTGCCGATGGAAAGTGTCGCGACCGCGGTGGCGGAGATTAACCGCATCGCGGCGAAGGGTATCCGCAGCGGACTGATACCGCCCGAACCCGGCAAGGGGCGTTTCTGGAATGATCCGGAGTTCGAACCGATCTGGCAGGCGATGACCGAACACAACATGGTCATCAGCCTCCATCTCGGTGTGCAGACGGGGATCAAGCTGCCCGCTCATCTGCCGACCGCGCAAGGCCTCCCGCCGGGCTCGGCGGAAACCATGAGCACGCTGGTGCGGCTGATGATGGCCGTCCCGGTGACCACGATCCTGTGGTCGGGAATTTTTGATCGCTATCCGACACTGAAGCTGGCTGCGGTCGAGACGGATATCGGCTGGCTGGCCTATGTAAAGCAGCGCGCGGAATGGGTCTACAAGAACTTCCCCTGGCGCTGGCATCGGCAGCCGAACCTCAAGAATCTTCCGGGGTACTACTTTGGCCGCAACCTGTTCGCGACCTTCCAGGAGGATATCGCCGGAATCGAGAGCCGCCACCTGACCAGTGTCGACGCGCTTTGCTGGTCCTCCGACTTTCCCCATCCGGAGACCACCTGGCCGCGTACGCGCGTGGTGCTGGAGGAGCAGTTTCACGGCGTGCCGGAGGCTGACGTGCGCAAGCTGACCTCGACGAACTGTGCGCGGGTGTTCGACCTGGCGATCTGATTTAACGAACTCGGGCGGTCGCCCGTGCGGCAAATGCGCTCTGCCAGCGGTGAATAAGAATAGTCGGACGCCGCGGGTGTTGTGCCATACGCAGGACAAATCTGGATGACACACGACGAATATGGCAAGAATTTGATGCGCCGAGCAGCTGGAGAGGCGTTCCGATCAAACGTCAGAATAGACTATGGTGGAAGCTTGCTGGACGAAGAGATCGTTCCACGTATCGACGGAACAGTCGCCGAGACGATCGCGGTTGAAATTCAAGCAGGTTGGTCGAAAGCAGCGCGGGGAGCCGTTCTTGACCTCATCTGCAGGATCAGTACCCATCCAAACTTCTGGTGGTGATCGATCCTCCGGGCGGCCAAGGATATGCTGCGAGAATCAGAACGCATTGCGAACGCATCTTGGGGAGATTTGTTTGTCACGAGCGGTTCCGAGTCGTCCTTCTTCATGGCAATGGCATCCGGCCCCAATGGGATGACGACCTGCTTGTCATCCTCAATGCACTGCAGGTTTTGGGGTGGGTACCCTCCACCCCCCGGCTGGAATAGGGAGTGACCGAAATGCCGAAGGGAACGGAGATCCGAAGCCGAGAAAAGGCCAAACCCATAGCTAAAATTCCGAGTACGTCGACTTTGGAGGATGTCAGGAAACTCTTCCGAAAGATCGACCACGCTCAAGCTGATCTCCGATTCTTATTGACCGAACTCGAGAAGGCCAAAGCGGCCGTCGCGTCCGCTCTGAAGAGCAATGACGATTTCGCTAGGGCGGTCGAAGGCAGTTCCGCGCCGACGGAACAGATAGAGCTCGCTGCCCAACTCCAGAGATCTATTGCCTTAGTGCGCAGGGAACTCGAACGCTTTGAGAGGCAGGCGCCGAGGCGAAAGCGCGCGCTGGAGTCCCTGCACAGCCTTACAAAACAGAATCTTCTGCAATTACGCATGTTTCACAGACTTACGAAGTCGAGCAAGCTACTCTAGCGGAGCGGGCTGCCGCGTGGGCAAGGAGGCCAGCGCCAGTGGAGCTATGTGGAACGAGCAAACGAGTCTACGAGTGCGTTCCAGAATTTGTTGGGACGGCTGGACTGACGCCGAGCCTCTGATGGGTGGCCGAGTCTGCGAGGCGCAGCTTAGGCTCAGATAGGATCGGCCCCGGGAGCTGGCCGTGAAGGTTTAAAATACGATGTCCGAGCAAGCCTCCCTGAAAGACCGCACCTGTATCGTCGGGGTCGGTGAGACGGCGTACACGCGCGGGACCAGCAGGAGTTCCCTCGAACTGGCTCTGGAAGCCTCGCTGATGGCGATCGAGGATGCGGGCCTCGCGCCCGAGGTGATCGACGCGGTTATCCTGCCGGGTGGTGCGGGCGGCGGTGGTACCGCCGGCGATTTCATCGCGAACTTCGGGCTCAAAGACCTGCGCTATACGACGTCGCTGCAGGAGATGGGCGGTGCGATGAACGTCTCCGCGCTCGAATGCGCGGCCACCGCGCTGACCAGCGGGATCGCCAACTACGCCCTGATTCCGCTCTGTTGCCGCTTCTACTCGGGACGCAAGGCGCGCCAGCTCAACTCCGATCCGGGGACCGGCCTGCAATCCGCCGAGACGATCAGGGACTACTATGCGCCCTTTGGCGTGGGTGCTCCGCCGCAGCATTACGCCTGGATGGCGCAACGCTACATGCAACTCTACGGCACGACGCACGAACAACTCGGCGCGATCGCGGTCGCGATGCGCAAGCACGCGCAGCTCCATCCCAACGCCGTGATGCGCGGCAAGCCGATGGACCTTGCCGATTATCTCGCCTCGCGCTGGGTGAGTTATCCCTACCGCCTGCTCGATTGCTGTCTTGAAACCGACGGCGCGGGTGCCGTGCTTGTGACTACCACCGAGCGCGCGAAGGATCTGCGTAAACGGCCGGTCTACGTGTCGGGGATTGCGTCGGGTCATCCATTCCCGCCGCACGATCTGCCGAACCGCCCGGACATCCTGAAGATGGGACTCGACTTCTGCGCCCCGCGCGCCTACGCGATGGCCGGGGTCAAGCCGGCCGACATGGACTTCGCGGAGATCTACGACTGCTTCACGGGTCAGATGATGCTGCAGATCGAGGCTGCGGGCTTTTGCCAACGGGGCCAGGGCGGCCCGTTCGTCGAGCACGGCCGTATCGAGCTCGGCGGGGAGTTGCCGATGAATACTCACGGCGGGCTCCTGTCGCAGGCGCACAATTCGGGGATGAATCATCTGGTCGAGGCCGTGGTACAGCTCCGGCATGAGGCCGGCGCGCGGCAGGTCAACGACGCCGAACTGGGCTTGGTGACCGGCTGGGGCGGTCACGGTCACGGTTCAATCGCGGTCTTGCGCCGCTGAGTATCACCATCATGAAGACTGAGACTACAGCGCCGGTGAACAAGCGGTTGCCTCTGTTGCGCGGCTACACGCAGGAATTTTACGCCTGGTGCGCCAGGCAGGAGCTGCGCTTCCAACGATGCGCCAAGTGCGGCGTGTGGCGTCATCCGCCGCGGCCGATGTGTGGCGGTTGTCATTCGATGGCGTGGGAGTGGGCGCCGACCTCGGGTCGCGGTAAAGTCTACTGCTGGACCACCGTTTATCAGGCGCTCGATCCCGCCTTTGCGGGCGACGTTCCCTACGCGGCGGTGATCGTTGAGCTGGACGAAGGTCCGCGCCTCGCGACCTGGGTAACGGGAATTCCACCCGCGGACCTGCGCCTCGGGATGCCCGTGGAGGTCTGGTTCGACCCGATCGCCGAAGGCGTCGCCCTACCGAAGTTCCGGCCGCTAACCAGTAAGTAGTCATTCAGTAAGTAGTCAACTGGGAAACGTCACTAATACAGATGTGGATATGTCTGATACCTTGAAGCAAGACGCCGGTGACGGGCCGCTCAGCGGCGCGCGGGTGATCGAATACGGACTGTTTCATGCGGGTCCGACCTGTGCGGCGATGCTCGGTGCGCTGGGTGCCGAAGTGATCAAGGTCGAGGACCCGGCCAAGGGCGATCCGGTGCGCGGGCTGGTGCGGCTTTACGGCCAGGACTCCAGGCTGCTGAGCGGCCGGTCGATTCCCTTCGAGACCTATAATGCGGGTAAGAAGAGTGTCACGCTGAATCTGCGTAATGCAGAGGGACGAAAACTACTCTACAAGCTTATCGCCAAGGCCGACGTGTTCGTGCATAACGTGCGCGCGCGGACCGCGCTCGCGATGGAAATCGACTACGACTTTCTGCTGCGTCACAATCCGCGACTCGTCTATGCGAGCGTTTCCGGCTTTGGCCCGCTGGGGCCCGAGGCGGCGCGGCCCGGACTCGACCCCGTCGGGCTCGCGCGTTCGGGTTTGATGAGCGTGCTCAGTGGCGGCAGCCATAAGCCGCCGATTCTGCCGCCGGCCGGCATGGCCGATCATATGGCGGGAATCCTTACCGCGTATGGTGTGCTGGGCGCGCTGATTGCCCGGGACAAGACCGGTGCGTCGCAACGGGTCGAGAGCTCGTTGCTCGGCGCGGCGATGTGGCTCGGCCAGTTGAACCTCCAGTACGCACTATTTTCCCGCAAGGAGTTGCTGCCGCTCGACCATTCGTCGGATCCGTTGCTTAATTCCTACCAATGCAAGGACGGGCGCTGGATCTTTATCGCGGCGCCTTCGGAGCGGGCGTGGCCGGCGTTGTGCACCGCCTTGGGTCTCGACGAGCTGGCGGCCGATGCGCGCTTCCGCAATTTCGAGGCGCGCTGGACCAACCGCGCGGCGCTGCTTGGTCTGCTCGAAGATCGCTTCGCCGGCCGGACCGCCGACGAATGGGCGGCAGCGCTGGCGGCGCAAACCGGCCTGGTCTTCGAGGTCGTGCGGCGTCCCACCGAAATCGCCGACGATCCGCAGGTGCTGGCCAACGGCTATATCACGACTACCGAGCATCCCGAGCTTGGCCCCGGCAAGCGCGTCGGGTTCCCGGTACATCTCAATGGCGCGCGGGCGCGGGCTGCCGACGCCGCGCCGATCCTCGGTCAGCACACCGAAGACGTCCTGACCTCGCTGCTCGGGCTCAGCTTCGAAGAGCTCGGCAATCTGCGGGAACAGGGAGTGATCTAGAGGAGTCACATCATGAGCCTCGCCGAAAAAAAGACGATCATCGCTGAGCCAACGGAAGAGACCTCGCCGATCCTGGACGCGTTTCTGGGCGCGAATCCATTCGTCGAGCTGAACCTCAACGAAATTATCGAGGCATATACCGACCTCGCGACCAGCCTGCTCGCACAACCCGAGCGATTATGGTCGACCTTCTCCCGGCTGACGGCCGACCTGCTCAGTATCGCGGTGGGTAGCACGGCTTTTCAGCCGGAACCAAATGATCGGCGCTTCACCGATCCGGCGTGGGAGGAAAATCCTTTTTATCGTCGCTTGAAGCAAACTTATCTGGCGGGGCGCGCCGCCGCATACGGCCTGCTCAGTCCGGCGGCGAATGACGGACCGGATTGGAAAGCTTCCGCCCGGCGGCGGTTCGCACTGCAACTGCTGGTCGAGGCATTCGCGCCAACCAATTCGCTGCCGAGCAATCCTGCCGCCCTCAAGCGCGTCCTGGAGACCGGCGGTCAGAACCTGTTCCATGGCTTACGCAATTTTATTGACGACGTTTGGCACAATGGCGGACTGCCGGCGCAGGTCGACAAGCGTCCGTTCAAGGTGGGTGAGACGATCGCGACGACTCCCGGCGCGGTGATCTGGCGCAGTGAGCTTTGCGAACTTATCCAATTTTCCCCGTCGACCAGACAGGTCCGCGAGCGCCCGTTGCTGCTGATCCCGCCGCAGATCAACAAATTCTACGTGATGGACCTGGCGCCTCATCGCAGCCTGACCGAGTACGCCGTCGGCCGCGGGATACAGTTCTTCACGCTTAGCTGGCGGAATCCCGGACCCGAATATCGCGACAAGGGACTCGACGATTACGTCACCGCGATCGAGCAGGCGAGCAGCGTCGTGCGCGAGGTCACGGGCAGCCCGGACCTGAACCTGCTCGCGGTATGCGCCGGCGCGATAACCACTGCCTTGGCCACCGGGCATCTGGCGGCGCTGGGTGATCGGCGGATCAATTCAGCGACGTTTCTCGTCACGATGCTGGATTCGGGCGAGTCGTCGATGGTCGGGATGTTCGCGACGGAAGAGATTATAAGCAGTGCCTGCCGCGGCTCGCGCGAGAAAGGAATACTCGACGCCGCGGCGATCGGGCGGCTGTTCGCGTGGCTGCGGCCCAACGATCTGGTCTGGAATTATTGGGTCAACAACTACCTCATGGGCAAGGATCCGGCGCCGTTCGATATCCTCTACTGGAATGGCGACGGCACCAATCTGCCGGCCGCCTTGCACGCCGGCTTTCTCGATCTGCTGGTGCGCAATCCGCTGCTCGAAGCGGGTAAGGCCAAAGTGCTCGGGACACCGATCAATCTGCGGGCGGTCACGCACGACCTGTACGTGGTTTCCGGCCAGACCGACCATATCTGCGCGTGGCGCGCCGGCCATCGCGCCGCCGGACTGTTCGGCGGCAAGGCCGAGTTCGTGCTCAATTCGAGCGGGCACGTGCAGACGCTGGTCTGTCCGCCCGGCAATTTCAAAGCGCACTACTCTACCAATGCGCACCTGGAAGCGACCCCGGAACGCTGGCTGGCGTCCGCGATCGAGCATAAGGGCTCGTGGTGGGATCATTGGCTGGGATGGCTGGAGCCGCGTTCCGGTGAGTTACGTCGCGCGCCGGAAGAGCTTGGCGCATCGCAATACCCGGCGCTCGATCCCGCCCCCGGCATCTACGTGCATCAGACGCCGTAGCGAACTTCTGGACATGGGTTGGCGCCCTGGGACCGTCGCCCCGCGGTCTTTGCCTACGCGGCGGCGGGACGACCGCGCGAGAGCGGCGGGTTCACGCTGTCACTGCTGTGAAAATGCCTATGGGTCATGCGCCGACATATGATTTCCGACATGATATCATAGCGTCTCTACCAGCCTTGGCGTGACAGCAGAGGGGTGTGGCTGGTATCAACGATCAGAAGGTCCAGGTAGTGATCGGATTGCCAATGCCACCGTCCCGCCAGACACAGTTGGGGTTCCTTTACAGAGGGGAAGTTGCCAATCGCAGGGACGCAACAGACGCACCCAGCGTAATAGCGCCACGTGCCAAATGGAGCTTGTATCACGGCGATGTGCTGGACGTGTACGACCAATGGCCGACTCCCAGCATGATCATCTCTGATGGGGCCTATGGGGTGGGTGGCTTTCACGGCGACCCGAGAACGCTTGGTGCAGTGACTGAATGGTACGAGCCCCACGTGGAAGCATGGACGCGAAAGGCTCATCCAGCCACGACTTTATGGTTCTGGAACACTGAAATCGGCTGGGCAAACGTCCATCCGATTTTAGTTGCTCACGACTGGGAATACGTCCAAGCGATAATTTGGGACAAAGGCATTCCCCATATTGCTGGCAATGTGAACGGCGACACGATTCGGCAATTTCCGGTCGTGACGGAGATATGCATCTTTTATCGTCGAAAGCTTCTCTTCCAGACGGCCCAAGGGCGGATGACCGCTAAGGAATGGCTCCGCCATGAGTGGCAGCGGGCCGGGCTCGCGTTACATCTGGCAAACGAGGCTTGCGGCGTGCGGAACGCCGCTACGCGGAAATACTTAACGCAAGACTGGCTGTGGTACTTCCCACCGCCCGACATGATGCAAAGGCTCCTTGATTACGCGAACAAGCACGGAAAGCCGGACGGTCGTCCGTATTTTTCACTCAACGGCCGCTGCTCGCTAACGGCAAGCGAGTGGGCAGACCTTCGGCACACTTGGACACATGAGCACGCCGTCACGAACGTCTGGGCTCACCCGCCGCTCAATGGGGATGAGCGGTTCAAGGGAAACGGCGTTCGGTCGGCGCCTCGCGTTTATAGACCCAGCAAAAACGCCACTGTGCACCTCAATCAA
This sequence comes from Binataceae bacterium (SeqCode), assembly GCA_052145175.1. Classification (GTDB taxonomy): domain Bacteria; phylum Desulfobacterota; class Binatia; order Binatales; family Binataceae; genus JAJPHI01. The sequence continues at coordinate 12,603 of JBKQPD010000240.1, read as the reverse complement.
AAGCCCGTGGGCTTCATGCGGCGCATAATATCTGCCTGTACCCGGCCGAACGACGTGGTTTGGGAGCCATTTGGAGGGCTATGCTCGGGCTCGGTCGCCGCCATCGAACTCGGACGGCAGCCGTTCGCTGCCGAGAAGTCCCACGTCTTCTACAGTCTTGCCCGCAGGCGTCTGACAGCGGCATCGCGGCTTAACAGTGGCTAATCCTCCAGCTGCGCCAACTCGGCCCGTTCTGAACCCTCAGTCTGCGAGACTGGACGCTAATCTACGTGATGCGCTGCGTGCCCTGCCCGCGTATTTCAAGACGGAGACATACATCGATGGCATTGAGGCTGTTGATCTGTTCGCGCTGAATACCTCGCTGAGCGGCACAATCGAAAATCAGGTCGTCGAGACACTCAACGGCATCCGCAAGGTGTGGGACCCGAAGGACGAATGGCTCGAGTATCGGTTCGAGCGCCGCTCGCAGTCCTTTCCCGATGTTCGGTTGGTCTCCCGTACTGGCGGCAAGTTGGTGACTGCCGTAGGGATTGAGTTGAAGGGCTGGTATTTGTTATCGAAAGAGGGCGAGCCATCGTTCCGGTACGTGGTAACAGCCGATGCTTGTGCACCGAATGACTTGCTTGTGATTGTACCTTGGCGCTTGAAGAACGTGCTTTCGGGCCATCCGGTGGTGCATGCCCCGTTCATCGAGAGCGCCCGGTATGCCGCGGACGCTAGGAACTACTGGTGGAGTCATGTTCGAAAAGCAAAGACTGATTCAACGATCAAAGTGGCTCCGGGGGCTAAGCCTTACTCGCCCTCGAAATCTGGGATCAACGACCAAGCCATATCTGACCAGGGAGGAAATTTCGGGCGCGTCGCTCGGCTGGGGCTTTCTGAGTTAGAGGAGTTTATGAAACAGACCCTCAACGAGCCCGTAGCCGGCATTGATGCTCGGAGCTGGATCAACTTTTTCAAGGCATTTACCGATGCTGCCGACGCAAAGCAAGCCTGGGACAGGATTGACGCCGTGTTAAAAAAGCATTTTGCGGCTCAGGGGGCAGAGGCGGAACGGGCGGCGTCGATGTTGAGAGAACTCGTTGCGCTTCTGATAGGAGAGAAGAGTAAAGGGGTTTGATTGTCAGTATAGCCGTCTATGCAGCTCAGGCCCGGATGAGTTACGTCGCTCGGATCGTAAGGAGCCGCCTCGCGCGCCCGAGCCTCTGCGCCAGTTCAGCGTGCCACGAGAATCTCGGCCAGATGACGAATCGCGATCGGGAGTCCCTGCCGATGAATCAAACCGCCGAGCTGCATCAGACATCCGCAGTCGTTGGCGACCAGCGTGTCGGCCCCGCTCTCTTTTAGACGGACGACCTTATCCTCGGCCATCGCGGTCGAAATCTGCGGAAACTTGACCGCGAACATGCCACCGAAGCCACAACATTCCTCAGGATTGCGGAAATCCACCAGCTTCAAACCGTCGACCTGGCTAAGCAGCAGCCGGGGCTCCTCGCCGACCCGCAATTCACGTGTCAGATGGCACGACGGATGATAAGCGACCTTGTGATCATAGTGCGCGCCAACGTACTTGACCTTCAGTACGTTGACCAGGAATTGCGACAACTCGAAAACCCACGGGCGGATCGCCACCGCCTTGGCGCGCAGCGTGGGCTCATCGGCCAACAGGTCGGAGTAAAAGATTTTAAGCATGCTCGCGCACGAACCCGACGGGACAACAATCGGCACGCCGGGCTCGCACGCTTTGAGGAAGCGGCGCGCGAGCCCCAGCGCGTCGTCGCGGAGACCCTCGTTGAAGGGCGCCTGCCCGCAGCAGACCGTCTGCCGCAGCGGCTTGACCTTGAGCTTCAGCCCTTCGAGCAGCCGCACGCTGGCCGTGACCGCATTGGGGAAGAACTGCTCCGCGAGGCAGGTGGCGAAGAACTGGACCTCGGTCATTGCTCAGGGCATCCCTTAATCGATGAGTATCGATGAGTTATGGCGTGATCGCGGCGGCGTAGAGCTTCTTCGGGCCGTGGACCCCGATCACGATCAGCTTCTCGATATCCGCCGTGCGGCTCGGCCCGGTAATGAGGGCGACGCGATGGGTCGCGAAGCGCTCCGGCCCGACCGCGGCGATGACGTCGGCGAGGGTCGGCAGGATGCGGTCGGCCGCCACCACGATGAAGTTGGCCGGCGGCAGAATCGTAATCGAGCTCGGACGTTGCGCGGTCGCGACGACGCAGAAGGTGCCGGTTGCAGCGATCGCGTAATCCGCCTCGATAAACCCCAGCTCGCAGTTGGCGACGCGCGCGCGGGTCGCGGCGCGGTCCTGATCCTTGAGACGGTCCGGCCGGATAACCTCGACCCGGTTCCGCGCGAGCCCCTTGGCGATCAGGTCCGCGTCGAAGGTGACGCCCGCGCCCACGATCGCGCTGCGCGCGGCGGTTTCCGCGGCGATCGTGACGGCGCGGTCGCGCACCTCGGCCTTGGTGAGCGAACCGTAAAAGTGCCCGCCCACGCGCTCGAGTTCGCGGCCGAACTGCGCCGTCAGCTCCGCGCGTCGCGCGGCCGCTGAGCTGGGCAGCGCGGCGACGCCGTTATCGGGATGAAATGGAGCGGTGTCCACCTTGCGTTCGAGCGCCGACCGCACACTCGCGATTATCTTGTGAAACGCGCTCATACGACGCCCTTAGCCGCGCGAGCGCGGCGCGCGGAAGTCGCGCGTGCGCGTCCAGTTGCGGAACGCGCCCGGCATCCGGCGGAGATAGCCGTCGCGCGTGAACGGCCACGCGGCCACCGCGGCGCATCGCGTGAGCAGGCGCATTGTGCGCGGATAGCGCGCGAGCCGCGCGAACCGGCGCATCGCGCGCCGCGTCCGTTTGACGTCGCGTGGAAACGCGACCTGCGGCAGGCCGTCGCCGCGGCCTTCCTTCCAGCGCAGATGGAGCAGGATGCGCGGGATATCGATCTTGACCGGACAAATGTCGCGACAGGCGCCGCACAACGTCGAGGCGAAGGGCAGATGAGCCGCCGCCGCGCCGAACAGATTCGGACTCACGATCGACCCGATCGGCCCCGAGTAGGGCACCCCGTAGGCGTGGCCGCCAATCCGGCGGTAGACCGGACAGACGTTGAGGCAGGCGCCGCAGCGCAAGCAGTAGAGCGCCTCGCGGAGCACCGGGTCGGCCAGCATCCGGCTGCGTCCGTTATCGATCATTACGACATGCACATCGCGCGGACCGTCGAGTTCATCGGCGCGGCGCGGCCCATGGATGAAGTTGGTATAGCAGGTCAGTTTCTGGCCGGTCGCCGTGCGCGCGAGAACTTCGAGGAAATGACTCAAGTCCGCCAGCTTGGGAATCACCTTCTCGATCCCCATCAACACGACCAGGGTTTCGGGCAGCGTGCTGGAGAAGCGGCCGTTGCCCTCGTTCTCGACCAGCACGAGCGTCCCGGTTTCCGCGATCGCGAAATTGGCGCCGGTCACGCCCATCCCGGCGCTCAGAAAAATCGACCGCAGCCGTTCGCGGGCGGCGGCCGTGAGCTGTTCCGGTTCGGGCGTGTATTCGATACCGAGCTTTTCCGCAAAGAGCTTGCCGATATCCTCGCGCGAGAGATGAATCGCGGGGGTGATGATATGAGACGGCGTTTCGCGGCGGAGCTGAACGATATACTCGCCGAGGTCGGTCTCGACCGGCTCGATACCGGCCGCCGTCAGCGCCGGATTGAGCTCGATCTCCTCGGTGGTCATCGATTTGCCTTTGACCACCTGCTTGGCGCCGGAGCGCCGGGCGACGTCCACGATATAGTCGCGGGCCTCGGCGGCGTCCGCCGCGATAAAGACTTTGCAGCCGTTGGCTTCGAGACGGTTCTTCAGCTCGACCAGCAACTCGTCGAGATGCTGGATGGCCTCTTCCTTGATCTGCCGGGCGGTATCGCGTTCGGCGTCGTAAGCTGGAAACTCGGCGCGCGTCTGCGCCACGTGATGCAGATGATTGCCGGTCGCATTTTCCAGCTTGCGCCGCAGCTCAAGGTCGGCGGTCGCGGCGCTGCTCGCGGCGAAGAAGTCGTGCGGCGAAGTCTGAGACATTCTGGTTGCGGGCGGGAGCCGCCGCTCAATTCATGCGTGAGACTTGGCGCAGCAGGCGGACGACGGCTTCGCGGGCGACGTCGGCTCCCGGATGCTCCGGGGCCTGCGCGAGAAAAGCGCGGAAGTCGGCCAGTGCCGGGCCAAAACATTCGAGGCGCTCGTGGAGCCCGCCGCGTTCCAGCATCTCCTCGGCCGCGCGCGGATCGAGGATCAGGATGCGGTCCAGCGTGCCGAGGGCGCGATTCCAGTCCGAGCCGCTCGCATAGATATTCTTCAAATTGCGCAGCATCCGGGTCAGAATCTCGCGCGCGCCGACCGCCTTGAGCATCGCCGGATTCAAGTCGACCGGCTGGCCGTAGATTTTGGCGAGTCGCGCCCGAATCTCGTCCAGCCCGAGGATCATGCCGGCGTTGAACGGATCAATGATCAGCTCGCCGCGTTCGTCGACCGCCTTGACCAGGAAATGCGCCGGGAAGCCTACGCCGAAGAGGTTGAGCCCCATTTGCCGGCCCACTTCGAGATAGACGACCGCCAGCGTGATCGGGATGCCGCGCCGCCGTTCCAGGACTTCGTTCAGGAAGGAATTGCGCGGATCGGCGAACTGATCGCGATTGCCGTCGAAGCCCTTTTGCGCGAACAGAAAGTCCGAGAGCAACTGGACTTTCTCGATGGTGTCGGCGCCGGCGTTGACCTGCGGCGCGCCCTCGCGCGCCAGGTCCGTGATCCGCGCGAGATAGCCGTCCACGTCGAGGCCGGGATACTCCTCCTTGGCAATCAGGAGTGCGCCCCGGGCCAAGGGGATCGGCTCGCGCGCCGCCATCTGCGAGAATTGGTCACGGACATCGCTCATCGGCATTACCGTATTATGAACAGTCCTATTCCATCCCGGCATTTCGCTCAAGCCAAAGCGTCATCGGGCGGTGTCCTAATTCGGGCGATTAGACTTCTACTCGGAATGAATTTTTGTGGCGCTTAAACAACGGAGGAACCGAACGCCTTTGCGAACTTAAATCCAAGGCGACGGCAGGTAGCCGAGAATCGCTCAACGCGCTAAAATGGTTAGGTGGCGACCAGTCTAGAGCGCAAAGCCTATAAGCAAAAAAACGCGTGCGGCAAACAAACAATTGAAGGACGAATTCCGAAACCGCAGACATCTAAAGGCTGAAAAAGTAACGGATCTGCCAATCGAGATGTCAAAGCCAAAGCGGCGCAAAGATAGGGCGCTTCCTTGACGCATCGAGCTCCCTATTCTTGGGGCGATTGGTTTCCTTTAGAAGAGCTTAGGGTGGTGTTCCGCCATTTTGTCGTGTGGGCGGCAATTGTCACAGGATTCTGGGCTACTGGACGTTATACGATTTGGTTAGGGATCCCAGCGTACTGGGAGCAAAATATCGTTTTTCTTGACGGCTTCGTCTTGACGGGGTCTTTAGCCGTACTCGGTATAAGGCTTATCAAATCTTTCTGGACTATTACAGGCGGACATCATGCAATCTTCTCTGCGGCCTAAATATTTACATCTATTCAGACTGTATGGCGCTTCATTCGCAGTCCTAATTCTTTTCGGCATCGGGAACCTGATTGCGATCCGGTACGGGTATAAAGGTGCTGGCATTTCATGGCTATTTCTTTTCCTCGGGGTTGGTTTGGCAATGTTGGTATGGCAACGCTTGGACAAGGATGGACAGACCATTACGGGTACTACTTCCTTTGCCAAAAAGAAATTTCCAATGGCTCAGAAGATAACTACCACACAAATACCGACATCCAACTTAAGACTGCGACCATGGCCATCCTAAGAGCGATTCTTCTTGCCGAAGACATTAATGTCGATGGAAGAGGGAAAGCGACGCTGGAGGGATTCTTGGGTCTTAGTCCGTGGGTTATTATTGGAATACCCTACCCAGATCGTCCAATTCCTAAGCTATCGTTTCTTTGCCTTTCAGGTGAGCCAGTCGACATTGGTGAGTACGTAATTGGGTTGCAAGTAATCGCGCCTGATGGCGAACCGCTGCTTTCTTCAATATTGGAGCAGACCCTTTTGGCGGACCGACGTTCACCGCTTGGCGCAATTTTTCAAGTAGACCCGTTCCCGATGAAAGGTGTTGGAAGATACGGCCTGCAATTTCTCATAAACAACGAGGCGGATCTGCTGGGTGCTTTCACAATAAATCAAGGACCGGTGCCAGCAATCCGCTAGTTGAAGAGGCCAGCCGTGTTTCTGAACTCGTAAAGCTAGATCTACCCACACTCGGGCGGAACGACAGCTCCGCCACCACGATGTCGGACCGGTTCAGGGGGCCTTAAGACTTCGCTTTCTTCGAAGGTCTCGACTTGCCGGAACTGTTGAGGGCGACCGCTTGGCGAACCAGCGCCTTGAAGGCGGACTCCCCAACTTCTTTTCCTTCGTGGAGGTCGATCGCGCGGCGTACGTTGCCGTCGAGACTCGAGTTGAAGAGACGGGCCGGATCCTTCAGCGACGCGCCCTTGGCGAAGGTCAGCTTCACGACCTTCTTGTAGGATTCGCCAGTGCAGATGATGCCGTCGTGCGACCAAACTGGAGTGCCCATCCACTTCCACTCCTCGACCACGTCCGGGTCTGCTTCCTTGATGAGCTTGCGCACTCTGCGGAGGGTTTCCCCGCGCCAGTCCCGCAGTTCGGCGATTCTTTGCGAGATGAGCTCGGATGCCGATTGGCTTTGGCTCGCGCCCGACTTTTTCATCTTCTCATCCTGGAAGTTGCTTATTTCGGATCAACCCTCACTCAAGAAGCACCCGTCCGCCAGTCCACGCTCGATCTCGCCGCGGACGCTGGAATCCGGATCGTGCCGGCGCGCCCGATCGAGGACGGCGCGGGCAGGCGCGTCGGCGAGACGGCCGAGCGCCCACGCGGCGTGCGCCCGGACGAGCGCCTCGGGCTCATTGGCCAGGACCGCCGCGAGGATCGGCACGGCGGCGGGATTACCGCTGTTGCCCAGCGCGATCGCCGCGTTGCGCAGGAGTCCGCGGCGTTTGGTCCGCCTGATCGCGGTCCGGCCGTAGCGGCGGCGAAAGCCGTCGTCGTCGAGCCCCATCAGTTCGCCGAGCGCGGGCATCAGATCCGGCTCGACCGCCGCCGCGCGGGTGGCGTCGCTGTTCCACGGGCAGACCTCCTGGCAGATATCGCAGCCGAAGATCCAGTTGCCCATCTGCGGCCGGAGTTCGTGCGAAATCGCGCCGCGATGTTCGATCGTCAGATACGAGATGCACAGGCGGGGTTCGAGGAGCAGGCCGTCGGCGAGCGCGCCGGTGGGGCAGAGGTCCAGGCATTGCCGGCAGGTTCCGCAATGATCGCGGTAAGGTTCCGCCGATCCTTCCAGTTCGAGGTCGGTGAAAATTTCGGCGAGAAAAAAATACGAGCCGCGATAACGGTTGATCAGATTGGTGTTGCGCCCGAACCATCCCAGACGCGCCTCGGCCGCCCATTCCCGTTCGAGCACCGGGCCGGTATCAACGTAGGGTCGAACTACGGCGGCGGGATGAAGTTCGCGAATCCGGGCGGCGACCAGTTGGGTCTTGGCCAGGACCGTATCGTGATAATCGGGTCCGAGCGCATACGCCGCGATTCGCCCGCGGAGCTCCGCGCGCCAGTCGAGCTGCGGTGGTACAGGGGCGGAATAAGGATAGGCGAGACTGATAACCGAACGCAGGCGCGGGTCGTGGGTGCGCGGATCGAGCCGCCGTTCCGGCCCTCGCGCGAGCCACGCCATCTCGGCCGCCCGTCCCTGCTTGAGCCAGCCGTGGAGGAATTCCGCACGCTCGTCGAGCCGACGGAGCGGCGCGCAACCCACCAGCGCAAAGCCGAGGCGCTCCGCCGTCGCTACGATGTCTTGTTTTAACTCGACCACGACTGGCACATCGTAACATTCGGGCAGTGGATTGATCATTGCTTTGCACCATTGCGATTCTTTCCTGCCGCGCTGCCACGTGGCACACTCGCATAACGTTCGCCGTAGTGTATGGATTCACGAGATGCGTGACGGGGTACTTTCGGGTAAGATAGATGGTCGGCCCGGAACATGATCGGCGGCCGTATTCTGGAGGAAGCGATGTCAGTGGAATTGAATCAGGATCGCGACGAAAATCAGAACCAAATTGCATCTGCGGCGGTGCCTGGCGTCAACCTTACACCCAAGGCGCTTGAGGCGGTCAGGAAGATGGCGGCCAAGGAAGGTCTTGGAGCTGATCAGGGTCTCCGGATCGCGGTGGTCGGTGGCGGCTGCTCAGGCTTCCAGTATTCCTTGAACTTTGATGCGAAGAAGGAAGGTGACGTGATCACCGAGTTCGACGGCGTGACCGTGCTCGTCGACGAGATTTCTTTGCCCTATATCGCGGGCACCACGCTCGATTATGTCGAGGGACTGCATAACGCCGGCTTTCGGTTTGATAATCCGCGCGCGACACGGACCTGCGGCTGCGGGTCTTCGTTCAGCGCCTGAATAGTTCAAGTACAACATTAGGTTAACCGAAAACTCGAACGGCCACGCGCGGTACAGCCGTGGTCTGCGGCTGCCTGCGGACGATAGCAGAAGTGAAGGACTTAGCGGCTAAAGGCGTTATCGTGACGGGAGCGACGCGCGGCATCGGCCGCGCGATCGCGCTCGAAGCGGCCCGTCGCGGCGCCAACGTCGCCTTCAACTATCTGCACAGCGAGCCGCAAGCCGCCGCCCTGCAGGAAGAGTTGCGTGGCCTGGGCGTGAAGGCGCTGGCCTTCAAGGCGGACGTCGGCGATCTGAAGGCGGCGCGCGAGATGGTCAACGCCGTCAAGAAAGAATTCGGCGCGATCGATGGTCTCGTCAATAACGCCGGACTGACCCGGGACAAGCTGCTCGTGATGATGACCGAGGAGGACTGGAACGAAGTAATCCGGACCAATCTCACTGGAGCCTTTAACTTTGCGCGGGCCGCGGCCTTCATGATGATGAAGGCGAAGCGCGGCGTGATCCTGAACGTGACTTCGATCAGCGGCGTCGTCGGGATGCCGGGGCAGGTCAACTATTCCGCCGCCAAAGCCGGCTTGATCGGGATGACCAAGGCGATGGCGAAAGAGCTGGGGCGCACCGGAGTGCGGGTCAACGCGCTCGCCCTGGGCTTTATCGAGACCGACATGACGGCGGCGATGCCCGAGCAGAATCGCAAGGCGGCGCTCGAGATGATTCCGCTCGGCCGCTTTGGGACCGTGGATGACGTCGCGCCGCTCGCCGGTTTTCTGCTCTCCGACGCCGCGTCATATGTGACGGGAGCGGTGATCCAGATCGACGGCGGTCTCGCGATGTAACCGTTGGAAGTATTAGCTTGGTTTATTAGAACTTGAACTAGTTTAGTTGTAATAAGATAATCGCAATAGGTGCATGGCCGTGCCACAAGGCGAATCGATTTTTTACGAAACGGAAACGCCGCAAGCATCCCGTGAGCTCGCGGATCTCAAGGCCAAAGGCAACTATGAAGCACCGTTCGAGGTCGTGCGGCGGCGCGTGATCGACGACTTTTACGAGGGGCGGATGACGATCGACGCGACGGTGATGATTCGCGTCGGCGACGTCGAGCAGACCGAGGCGGCGCGCGGCGTCGGCGTGGTCAACGCCTTTGACAACGCGCTCCGCAAGGCGCTCCTCAAATACTTTCCCTATCTGGAGAGTGTGCGCGTGACCGAGACCTACGCACACGCGAGCGGCGAATCGACCGAAGCCGAGGTCATGTCGGTCAAGAAATTCTCCGACGGCAAGCTCCATTGGACGACACTCGCGAAGTCGACCAATCTGGTCGAGGCCGGCTGGCGCTCGCTGGTCGACGGCTATGAGTGGCGGATCATTCAGGAGATCCGGAAGCTGCGCCGGCAGAACGAAAATCCGCGCTTTTCGCGCCGTTAATGCCAGGCGATTTGGGGTCGGATGAGCATACGAGCCGGGCGCGCCCCGGCAGGTTGGCCGTCCTCTACGACGGCGCCTGCGGGATGTGCCGGGCGAGCACCGAGGCGATCCGCGACTTCGACAATTCCGCCACGCTCGACCTGCTTGATTTTCATGACGCCGGAGTCCGCGCGCAGTTTCCCGAGCTCACCCTCGACGCGCTGATGGTCGAACTTCATGTCGTCGACGACCGGGGCAACCTTTGGCGCGGCGCCCGCGCGGTCAACCAAATCCTGCGCCAGCAGCACGGTATCCGTGGTGTTCTCGCCTGGCTCTGGTACATGCCCGGCTTCGCCTGGCTGGCCGATCGCCAGTACAAGCGTATCGCGCGCTCGCGCTACGACCTGGATTCCTGCCGCCGGTCGGCTTAACCGCGCCCGCTCAACCACCGCGAATAAAACAGCGTCCGGCGACGTCGATGGTCCAGGAGGATAGTGACATGAGGAAGAATAAGAATCTCGTTTCGCTCTCTCTTGCCCCACTCTTGTTGGGACTGACTTGCACTATGGTTCTCGCCGACGACGCAGGTCGGATTTTGCCGGGCACGCCACAAGCGGCGCAGGCAATAGCGGCGTTGCGTCAGGCGGAGAAAGTGGATCGCATGGACAGCGAGTCTTACAGGGGCAGTGACGATAGCGAGGCCGGCGTCGCCTACTATCGGAAGGGGCAGGAGGTTAAGGCGCTGCTCGATGATCTCCGTGGCAATAAGTCCATCGGAAAGGACGACTTGCAGCGTGCGTTGGACACCAGCAGGGCGGCAGATCTCACCGGTGATTAACCGCGCCCGATCAGCGGCATCTTCGTCGCCATCACGGTCATGAACTGGACGTTCGCGTCGAGCGGCAGATTCGCCATATAAAGCACGGCGTTGGCGACATGGATCGGGTCGAAGGTCGGCTCGACGGCGACCGTGCCGTTGGGCTGCGGCACGCCCTTCTTCATCGCGGCGGTGAGTGGGGTCTCCGCGTTGCCGATATCGATCTGCCCGCACGCAATATCATACTTGCGCCCGTCGAGCGAGGTCGACTTGGTGAGCCCGGTCATGCCGTGCTTGGTCGAAGTATAGGGCGCGGAATTCGGGCGTGGACTGTGCGCCGAGATCGAGCCGTTGTTGATGATCCGGCCGCCGCGCGGGGTCTGATCCTTCATGATGCGGAAGGCCTCCTGCGTGCAAAGAAACGCGCCGGTCAAATTGATGTCGACGACTTTTTTCCACTGCTCGAAGCTCAGCTCTTCGAGCGGGATCGGCGGTGCGCCGACGCCGGCGTTGTTGAAGAGCAGGTCGAGCCGCCCGAAGGTCTCTTTGGTTTTCGCGAATAGCGCTTTGACCGCCGCCGGATCGCTGACGTCGGTCGGCATGACGAGGGCAGGTGCGGCGAACTCCTTGGCCGCTTGCGCGACCGCTTCTAGCGGTTCGCGGCGGCGGCCGGCCAGGACGACCGCGTAGCCCGCGCGGAGCAGCGCGAGCGCGACGCTTTGGCCGACACCGCTGCCCGCGCCGGTGACGAGAGCAACCTTCTTCGAATCCGCCATATTCTTTTCCTCTTCGTTGTGCTGGGCACAAGTCGCTGACTTCCGAGTGCAGGTGGCTGACTTGGCCGCGATAGTTATGGCACGATAGCGCATTGCTATCGTGAAACCCTTCTATATCTTTAACACGCTGACCCGCTCGGTCGAGGAGCTGACCCCGGCCCATCCGCCCGAGCTTACCTACTACTCATGCGGCCCCACGGTCTACCTGCCGCAGCATCTGGGCAACCTGCGCGCGTATCTCTTCGTCGATACCTTCAAGCGCGCGCTGCGCTTCAATGGCTGGACCGTCCGCCATGTGATGAATATCACGGACGTCGGCCACATGACCTCCGACGCCGACGCGGGCGAGGACAAGATCGAAAAGACTGCGCGCGCCACGGGCAAGAGCCCGGCGGAAATCGCGGATTTCTATATCGCGCAGTTCAAGCGCGATTGTGCGCGCCTCAATATCGAGCTACCCGAACCGCCGCTGCTCTGCCGCGCGACCGATCATATCGGCGACATGATCGCGCTGATCGAGCGGATCCTCGCCAATGGACGGGCGTACGTCGCGCCGTCGGGGGTCTATTTCGATATCGAGAAGTGGCGCGGACCGGGCGGGCGGGGTCGTCTCTCGCGGCAGAGTCTCGAGGAACAGAATGCGGGGCAGCGGCTTGAGCATTCGGCCGACAAGCGGAGCCCGCACGACTTTGCGTTGTGGGTCCTGAATCAGCCGGATCACCTGATGCAGTGGGATTCGCCCTGGGGCCGCGGTTATCCGGGATGGCATATCGAGTGCTCCGCGATGTCGATGAAGTACCTCGGTGCGACGCTCGATATCCATTCGGGCGGGCTCGACCATATTCCGGTCCATCACGAGAACGAGATCGCGCAGTCGGAGGGGGCGACCGGTCAGCCGTTCGTGCGCTATTTCGTGCACAACGCGTTTCTGGTCGGGATGGAGGGGGCGAAGATCAGCAAGAGCGCGGGCAAGTTCCCGCTGGTCGATGATCTGATCGCGGCGGGATTGAATCCGCTCGCGTTCCGACTCTTGTGCTTCGGCGCCAAGTATCG
>JBKQPD010000239.1:0-8500 GCA_052145175.1 Binataceae bacterium (SeqCode) | reverse complement strand
CTAAAGTGGCGCTTTCTCTATGTGGCTCAGATAGTTGCGGACGAAGGGCGTCTTGTAAGGTACGGCTCTTGTGACGCGCCGTGTTGCGCCAATAGCCCGGATGGGCTCGTTGCCACTCGCGTACTCGAGCGGCGTTGTCGGCTTCACGGAAGTAGTTTCTGTTCTCTGGCTTCGCGAGCCAGCGGCGCTGACGCGCCGCCTTGCCAGCCGCTCGGCAGGCGCGCTTCGGACAGTACTTTTGACGTCCACGATTGCGCACATCCGCTGTGAAAATCTCGCCGCAGCCCAGGCACTTGCTTTGAACTTTGTTCGCCATGGATCCCTCGCTTGAGGATCCATCTTCGCCGACGACCATGCAGCCGCCGACGCACTCGATGCACCAACACCGGCGACGGAAAAATCGAGATGCGAAGAAGACGATAAATTAATTTCGCCCGAAGAAAACGGACGAAGAAAACCTCGACGTTCAAACCGCCGGAATTAAATGGTAATCAAGTCGCCCCTGACATCGATGTGACCATTGGTGTCGGAGTCATGAGAGAAGAGGGTTATTCGACCTTTGATGAACTGGTTGAGCACTGGCAGTCGGAGATGAGGAAGAAGAATTAAAGATATTGCTCTTTCTTGTTCTTTCATATTATGAAACTTCGGCCTGTTCCAGCCGACCCCGAGATAGAGTCGCATTCGTACGTGAATGCAGATGTTCCGTGAGCCGCTGTTCGATAGCCGGGTCAAACTTGCGCAAGCCCCGGCATTCGGTTCAGAAGAGCATTTTCGATCGCGTCGGTTTCGATTGGTCGGACTTCCCCTACGCAGTGGTCAACTACCGCTCTCGGTCCGCTCGAGGATTGATCCCGTAGTCGTCCCGAGTGGACGTATTGATGCCGTCATAATGTCCGTTGCCGATCGATCACGTGGCGATCGTGCAAACCTGCGCTGTGGCGCATCTCTGACCCGCCGGTCAAGACAGTGCCTTCCGCAGGGATTGAAGGAGGGCTTCCACGTCATCGATTTTTCTCAGAATCTGCGGATCACCCTTTAGCTCCTGGAGTACGGTCCAGGGAACACCCTTCATCGCCTCCACCGCGGCCTCAAGATCGCCCGGCAGTCCCGCCTTTGTTTGTTTTGCAGCCGGCACCACTCGCAGCATCGCAGATTCGATGTCGCCGCCATCGCTCAGAAACTGCGCGCGAGCGACGGGATCGGGGAGAACCGCGCGAAGCTTTCGCAGGTCCTTCGAGTTGGTAATTCTCTTCTGATTGACCTTCTTGACTACAGCTTCGAGGACACTCGGTGTTAGCAGCTTTTTGCTTACCCCCATCAGTTCGCGCGACCAAGTAATGGCCGCGCTTGGATCGCGTAGGCTCGTGAACTTCTGCGATAGCTCGAATATCTCGACGAGCTTGTCGAGCTCTCGAACCGTGATTCCGAGGATGTTGGCCGCACTCGCGCGCCCCATGATATCGACGAGCCGGTAAGCAACCATTTCCTTTTCTTTGGCATCCCATTCCTTGCGTTGTCGGTGAATATAAATCCAGACGCGGAGCCGGTCCTCTTCCGAAAGCGTTCTGTCGGTTACTTCGATCGGAATCCGCCGGTATTCTTCCTTACCTTGTTCAACGAGAACGCGGGAGTTCGTCCATCGTCGGTCGCCATCGATAACGCGAAACTTCTTAGAAATCTCTGGATGCGGCTCGACGAGGAGCGGTTCAAAAAGACCGCCATTTGCTTCGATCTGCCTCTGCAATTCCTCATCCGTCTTTGGACCCATACGCGGCTGGTTGTTATTCGGGATGATGTCATCAATGTCTGCCGTGGTTCGATAGGTGCGAAGCACCGTGCGATCTAGCCGTCGCTCCTGCAGACTTACCACATTGGGCGTGCTGTTAATGGCACCCGAATTACTCATGTACGGCCCGTTCCTGAGCCTCAGCCGTACCGATGATCATTTCGATCTCATTGGTGATTTCCGCATGCACCTTCTGCATGGAGCGAATCAGCTCACCCTGATTTTTCCACATCGTATCGTGCGCCTTCTTGTCTTTCACGTGCAGATCGAGCAGCTTGTCGGCGTTAGTATCGATCCGTTTGAAAATGTCGCGGAAGCGACCAGAGTTGATGAAGGCGTACAGTTGGGCGGTCTTTTGAGTCCGTGCCTCATCGCTCAGGCGCGAAGTATGCATCGAGACGATGTGTTGGCGAATAATCTGCGCGAGAGCGGCGACACGGGAGGGCGCAGCCAGTATGACTCCATCCTGGATATGAAGATGGCGAGCCCCTTTCGGAAATTTTCGTGTGGATAGGACTGCGTGATCAGCCTTCGAGGCCATCTGGTCTGCGGCTAGCTTGGTCACGAAGTCGTTGCGCCATGCGCTGTGATTTTTTGAATCGTAGATAATGCTGCCGCATTCCCGGCCATTGTGAATCACAACGTGAAGGATGTCTGCACCAGGTTGCCCGGGGTTGATGCGCTCGATCTTGTCGCCTTCAAAGTGTCCTTTCAGCACATCGTAGAGCTGGATTTCCGCTCCTTCACCCAGTTCTTCCGTGGTCTTGTTATCGAGCGCGCGCTGCAGCTCTTCAATCTTGTTGGAAAGTTTCAATTCCTTCTCGAACGCGGCTGATTTCCCGGCATTGACGGCGTCAGTCTGTGCGTTCTCCATCGCTTCGCGCTGTTCTTTGAGGCGTGCCTCCATCTGGACACTGTGGGTCTCCTGCAGCAGCCTGTTTTGCTCCTCAGCGGCGCGCGCCTTCGCCTCCGCGTCGGCTTTGGCCTGCTCGGCTCCGGCAATCCTTTCTTGCAGAGCCGTCTCGGCGGCTAGGGTTGCGTCCTGGCGTGCGGAGCTCACTCGTGCATCCGCGTCCTGCGTTGCTTTCTCTATCGCTGCGTGACTGTCGGTGCGTACCTGATCGAGCAGAGCCCGCAACTCGCCGCTCGATTGCTCCGCGGCGACCTTGGCCTCTTCCGCTTCTTTGATGCGTCCTTGGTAGGCGTTTTCGGATTCCTCGCGGGAGCGCTCCAGGGCGGCGAGTCTGTCTTTGACTTCTGCCTGAGCTTGACCCCTGGCTTCCTCACGAATCACGAGGGCATTAGCGTCAGCCTCCTGCTGGATCTTCTGAATCGCAGCCTCGCTGTCGCGCTGGGCCTGTTCAAGCTGCACCTGCAAGGCACCGCGAACTTCCTCGGCGGTGGCCCTTGCCCTCTCGGCTGCTTCGAAGCGAGCCCGCATGTCCGCTATCGCGTCGGCTTTGGCCTGCTCGGCCGCCGCGAGCTTTTGCTGGGCTGCGAGTTCGGCCGACTCCCGTTCCTCTCGCCGCGCGTTGGCAATGCTCGCCTCAAGCTGTGCCGACGCGACCCGGCGTTCCCGTTCAAGCGCCTCTGCCGTCTGTCGCGCGAATTGGTCTTGCAGCCGCGCGGTGACCGCCGCCTCATTCGCGGTTTGTCGAGTTTCGATGCGCGCCTTGATCTCATCGAAACGGTCGTGGGGGATAGGCTGATCGCAAAGGGGGCAGGCATCCCCCCCGACCTGGATGTGCGAAATGGCCGTGTGCGTAACATTGGGCTTGGCGACAGACGACTGAGACAGTGACATTTCTCTTGCCTCCTGTAGATATAGGTCCTATTTAGGACCTAATATATCCTAAAGTCAAGCCCGACTGATCGGACGGTCTCGGCGCACGACGATGCCCGAGGCGAACCCGCGCGCCATAGGGGCAGCAAACGAGTCGGGATGACCCGCCTGATCGCGGCTTCGCTCGCAATGCTATAGCCGCTAGCATGGGGCTCCTCGAAATCGCGAATGGGCTAACGCAAAGAACGCCGGGACGTCGAGATGTCGCGCATCGCATGCCTAGGTTGGGGTTCGTTGATCTGGAGTAAGGGTGAACTGCCCACGAAAGGGTGGTTAGCCGACGGACCTTTGGTGCGCGTCGAATTTCTGCGTCAATCTGACAACGGCTGCGTCACGCTGGTATTACACGCCTCGGCGCCAGCGTCGCGCGCCTATTGGGCGCTGCTGGATGTCCAGACAGTTGAGGATGCGGTCGAGGCCCTGAGAATGCGCGAGCGCATCCCCAAGACCAAGGCCGGCGCAATAGGACGGTGGTGCATCGGCGAGGCATCACCTTCCCTCATAGTGGACCTTGAGACTTGGGCGAAGACGAAGCAACTCGATGCGATTGTCTGGACGGCGCTGCCACCGAAATTCGATGGAAGTGACGGCCGTGTGCCGTCGGCGGATGACGTGGTCGGTTACTTGCGTGGCCGCACAGGGCCGGTTCGCGAGAATGCCGAGCAATATGTCCGGCGGGCTCCGAAGCAGATCAGCACGCCATACCGGCAAAAGATCGAGGCTGAGCTCGGCTGGACGCCGCCGGACGTCGAAACGGAGATTGCGCTTCTTCGCGATTTCATTGCGTTTGTGGAGCGACAGCAAGGCGTGTACTGCGACTGCCTAGCGGGGTTCTCTGGTAATAAAGTCCGCATCGAGCAGCAAATGCCGCGAGTCTTGCGTCCGACGGGGCGGGTTATCAAGGACGGCAGGCCAACGATCGTGGTCACGAGTGTTGAAGATCCGTCGAGCCCCGATGTCATCCTGCAGCGAATCACGAGGACCGATGACTTTATTACCGCCAACGCCGAGGCGGGCTTCAACGAGCAACAAATCTGCTGGGCGATTATCACCTTTATATTTGCGTATTGGAATGAAGAGATCCGGCCGCGGATCGGTCGCACCAGGGGCGTAGATGCCGACCAGATCAAGGTCGATGCGTTCGGCGACCTGCGAGTCCTGCGCCATGCCATTCTGCACGACAACGGCGTCCTGTTAGCCTCCCAGCACGCGAAGCTGCGAGTGATGGGAGCGCTTTGCCGTGCGGATAGTTTGCTTGCCCTCACCCACGAGCAGATGAGACGAGTCTTTGAGCTGACACATCAGGGGATCGCGCAACTGTTACTGGAGCATACGGGGCATGCGGTCGGTGCGCCGGCCGCTTCCGAGATTCTCAAAGTTGCCATTCAACAAGTGCGGCCTCAATGAGTCGCCGACGGGGAGATTGCCGAAAGAAAACAGCGCATACCGTTTCCGAATCGCAGATGGACCGTAAAGGCTTACCGGGAAGATTCGCCGGAAAATAGGACATTGGGTCGAGAATCGCTTGTCGAAACCAGATCTTATGAGCTCTCGGCAAGCCGTCCCACGCAGGAAATTACGCACGATCGTGGTCTCAGGAAATCAATAACTTGCGATCGGCGTGCGGCGCGAAAGTCCTAAAAGTTGCCCAATCTCCCCTTGGAGCCGGACCCGGTGCCGGTCGAGCGGGGTCTGCCGGCATGATGGATGGCATGATGACCGTGGCTGAGTACGAACGAGAACGGATCGTGGAGGCGATGTGAACTCGATGAAGGTCAACCGTCAGATTGCTGCCGGCATCGATCAGCGTGTGCGGCAATTGGCCGGGCAGAAATTGAGCGATTCGGCATTGGTCGATCAGATGGTCGCGTACATGGCAGGCCTTCAAGCGTTGTGGAATTCGACCACGGATGAGGAGCTTGAGACCCTGTGCGAGGAATATCCGGGCTTCGTGCGCTACGCGACAGTCATGGAGAACCTCTCCGAGGCACTGCGCACGGGCGTCGGCGTACCGGCTCACGTCAAGCAACTGCCGCGGCTGCCAGAGCATGTGAAGGAGCCGATGCAGAGGCTCTTGACCGAGGGCGCCGCCCTTGAGCGCCGTCTGCAACAACGCATCGATGAATCACGCCGCGGACGGAAGGTCGACGACGACACGTCCGATGTGGAGGTTTCGTTGCGCGAGTGGAGCGCCGCGGTCAGTCGGTTGGTTCGCGAGGTGCAGGGGTCGGAGTTGGCTGCTGAGGCACAACAGCCGATCCTGCGAGCCTTCAAGGACCTAGCCGCGAGTATTCGGCAGTTGCACGACACCGCCACTTCGGCACAAGCCCTCGCGCGACATCACACCGTGCAGACCTTTCGGCCTCGAATGACCATCAATCGGCGCTTCCTGGCGGACTTCATGGCGGCCGATGCGCCGTGTTTCGCATTGGGCTTCGTGGAGGAGCAAAAACGCGTCAGCGGATTCTTGGGGCTACGCCTCGATCCGCCCGTCCCGCGGCGCGTCACCGACATCGGGCTGCGATTGGGTCAGGGGTTGATCGGAACCCGTGAGTTCGAGGTGGTTCACTTTACCTTCGAGTTTTACGGCCACGGGACTTACCACGCGCTCGTGAACCCGAACAACCCCCTGGTGCGCCTGGTCTTGGCCTGCATGGTGCAAATGCAAGACTACGTGTTCTTCAGCATCAATGCGGACAGCGACGGCGCGGCGTCGGTCTTTCGTGCACCACTCGATGTCGCGGGCTTCGCCGCCCATTTCCCCCGCATCAAACGCTCAACCACCACCGAGGAGCAGTACGCGAGGACGGTGAAGAGCTTTTCCCTAAAGCCTGACCCGCCGGGCATCCTCTTGCATTGGGTGTGCGGCGATAATCTCGACGCCTTGGACCTTGACCGCGATCGCCTTGACATGACGCCGGGCCGCTGATGTGCTCTCTCTCAGCATTCGTCGGCGGGATCCTCCGAAGGAGAACCTTGAAGCCATGGAAATGACTCTCAAAGCCGATGTTTCGCCTGGCGCAAGACCAATTTTGTCGGCCTTTGGGCGCTATGAGCACTTTTTACACGAATCTTGCCGACGGGCCATCTACCGTTCGTGGTTCGTTCGAGGCTCGATCCCATAATCCTCAAGCCATTGGTGCAGACGTTGCTCGCCGCCGGTTAGGTGGCGATGCACCTCTCGCTTGCCGAGGCGATCATAATTGAGATAGTCGAGGCAGGCGTTGGCCATCCGCGTGTCGAGCCCTCGCAGCTCCGTGAGATCGAATGGATAGTCGTATCCGTTATAGAGGCCCACGATGAATCGGATCAGTCGACCCGCTTGTCCGGACGTAGGATTCTCGCCGATGGCGGTTTCGATGGTCAGAAGCGCTTCCTGCGCCCGATCCATGATCGAGTGAATGTCGTGCTCGAGCGCTTCGGTCCTCGCGAGGCGTTCGCCGTTGATGATCTCGCGCCAGGCCATGTCCAATTCGCGCGCCTGGGCCTCGTCACGAACCGTCATCCTCACCGATATTTCGCGAGGCTTTGAAGGCATGCGGTTAGACATTTGCGAACACCCTTTGAGTACTCCTGCTGATCCTAGCCGATTTCAGGCAATCAGGGCGCTTTCCTCGCTCTCGGACGAGGCAGGCTCCGCATCGAGATCGGCAATTGCGCTCACGAAAAGCACGTCAGCGGGCCTTCGTGCGGCTTGCCGACTGAATCCTGAGCTGCGTCTTGCGCAATAGCTTCGCGCGCGCTGCTCGGCTACGGCGTTTGAACTCAGCGATGAGGGGCTTCGGCGCAACCAGGGTGATTTCGGACCAGCCGGCAGGCAGATGCAGTTCCTGCCATGCGGCGGTGACTTGTGTCTCGATTGTATAGATGCGCTGCAAATTGACTCCGTAGGCGGCGGCGAGAGCCGTCGCCGCTTCCCGACGTAAGATGCGCCGCTTGGCGATTTCGAGAGTTTGGGGCTTAAATCGACGTTTGCGCTCCAGTAGCTTGAACGCCGTAGCGTCCATCCTCACCTGAGCAGTCTCTGTACACCCTGCATCATGAAGCGATACAGCACGTACACCATCAAGAACACCACGGACGCACCAAGAACAAACCAACGATGCGGAAACGGCGCATGGAAAATGAAGCCGAACAACACGGCGACAAAAAAGCATCCAATCGCCAGGGCGCTCAACACGACCGCGAGAAAGGGCTCTGCCAGGGACATCACCATGAAGACGACGAGCGCGCACGCACGGATCATCAAGACCAGCGCCCCCGTTGCCGCGCCGGCGGAGAAGCGCGCGGTCCTTAAGAGTCCGCTGTGGGCGATGTCGTTTCTCACAAGGCCATCCAAGTCTTCAGCCGGATCTTACTGAGTGCCACGGCTTCCTGCGAGCCATCGGCAAATTGGACGGTGCCTTGGTTCGCCCGGTGGCCCGGTTTCAGCACCATCGTGCCTTCCCGGCCGGCGACTTGAACGGCGAGGCTATTCCACAAACCGGCCCCCGGCCGCGGCGCAGCCGGCGGCGCCTTCGGGGTGGCGCTGCGTGAAGGATGGGACTCGGCGAGCGTCCGCTTCACGCTCCGCCGGGTGATCGGTGAATCGCCGTTCAGCCAGGTGGTGACGCCGGCAGGATCTTGGTCATATCGCCGCGCCAACAGGTACGCAGAGCGAATGTCCGGGATTCGCCGACTCCTGAAGGCCTCGCGGATCGCAGGCGGCGCCTTGATCAAAAGCGCGATCTCAGAAATGTACGATTTCGGCTTACCGAGGCGCTTGGCGATCGTGATACGCGAGTCGCCGGCGGCCTCCCGTTTCTCCACCCAGTCGGCGATGTCGAGGGGGTCGAGTTCCTCGCGCTGCAAATTCTCGATCGCTTGAC
>JBKQPD010000238.1:0-4013 GCA_052145175.1 Binataceae bacterium (SeqCode) | reverse complement strand
TCGCGGACGTTACCAAATTGACTTCAAAATGAAACAGAGGATTGGTAGATTGATGCATCTTGCGATGATTGCTCAAGAGCTTCAATCTTTACAGGTGGCTACCAGGACATACAGACCGGTGAAGCGTCGGTTGAATGCTCCTCTGCGCTCGTAAAGACAGATCGCCATGCATAGTGTTCTAATGAGTGGAATAAAAAACGAGCACGACAACCGCAATGCTTCATCTTGGAACGACGGGAAGAATCCATGGGTAAGTTAGTTCAATCTCGGGCTTTTAGGGCGGTGCTGCTCGCTACGACGCTGCTTGCCACGCCACGCTTCGCGCTCGCCTATGATTTCGCGACAGCGCAGAACGATGGCGCCGACGACGAGAGCGATCGTGCGGCGCGGCTGCCCACCGGCCAGCTCATTACGCCGACAGCGCCGGAAGGTGCGGTTCAGCAATACCTGAACCCGGGCCTCGCGAACTACCCGAATTTCGTCGCCAATGAGGCCGTGCGCGCCTCGGTCAGTCCAGATGGGAAGCTCCTCGCTATTCTCTGCGCAGGATTTAACAGCAACCGCGATAAGACCGGCAATTTCGATCCGGCCGCGTCGAACCAGTACATTTTCCTCTACGACATCGCTGGCGCGAATAGCAGGAAGCCGATCCTGAAGCAGGTGATTCAGCAGACCAACGCCTATGTCGGTCTCGTCTGGTCAGCGGACGGAAAAACCCTCTATGCGGCGGGTGGCAATGACGACGCCGTCTATGCCTATGCGCAGACCGGCGGGATCTGGACCCAGTCGGCGAAGATCGGCCTCGGGCATAACCGCACGGGAATCGGCCGCGGCATCGAGCCGAATGCTGCCGGAATCGCCCTCTCGGCCGACGGGAAGACCCTCGTCGCCGCCAACAACTTCAACGACTCGATCAGCGTGATCGACACCGGCTCGCGCAGGGTGCGCTACGAGTTCGACCTGCGGCCCTATGTGCAGGGTCAGGACGGCGTTCCCGGAGGCGAATATCCGTTCGCCGTCGTGATCAAGGGGAACGATACAGCATATGTCTCGGCGAACCGAGATCGCGAGATCGTCGCCGTGGACATCTCCTCGGCCAGCGCCGGCAAGCTGATCAAGCGGATCCCTGTCGACGGTCTCCCGAACGGAATGGCGCTGAATGCGCCTCAGACGAGGCTCTACGTCGCCCAGGACAATGCCGATCAGGTCGCGGTGATCGACACCGCATCCAACACTGTCGTTCGGAAGATCGATGCCCGCGGGCCCGAGGAATTGCTCACCGGTCCGCATTACACCGGCGCGGCGCCTTACGCCGTCGAGCTGTCCGCCGACGGCAAGACGCTCTACGCCGTCAACGACGGCGCCAATTCCGTCGCGGTCATTCCGCTCACCGGCCCGAGCGCCGAGAAGACTGTCGGGCTTATCCCCACCGCCTATGCGCCGAAGGACATCGCCTTCAGCAAGGACGGGAAGTGGATGTATATCATCAACGGCAAGAGCGATCAGGGGCCGAACCCGCTGACTCTATACGGCAATACGAACCTGCTAACCACGGTAACCTATCCGGGCGGCAACCTAGCGGCCCTGATCGCCGCCGCGGCCGCGAACCAGTATCAGCTCAACAATGACCGGTCGACCCTGGTCAGCGCCCGGGTGCCGGAATCGGAGGAGTTGGAGCGGCTGACCGGCAGGGTGGCGCGGAACAACTTCTACTCGGCGCCTCGGAACAGCCAGGACGAGCAGGTGATGAGTTTCCTGCGCTCCAAGATCAAGCACGTGATTTACATCATCAAGGAGAACCGAACCTTCGACCAGGTCCTCGGCGATCTGAAGAATGGCGCCGAGACCGATCCGAAGCTGGCCGTATTCGGCAAGGCGATCACGCCCAATCAGCACAGGATTGCGAGTGATTTCGTTACGCTCGATCACTTCCTCGACACCGGCGACGCCTCCATGGATGGCTGGGGCTGGTCGCTCCAGGGGCGCGCCACGAGCACCCTCTCGCTCACCCAGAACATCAACTATGCCGGTCCCGACCGCGGCCTTAGCTATGATTCCGAGGGAGCCAACCGCAACGTTCCGACCGGACTTACCGTGCCCCAGCGCATCGGTATCTTCGGATCGGCCTATTCCGATAGCGTCGGCACCCCGCCGGGCGGAGTTAATAACGTGCTGCCGGGCACCCACGACGTCGCAGCCAGCGACGCGCCTTCCGGCGCCGGCAAGGGCTACATCTTCGACGCCGTGACGGCGGCGGGCGGAACGCTGCGCAATTACGGCATGCTCACCGTCAACGTCGGCGCCATCACGGCAGGCGGCCAACCGATCACCAATGCCGGCGCCGCGGGAGTGCTCCAGGTCGTTCCGCTGCAACTCGACGTGGTCCAGCCCGGAATCACAGACGTCTATTTCCGCGGTTACGACAACGCCTATCCCGACACTTATCGCTTCAACGAATGGAACCGCGAGTTCCAGAACTATGTGAGCGCGGGCAACCTTCCGACTATGGAGTTGGTCCGCTTCAACCACGACCATACGGGCAGTTTTGGTAACGAGGTCGCCGGCCTGAATACACCGGAGACCCAGGTCGCCGACAACGATCTTGCCGTCGGCCGCCTGGTCGAGACCGTGTCGAAAAGCCGCTACGCCAACAGCACCCTTATCTTCGTGGTCGAGGATGATAGCCAGGACGGCCCGGACCATATCGACTCGCACCGCGCCCCGGCCTATGTCGTCGGAGCTTACGTAAAGAAGAGGAGCGTCATCGGCGCGCACTACACCACGGTCAATCTCCTGCGCACGATCGAGGATGTGCTGGGGCTACCGCACCTGAACCTCAACACGGCCTATCAGCGGCCGATGACCGAAATCTTCGACATCGGCTCCTCGGGCGCGTGGAGCTTCGATGCGGTCGCTTCAACCATACTGAAGGGCACGAAGATCGCCCGCTCGGAAGAAGGCGGCATCGAATACGCCGAGGGCCCGGACGTCCTGCCGACCCACGACGTGGCGTATTGGGTGGAGAAGACCCGCGGCTTCGACTTCTCGGACGCCGACCTTGTTCCGCCGGCCCTTTACAATAAGGTTCTTTGGGAGGGCCTGCGTCCGGGCGAGCCCTACCCGAAGTGAAGTACCACCCCGCCGCCTCCGCGAGAGAAGCGTCTGACGAGCAAGCCGGCTAGGGGAAAGCGGCAACAACGCTCGGGTTTAAGCGGCTCGGAGCAAAGGCGGGATTGGTTGAAAGATCGGGTGGAGAGGCAGCGCAGGTAGGTCGGGCTTGTGCCTGAGAGACCGTCTCAAAGTTGGGGGTGCCATGCGGCACGACGTCTCAGGCGTCGTGCCAATTTGCGGCGTCATGGCGCAAACGCACCAAGCGCTGGGCTGACATCATATCGGCTTGAGGACGATAATCACCTTGATCGTTTCGAGATCGAGGATGGAACATGGCGGAGAGCCACGTGGTGTCCGCTGTCAGATGGCAGTTAATACGGGTCTGCGTCACTTTCCGTGCTTGAAAGTTTCTCGCAAGCGGGGCCGTGTATAAATGGAGCATGAAAAAAAGAGCGAGATGGACTTTAGGGCCAGAAATTCAGGTCGAAAACTTTGAGTTTCAAGACGATTGCTGGGTTGTGATCGGCGTCTGGTGCTGGAACGCCAGTGTGTCCTGGCTGCGGCAATACTTCAAATTCGCGCCACAGCTGCTGGATCTGCTGGCTCAAGGAGTGCCAGTGGTTCTGAAATTGCGTCTTGGCCGCTGGCGATGCCATAACAATCAATGCATGCGGAAGACGTTCGTTGAACGGTTGTCTGCCAGCATTGCCCCCTTTGTGTCGCGTTGTGCTTTATCAGGGTCTGCGTCACTTTCCGTGCAATTGGATCATGGGAGGGGCAACAGGCGCGCGCGCAATAGCTCTACGCCCGCGCGACCATACATCGCTCGCTTGAGGGTTTTCAGTCTATTGATTTGCCCCTCGGCTTGGCCATTGCTCCATGGCTCTGTGATTGCATTTTTA
>JBKQPD010000237.1:0-35965 GCA_052145175.1 Binataceae bacterium (SeqCode) | reverse complement strand
AGAACGCCGGCCTGTCACGTCGGAAGTCGTGGGTTCAAATCCCATCGGCCCCGCCAAAATTTACGCTGCGGGGGAGTGCCCGAAGCGATGCAGGTGCGCGGAAATTGAAGTTGACCGAACAGACTGTCAGCATCTCCCATGAAAACGCCCTCCGGGACCGCCGCTGGGTCCTGATCGACGCCAGCGACCGCGCCTTGGGGCGAGTGGCCTCGCGCGCCGCGAGCGTCCTGCGCGGCAAGCATCGTCCGGATTTCACCCCTCATCAGGACACCGGCGACTTCGTCGTGATTATCAACGCCGCGAAGGTCAAGCTGACTGGTGCGAAGGCCGTCGACAAGCTCTACCATCGGCACACTGATTATCCCGGCGGGATCCGCAGCACTTCGGCCGGCAAGATGCTCGAAGCGAAGCCCGAGCGGCTGATCGAGACGGCGGTACGCGGGATGTTACCGAAAAATCGGCTGGGCCGGCGGCTCTTCACCAAACTCAAGGTTTATCGCGGCGGAGAGCATCCGCATTCGGCGCAAAAGCCGGAACCAATCACGTTATAGGCGCTGCTCCCAGCCTCGTCGAAAACAGCAGGATTTCACGCAATGCCCGAGAAGAAGAACACCATCAGAACCACCGGACGGCGCAAAACCGCCGTCGCCAGTGTACGCTTGGCGCCTGGCTCCGGCGCGATTACGGTTAACAACCGTTCCCTTGAAGAGTACTTTCCGCGCGATACCTCGCGGATGAGAATTCTGGAGCCTTTCGAACTCACCGAGACTAAAGGCCAGTACGATCTGATCGTGAAGGTCAAGGGCGGCGGGACGTCGGCCCAGGCCGACGCGGTGCGTCACGGGATTTCGCGCGCCCTGGTCGTAACGTCCGAGGGACTCCGCCCGGCGTTACGCAAGGAAGGGATGCTGACGCGTGACCCGCGCGAGGTCGAGCGTAAGAAGTACGGCCATCACAAGGCGCGCAAGCGGCCGCAATACTCGAAACGTTAACGATTGCTCGGCGACGAAAGCGTTTTCCGTGCTTTACAGCGCCGTTTGGCGCTGTGGCATGTTGTATCGGCTTCCTTAGTGGACAGGTATCGTAACTGGCGAACTGCGCCGTTTTGTGATATTCGAGTTACCTGATTATTAAGTCCGCTAACGGCCTTAGAGGTTTACCGATGGCCTTGAATGACCGCGTGAAAGTCGCCGTATTGGGAGCCTCGGGATACTCCGGAATCGAGGCGGTCCGCATCCTTGCCGGTCATCCGTTCGTCGAGATCGCGGTGCTCACGTCGGAGCATTACGCGGGTCGCGAGGTCAACGAACTCTATCGTCACATGGCGGGGATCGACCTCCCGCCGTTCGAGGAATTGCGGGCCGACGCGTTGAAGGGACGGGCCGAGCTGGTGATCTCGTGCCTGCCGGAGCGGGTCGGAGCACCGATCCTGGCCGAGCTGGTGAGCGCCGGGGTCAAAGTAATCGATGTTTCGGCCGATTTTCGCCTGCGCGATCCCGCCGCCTACCGTCAGACCTACGGCGCGGACCATCCGGCGCCCGCCTTGCTCAAAGAAGCGGTCTATGGCCTCAGTGAATTCCATCGGCGTGAACTGCGCGAAGCGCGGATTGTGGCGAATCCCGGATGCTACCCGACCGGTGCCCTGCTCGGCATCCTGCCGCTCATCCGGCGGGACCTTATCGATCCGGCGTCGATCATAATCGACGCGAAGTCGGGAACCACGGGAGCGCGCCGTCAGGCTGCGATCGATCAGCTTTTTGCCGAAGTCAACGAGAACTTTCGCGCCTATAAGGTCGGCACCCATCGGCACATGCCCGAGATGGAGCAGGAGATCGGCCTCGCCCTCGGCCGGGACGTCGCCATCATGTTCGTGCCCCATCTGCTGCCCGTCACGCGCGGGATTCTCACGTCCATCTTTATGCGGCCGCGGGCCGGTACCACCGAGCAGGACGTGCGTTCCGCCTTCGAGGCGAGCTTTGCCAAATCGCGTTTCGTCCGCGTCCTGAAGACGGGGGAGCTGCCGGAATTGCGTAACGTCCGCGCCACGAATTTCTGCGAGCTATCCTTCGTCCTCGAACGCCGCTCGCAAACCCTTTGCGTGCTCACGGCGATCGATAATCTCGGCAAAGGCGCCGCCGGCCAGGCGGTCCAGAATCTCAATCTGATGCTGGGCTATGACGAAGTGGCCGGGCTACTCGCAACCGCACCCGTGCCCTGAACCAGCCGTCGTATTCGCGATTCGATCTAAACTTACGGGGTCGTAGGGTTGGGCTGACCCGGATGGGGTCGGGCCACGACGACTTCCGGCAACCGCGGCGGCTCATCCTGGCTGTACAGCCGCGCGCGCTGATTCATCCTCGATCTTCCAGCCCTTTTTCCTTTCGTCTGGGGCGGCATGCTCCATGCTCAAACGCTTTCCATCAGACTGCCTCGACCGGATGTAAACGGCGGACCACCACCAACCGTCAAAGGTGTATCAGGAGGTTCGGAATCATGTTCTCCAAGAAGCAGATCCTCTCCGCAATGGCCGGTATCGCGATGCTGGCGTTACCCGTCAGCGCCTTCGCTGGCCATCACGATCACGACGGTGAATGGAATCGTCCACGACCCTTCGCACCCCACGACCAGGGCTGGCACCGGGGATGGGATAATCATCAACGGAATCGGGGAGGCTGGTACGGCACCCCGGCCCAGCGCCCATTCGTGAACAATGCTTACGGCTGGAACCGCTATGGTCATCGTTGGCAGCCCCCTGTAATGCCCTACTCGGCATATGGGCCGGGTTACGGGGGTCACATGCGGCCAACCCAAGCCTATGCTGGTGCGCCGAACTGCAATGCCGCCGCAGCCTATGGGTCGACCCCGGCAACTTCACAAAGCTGGATGATGACGAAACGCTACAATACGATGAATACTATCGCCCAATTGCGCGCACGTGGCGATAGCCGCGCGGCTGGCCGGCTCGTGCCGACCGTCACCGCGTTAAATCAGCGGATCGGCGGCCTGAACAACCAGTTCGGTTGCAACGGCGGCTACGGTTATGCGCCCTCGAGCTACTCCGGCCCAGCCAGTTACGGCGCGATGCCTTACAATGGCTACGGCTACAACGGCTCGTACGCAAACAATCAGACCGTGAATACACTCAGCACAATCGCCGTTCCGATGCTCAGCGGTATCCGGTAAACGCCAATCAGCCTCCCCTCCCCTGAAGCAAGGCCCCGCCTCATCCCCCGAGG
This sequence comes from Binataceae bacterium (SeqCode), assembly GCA_052145175.1. Lineage (GTDB taxonomy): Bacteria > Desulfobacterota > Binatia > Binatales > Binataceae > JAJPHI01. Next base: position 32,729 of record JBKQPD010000237.1, on the reverse strand, counting down.
GGCGGGGTCTTTGCGTTTTCACAGGTTTATCGGGTTGGTGGCCAAGCCTCGGCGAGGGACTCCATCGCGCGCAGGATGCGCGAGCGCTTTTCCACCGGTCTTGCACTACTCAGCCGCGGTGATATCCGTGTGGGCAAAGTCATCGCCTTTGAAGAGTAAAGGTTCGCCCGCAACCTTGGCGAGTGCGTAGGCGAAACAATCGCCGAAGTTCAACTTCGCCGGATGACCACTGCCTCTACCAAAATCACGGTAGGCGTCACGCGCAATGCGCGCCTGAGCTTCCGTCACCGGTTCTATGATTAGATCCGCCTCTCTCACGAGATCATCGAAGCGGCGACTTGCCACAGGATCGCGGCTCCCATCGATCACGATCGCGGCTTCGACGAAATTGGCTGCTGAGATGCGACGGCTGGTCGCGGCCTCAATTGCCTTTGCACAAGCCGTGGCTTCCGGCTCGTCACGAAGGATCGCGATGAGCGCCGAGGTATCGATGATCATCGCGGTAATCCGCGCTCGTCGTAGAGCAGATCACTATGCTCGGCCGATCGGAACGGCTCCTTGAGATGTGCTGCGCAATCCCTGCCGATAGCGATCAGACGGTCAGCCAGACTAACGCCGCGCGCACGCCGCACGCGGTCCAGACGCTGACGGACCGCTTCCGCAACCGCCGCAGCCATGCTCTCTCCGGTCAGCGTCGCGAGCTCTCGGACTAACCGATGTGTCTCTTCGTTTTTGATGTTCAGGCCCATTTGGTAAACCTTTCTACCATCTCATGCTACCATATCTACCATCCTGCACCATCCGACTGCAATCCTCAGCGTCCGCCTTGAGCCTGTGCAGCATGGCGGGATTTACCGAGGTAGCGGCCAAGCCTCGGCGAGGGTCTCCATCGCGCGCAGGATGCGGGAGCGCTTTTCGGCCGGATCCCGTTGATACGAAACAAATTGCAAAGCCGAGGACGTGATCCCGGCCCGCTCGTATTCGCGCAGGCGCGCGGCGATTTTCGCGGGCGTGCCGAAGACATAGATCGCCTCCATCATGCGATCCGGTATCGAGGCCAGCGCCTGCTTGCGGTCACCCGCGTTCCAGGCTTCGAGCGCCGTGCGCGCTTCGTCCTCGAATCCCAGCCAGCGGAAAAATTTGTTGTATTGCGGCACGGTAACATAGGCCGTCAACTCGCGCCGCAGCATGTCGCGCACGACCTGTTCTTCCGTGTCGATCGCGACCAGGATACGGCAGGCGATATCCAGCGTTGCGGGATTGCGGCCACCCGCGCGCGCGCCGTCGTGAATCGGCCCGAGCATCCGCGCGAAAGTCTCCGGCGTGATGTAATTGACGATCACTCCATCGCCGATTTCGCCGGCCACCCGCAGCATCTGCTCGCCCTGCGCGCCAATATAGATGGGAGGCGGGTTTTCCAGCGGAGCCGCCAGACGAAAGCCGTTGATCCGCACGGTCTTGCCCTCGACCGTCACCTTCTGCCCGGTGAACGCCGCACGGATCGCACTGACAGTTTCACGCAGCCGCGTCATCGGCAGCCGGTACGGGACACCCATCCACTGCTCGACGATCGTCGGGGTCGAAATCCCGACGCCTAGGATAAAGCGCCCGCCCGAGAGCTGCTGGAGCCCCGCCGCCGAGAGAGCAATCAGCGCCGGCGGACGGGTGAAGACCGGCACGATCGCGGTGCCGAGACGCATCCGCTCGGTAATCGTCGCCGCCGCGGCGATGGGCGTGATCGCGTCGCCGGCAAAGGTCTCGTACGTCCAGCCGTCGCTATAACCCAGTTTCTCCGCCTGGCGGACCAGCTCGCCGAAATGGCGGTCCTGAAAGCCGTCAAGCGGTATCGTGATTCCCAAACGCATCATGAGGCTACCTCGATTCGTCCGGCGCCCCGTCGGGCGCGCTGGTTTTTGAGTTGAGCACTTGCGCCAGATGGAGCGGACGGCGCTCGGCACAAAACTGGCGGATTTGCGCGCGGCAGGCAAAGCCGTCGGCAATCACCACGGTATCTGGCGGGCTGGCGCGAATCGCCGGGATGAGCACCCGCTCGCCAATCGTCCGCGAGAGCGCAAAGCGATCCACGCCGTAGCCGAACGCACCCGCCATCCCGCAACAGCCGCTGTCCGGCGTCTCGACCTGGAGTCCCGGGGAGCGGCCCAGCAACGCGAGCTCCGCGCCCATCCCGGCCAGCGCCTTCTGATGACAATGGCCGTGGACCAGTGCGCGACCGCTCATTCGGGGCGGTGCGAAGCCGGGCGCCTTCGCCGCAAGAAATTCGTCGAGCAGCATCGCGTGATCGGCCAGCCGACGAGCGGCGGAACTGCGGGGAAACATCGACGGCAACTCGTCGCGCAGCGTCAGGAGACAGCTGGGCTCGAGCCCCACAAGCACGACTCCCCGGCTGGCAAAACGGTCGAGGACCGCAAGCATCTCGGCCAGCCGCACCCGGGCGGCGTCGAGCATCCCGGCCTCGTACATCGGACGCGCGCAGCAGAGATCGCGGTCCGGGATAACGACCCGGAACCCAGCACGTTCGAGCACCTCGGTCGCCGCGATCGCGACCTCGGGCTCGAAGAAATTGTTGAACGTGTCGGGGAAAAGCAGGACCTCGGGCGCCGCGGGATTGCGCGGGGCGTGCCGTCCGAACCACGTGCGAAAAGTCGTACCGGCAAAGCGCGGGATTTGACGCTCCGGATGGAACCCGAGCAGGCGCCGCGACCAACCGCGCAACGCGCCTTCAGTGAAAAGGTTGGCGAGCTTCGGAGCCAAAGATGCCGCCCGGGCCAGCTCGTGAATCCGCCCGAAAAACAGCGTTGCCAGCGGCCGTCGATGGAGTCCGTAGTAATGGCTCAGGAACTCAGCCTTGTACGCCGCCATATCGATCGCGGCGGGACATTCGGTCTTGCAGGCCTTGCACGACAGGCAGAGCTCGAGCGCCTCGTGCAGGGCTTCGTCCGCGAAACCTTCTTTCAATAGATCGCCGTTGAGCGCCTCGTAGATCAGACGGGCGCGGCCGCGCGTCGAATGCAGCTCGTCACGCGTCGCCATGTACGACGGGCACATGGTGCCGGCGTCCGTCTTGCGGCATTTCCCGATACCGACGCACTTGAGCGCGGCGCCTGCCAGACCGCCCTCCGCGCTGAAGTTGAAGTGCGTACGCAGCGCGGCCGGATCCGGCAACGGCCCGACGCGCAGATGGGCGTCGAGCGGCTCGGGGTCGACGATCACGCCGGGATTCATGCGGCCATCGGGGTCGAAGGCTTGCTTGAACTCGCGGAAGGCGCCGATCAACTCCGGACCAAACATCGCCGGCAGCAGTTCTGAGCGCGCGAGCCCGTCGCCATGCTCACCTGAAAGCGAACCGCCGAACTCGGTGACCAGGCGTGCCAGCTCGACCATCGCCGCGCGAAACTTCGCCACACCCTCGGGGGTAAAGAAATCAAAGTTGATCCGGCAATGGACGCAACCTTCGCCGAAATGTCCGTAATAGGTGGCGGCCGCGAGATCATACCGCGCGAGCATCGGCACCAGCCGGCGGAGGAATTCGCCGAGCCGCGCCGGCGGCACCGCGCTGTCCTCGGCGCCCGGCCAGGTGCGCGGATGGCCCGGAAGCAGCGCGCCCGCGCCAAGGCCCGACTCGCGAATCGACCATACCGCCCGCTGCTCGGCCGGGTCGGTCAGCACCACGACGCCAAGACAGTCTTTGACCGATGCCGCCCGGCGCCGCACGGTCTCGGCGGTGTCGCGCACCTCGTCGCTATTGGCGCCTCCCAGCTCCATCACGAGGAATGCCTGGCCGGCCGGCAGCAGTTTCACCCCGGCCATCCCCTTGCTGCGCGCAAAATCCGGCAGGTGGTGATCGAAACCCTCGAGCGCCTGCGGCCGATATTCGAGCAGCCACGGCGTCTGATCGGCGGCGGCGAAGACGTCCGCGAACCCCATCACCACCAGTACGAGCTGCGCGGGCTTCGGTACCAGCCGCACCGTCGCATTGAGCACCACGGCCAGTGTCCCCTCCGAACCGACGATCGCCCGCGCGAGGTTAAAACCGTTTTCGGGGAGCAGTTGATCGAGATTATAGCCGGAGACCCGGCGCGGGATGCGCGGATAGCGCGCACGGACCTGCTCGCCGTAACGACCGGCAAGGTTCTGCAAGCGTTGGCGCAACGCGGTCTCGCGTTCTTCCGGCGAGGTTCCCATCGCGTTGCCGAGCGATCCGTCCGCGCCTAGCGTCAGCCGCGTGCCGTCGTAGAGCAGAACGTCGAGCGATTCGACGTTGTCGACCGTTTTGCCATACGCCGCCGAGTGGGCGCCGCATGAGTTGTTGCCAATCATCCCGCCGAGTGTGCAGCGATCCTTGGTCGCCGGGTCGGGCGCGAAAAAAAGACCGTACGGACCGGCAGCGGCGTTGAGCTGGGCCTGCACGACGCCTGGCTGAACGATCGCCAGCCGCCGGTCCGCGTCGATCGTGTGGACCGCATTCATATATTTCGAGAAATCCAGCACGAGTCCGGCCGTGGTGGTCTGGCCGGCCAGCGCGGTGCCACCGCCACGCGCGAGGATCGGAAGCCCATTTTCGCGGGCCAGCGCGACGGCGCGGACGACGTCGCCCGCGTGACGTGGAATGACGACGCCGCGCGGAACGCGCCGGTAATTGGATGCGTCGGTCGAATAGATCGTGCGGGTGGCGGCGTCGAAACGCACTTCGCCTTCGATCGATCGGCGGAGTTCCGCCTCAAGCGAATTTTGCGAGGCCATGGGCGAAGGCGATCTTACGGCAAGTCAGGCCGCCCACGCTATCAAGGCCGCGAGGGTGCGCCCGGCGGCGCAACCCTGCGACTGGCCGTCGCGAACTCAGATCTGATCGCTGACCGCGTCCTCGCGCTGGATGGGTTCCTTGCGCACGCCCAGCGGCGTCCACTTGCGGATCAGCTCGCCAACGTAGATCTGGCGCGGACGGGCGATTTTCTGCTCCGGATCGCGCACCATTTCAGCCCACTGCGCCATCCACCCCGAGGTGCGCGGAATCGCGAAGAGCACGGGGAACATGGTCATCGGGAAGCCCATCGCCTGATAGGTCACGCCGGTATAAAAGTCGACATTCGGATAGAGCTTGCGCGAGACGAAATAGTCGTCCTCGAGCGCGATTCGTTCGAGTTCGAGCGAGATGTCGATCAGCGGATTACGTCCCGTGACTTCGAATACTTCGTACGCGATGCGCTTCACGATTTTGGCGCGCGGATCGTAGCTCTTGTAAACGCGATGGCCGAAGCCCATCAGGCGCCGCTCGCCCTTCTTGACGCCCTTGATGAAGTCCGGAACGTTCTTTACCGAGCCAATCTCCGCCAGCATCCGGATGACCGCTTCATTGGCGCCGCCATGCAGGGGACCGTAGAGCGCGGCGGTCGCGGCGGCGACGGCCGAGTAGGGGTCGACCTGCGAGCTCCCGACCGAGCGCATCGCATTGGTCGAGCAGTTCTGCTCGTGATCCGCGTGCAGGATGAACAGGACGTCGAGCGCCTTTTCCAACGTCGGATTCGCCTGGTACTTGACCTCGGTCATCTTGAAGAGCATCGCCAGGAAGTTCCCCGCGTAACTCAGCTCGTTGTCCGGGTAGACGTAGGGCAGGCCGCGGCTGTGCCGAAAAGCGAAGGCCGCGATCGTCGGCAGCTTGCCGATCAGACGGCGAGTCTGCAGGCGGCGCGATTCGAGATCGTTGATATTCGCGGCCTCGGGGTAGAAGGTCGAAAGCGCGCCGATCGTCCCGACCAGCATCCCCATCGGATGGGCGTCGTAACGGAACCCTTCCATGAACTTCTTGTTATTCTCGTGGACCATCGTATGGGTCTTGATGTTCTGCTCCCACGCCGCGTAATGCTTGGCGTCGGGCAATTCACCCTTGACGATGAGATAGGCGACTTCCAGATAGTTGCTGTGTTCGGCGAGATCCTCGATCGGGAAGCCGCGATAACGGAGAATGCCCTTGTCACCATCGATGAAGGTGACCTTGCTGCGACATGAGGCCGTGTTGGTAAAGGCCGGATCGTAAGACATCAGCCCGAAATCGTCCGGCGACGCCTTGATATCCCGCAGCAGCGCGGCGCGAATTACGCCGCCTGCTTCGATCGGGATCTCGTACTGCTTGCCCGTGCGATTATCCGTGATGGTGAGTGTATCCTTCGCCATTGGTCCTTCCCTCGCTAGGCCGCAGCTCCCGGAAAGCGGCCGAAATTTTGGTTGCTCCGGTCAGCGGGTCTACTCAAACCCGCGTCGCCCGAATCAACATATATACAGTCATACAATTTTTACCGTCACGAAGCAAACGCCGCAGTGACTTTAGCGCGCCCGCCACCGCCGGATTATCGCGAGGCTTCACGTCCGCGCAACAAACCGGCTCGCATGATCCGCGCCGGAATGACACTCTACTCGGGACGCACAAAGCAGGGATAAAGAGTGCATGGACAAGCTCATTAGCGCGCTGACAGCGTGGGTCGTCGGAGTTATCGCGGCGCTGGGTTACGGCGGGATTATTTTGCTGATGGCGATCGAGAGCGCGTGTATTCCGCTGCCGTCGGAAGTGACGATGCCGTTTGCGGGTTATCTCGTAGCAACCGGCCGCTTCAATCTGCAAATCGTTGCGCTCGCGGGGGCCACGGGCTGCCTGCTGGGCTCGTACGTGGCGTATTATGTGGGCGCCAGTGGTGGGCGCTGGTTTCTCGAACGCTACGGCCGCTACGTGCTGATCGCGCCGCATGAACTGGCGATCGCGGACCGTTTTTTTGAACGCTGGGGCGGTGTGACAGTTTTCTGGAGCCGCCTGCTGCCGGTCGTGCGTACCTTCATCGCCTTTCCCGCCGGCGTCAGCCGGATGCGCCTGCTGCCGTTCACCCTCTACACGCTGGCCGGCTCCTATCTCTGGTGCCTGGCGCTCGCTTACGCCGGGATGGACCTTGGCCAGCATTGGACCCAGCTTGGACCATACTTCCATCGTTTCGACACCTTGATCGGCGTTTTGCTGATCATCGGCGTGGGTTTCGCACTCTACAAGCGAGTCAAAGGCATGAGATCCCACGACGACGAGATGCGCGCCACCGGGTAGAATCGTCCTCCGCTTTGATGCTATCGCGAAAGACGGCAGCAGGAGGAGCACTCATGGCGGGCGCCAAACGCAAGATCAGCTTCGGACTATGGTACGACTTCCGTAATCCCGCCCAGTGGCGGCGAACCGACAAGGAAGTCTATGACGCGACGGTCGATCAGATAGCCTGGGCCGAGACGATCGGATACGACGATGTCTGGCTGACCGAGCATCATTTTGTCGACGACGGCCACGCCCCGTCCCCGCTAATTCTCGCCGGCGCGATCGCGATGCGCACGAAAAAGATTCGCATCGGGACCTCCGTGCTGCTGCTCCCGCTCTATGATCCCGTGCGGGTCGCGGAAGACGGCGCCACGATCGATCTGCTTTCCGGCGGCCGCTTCGAGTTGGGTATTGGCGTCGGTTACCGCACCGAGGAATTCCAAGGACTGGGAATCGCTCATTCAGCGCGCGGCGCCCGGGCGAACGAGGGTCTCGCGATCATCCGGCGGCTGTGGGAGGGCGAGACCGTTACTTTCCGCGGCAAGCACTTCACTATCGAAGGCGCCCGGTTGGCGCCATTGCCGCTCCAGAAGCCACGGCCTCCTATCTGGGTCGGCGGCTTTGCGAAGGCCTCGGCGCGCCGCGCGGCCCGGCTGGGCGACGGCTATATCGGCACCGGCGACATGTCCGGCATCTACCGGATGTACCTCGACGAGTTGCGCGCGGCGGGCAAGGATCCCGCACAGGCTCGCGTCGCGGGCGGCTTCTTCTGGCTGGTCGTCGCCAACGACCCAGAGAAAACCTGGTATGAGATGGCGCCGCACGTGCAGTTCCAGATCAACGTCTATGCGGAATGGACCAAGAAGGCGGGCCAGGAGCTTTTTCCACCGATGCCGAACCTCGAAGCGCTCAAGGCGAGCGGCATCTTCCAGGTGATGACGCCCGATGCCGCAGTCAAAGCGATCAGCGCCTACACCGCGTCGGTACCGGTCGAGCGCTTCTACTGCTGGACGGTTCCGCCGGGCTACCCGGTGCGCAAGATGGACGAGCATCTGGAGCTGATGGCGACCAAGGTGATGCCGCACTTCCGCTAGGTAGGTTGAGAATGCCAACCGTTATCATCGTGAGAGCGAGACGAGCGGCCCAGGCGTACACGAATCAGCGACAGGACGCGGCGCTATGAGTCGTGAGAGCGATGCGTGGCGGGCGGCCCTAGGGCGCTATTCTTACACTGTAAATCTTGCTTCGTTCCAGAACAGAAGACTGTTCGCTTCCAAGTGGTTTCCCGCCAACTTGTACCTCGGTGACCGCGCGGGAACCGCGAATTTCGAGGCCCGCTTCCGCAAGGAAGGGAAAAACCATCTGGAGGCTTGGTATGAAGTGGTCTTCTGGAAAATGTACTCACAAAAGGGCCGTCGCGATGATCGGACCAACAAAATTATAAATCGTGTGGTAGAGAAAAAGACGAAAGCACCTGAATTGTGGGAGGCGTGCGCCCTCTTCGTGAAGGAGTTTTCTAAAAAACCCTTTGAGACATTCCAAACATTGTTGATCAGAAGCAAAGCGATGCCAGTAGTTGCTACGTTTCCTGCCTTTATGAACCCGGACGATTTCCCGATGGTTGATTCTCGTATAGTACGCTGGGTTGATCGGTTTTTGGACGCATCTTCCGGAAGCCGAACGTTTCCGCCACTAATTCGCCTGACTCGCAACGCCAGCACGATATACACGCACCAATGGGACTTTTACGAAAATTGGGTGAGCTGGTGCCGACGTTACGCAAAAGCCCTAGCTGAAGAAACTAACTGTCATTGGCGGGCGCGTGATGTTGAAATGGCCGCATTTCAGAACGCTGATGAAGAGAAGCTTCTGGAGCCGATTACCTGAATGCTATGCAGCCATTCTTGACCCAAGCATGGGTATGACGCGCGGCGACCTTTACGATCGCCGCAGGTGCGCGCTAACGTGGCCCCGACGAAAGGAGCCGAAGCCATGAAGCGCAGCACCGAACGAATTCTGACCACCCACACGGGCAGCCTGCCGCGCCCCGCCGATCTGTTACCCCTCCTCCGGCAAAAGGAAGATGGCGAGCTCCGCGACCCCGCGGCGCTGGCCGCTTGTGTCAAAACCGCCGTGAGCGAGACCGTGCGGCGGCAAATCGCCACCGGCATCGATATCGTGAACGACGGCGAGATGAGCAAGCCGTCCTACGCAACTTATGTGAAAGATCGGATGAGCGGATTCGAGGGCAGCGAGCGCAGCGCGCCGATCCGCGGCGCCGACATGATGGATTTCCCCGATTACGCGCGCGCGAGTGCGGGCGGCATGGGATCGTCGGGCGTGCATATGAAGCGGCCCGCCTGCACGGGACCGATCGCCTATCGCGACCATGCGGCGTTGCAGACGGACCTCGCGAATCTCAAGAACGCGCTCGCGGGCGCGAGCCCGGCCGAGACTTTCGTCAGCGCCGCGTCGCCCGGGGTCGTGAGCTTCTTTCTGAGCAACAAGTACTATCCGTCGCACGAGGCCTACTTGCGCGCGATCGCGGAGGCGATGCGCACCGAATACGAGGCGATATGCGCGGCCGGCTTCGTGCTCCAGGTCGATTGCCCCGACCTCGCGATGAGCCGTCATGTGCATTACAAGGACCTCTCGCTTGCGGAATTTCGCAAGACGATCGAGCTGCATATCGACACGCTCAATCATGCGCTGGCCAACGTCCCGCCCGATCGGGTGCGCGTCCATCTGTGCTGGGGCAACTATGAAGGACCGCACAACCACGACGTTCCATTGAGCGATATTATCGATATCGTGCTGAAGGCCCGCGCCCAGGCGATCTCCTATGAAGGGTCGAACCCGCGGCACGAACATGAATGGGCGGTCTTCAAGAACGTCAAAATCCCGGCCGATAAAATTCTGATTCCGGGCGTAATCGATTCCGTGACCAACTTCATCGAGCATCCCGAACTGGTTGCGCAGCGCATCTGCAATCTCGCCCGCGTGGTCGGGCGCGAGAACGTAATCGGCGGAACGGATTGTGGCTTCGGCACGATCGCGGGATCGTCCGCCGTCGACGGCGCGATCGCGTGGGCCAAGCTCAAATCGCTGACCGAAGGGGCGCGGCTCGCCTCGCGCGAGTTGTGGGGCTGAGCGGGAGACACCACGCGGAGCAAGGAGCAATCAACCATGAAGCGAAGTACTGAGCGGATTCTGACGACGCATACCGGCAGTCTGCCGCGGCCCGACGGACTCCTGCCGCTGATCGAGCAGAAGGAAAGCGGCGCATTGCGCGATAAAGCGGCCTTCGACGCCGCGGTCAAGGCGGCGGTCGGCACGATCGTGGCCAAGCAGATCGAGTGTGGCGTCGACGTGATCAATGACGGCGAGGTCGACAAGCCCTCCTACGCGACCTATCCGAAGGATCGCTTGAGCGGTTTCGGCGGCGTCGCCGAAGGTTTTTTCGGCATCGGCGATCTCGCCGACTATCCCGAGTGGGGCGCCCGGGTGTTGGGCGACTCGCCGGTCGCGACGCTCAAACGCCCTGCCTGCAATGCGGCGGTCAAATACCAGGACCGCTCCGGGCTCGAAACCGAAATCGCCAATCTCAAAGCCGCAGTGGCGAAAGTGAAGCCGGCCGACGTCTTCATGAGTGCGGCCTCGCCCGGCGTCATTTCAATCTTTCTGCCCAATCAATACTACAGGAGCCACGAGGCCTATCTGGCCGCGCTCGCGGACGCGATGAAGGTCGAATACCAGGCGATCCATCAGGCGGGTTTCGTCTTGCAGGTGGATTGCCCGGATCTCGCGATGGGCCGGCATATCCAGTTTCCGGACGCGTCGCTCGCCGAGTTTCGCAAGAATATCGAACTGCATGTCGAGGCGCTGAATCACGCCCTCAGCGGCATCCCGGCGGAGAGCGTGCGCATCCACCTCTGCTGGGGCAACTACGAAGGACCGCATCATCGCGATGTGCCCCTGCGCGATATCCTCGATATCGTCCTGAAGGCCAATGCCGCCGGGATTTCCTACGAGGCGTCGAATCCGCGCCACGAGCATGAATGGGCGGTCTTCAAGAGTGTCAAGCTGCCGGCGGGCAAGCTGCTGATTCCTGGCGTGATCGACTCGGTCAGCAACTTCATCGAACATCCGGAACTGGTCGCCCAGCGCCTCTGCAACGTCGCACGGCTGGTCGGTCGCGAGAACGTGATGGCAGGCACGGACTGCGGTTTCGCGACGGTCGCGGGTTTCCATTCGGTCGATCCGAAAATCGCCTGGGCCAAGTTCCAGTCGATGGCCGAAGGGGCGCGGATCGCGTCCAAGGAATTGTGGTAATCGCCGCGGCATCAGCCAATTAAAAAACGGGCGCTAGTAGCTAACTGGCGCCCGTTGCATCCCCCGGTTTCCGAAAGCGCCGCGCGCCGATACACTCGGACCCCGTGGCGCGTCAAACCAGCAAACAGCCGTCCAAGGACGGCTTTGATCTCGTCGCCGACAATCGCAAGGCGCGGCACGACTTCTTTATCGAGGAAGAGGTCGAAGCCGGGCTGATGCTGCTCGGCACCGAGGTGAAGTCGCTGCGCGGCCATCGCGTGAACCTGCGCGACAGCTACGCACGCATCAAGAACGGCGAGATGTATCTGCACGGCGTGCATATCGGAGCCTACGCACCGGCGGGGCAATTCAGCCACGCGGAGACCCGGCCGCGCAAACTGCTGCTGCATCGCCGCCAGATCGATCGCCTGTGGGGCCGCGTGCGCGAGCAAGGCTATACGATTGTGCCGCTCAAGATTTACTTCAAGGATGGCCGCGCCAAGGTCGAGATCGGACTGGCCAAGGGCAAGCATCTGTACGACAAGCGCGAGACGATCGCGCGCAAGACGAGTCAGCGCGAAATCGAACGTGCGCTCAAGCACCGGAATCGCTAAGCGCGAACCGACCAAACCTGTTCATGATCGACACGCCGACGATGTAACGACACGAAGGAGAGCAGCGCGATGACGAAGCATATGACCGGGACACGTGAAGAGTGGCTGGCAGCGCGGCTCGAGCTGCTCAAGGAGGAGAAGGAGCTGACGCGGCGCAGCGACGAGCTGGCGCGGCGGCGGCAGGATCTGCCGTGGGTCCGGGTCGACAAGGAGTACCGATTCGAGACCGACGAGGGGAGCGCCTCGCTGGCAGACCTCTTCCGCAGGCGCTCGCAGCTCCTCGTCTACCACTTCATGTTCGGGCCCGACTACACGGCGGGGTGTCCGTCCTGCTCGGCGATCGCGGACGGGTTCAACGGCTTCTTCGTCCACCTGGCGAACCACGACGTCTCGCTTTCGGCGGTGTCGCGGGCGCCGCTCGCGAAGCTGCAGGTGTACAAGCGGCGGATGGGCTGGACGTTCCCCTGGGCGTCCTCGCTCGGGGGGGACTTCAACTTCGACTTCAACGTCTCGCTCACCGAGGAGCAACAGCGCGAGGGGACCGTCGAATACAACTACCGGCTCCAGGCGGCGTTGCAGTCACGCGGCGGCGAGGGGCCCAAGATACCCTCGCGCGCGACACCCGACGGGGCCGCTAAGGGCGCTGCTATGACCGGCACCGACGTGGCCACCTACGCGCGCGAGAGGCCGGGCATGAGCGCGTTCGTGCTCGAGGACGGCCTCGTCTACCACACCTATTCCACCTATGCGCGCGGACTGGACGGCCTCTGGGGCGCGTACCAGTGGCTCGACCGCGCCCCCAAGGGGCGCAACGAGACAGGCTACTGGTGGCACCACCACGACGAGTACGACAAGCGCTGAGCGACTTCGTGGTTCTCGTGGCGCAACTGCGGGAAGGGAGATCTCACGGCGCATGATCGCGCAAGCCGCCGGACTCGGATGACGTATCCGCATCGCCAATGCAAATCGTCCACTCAGCGCGAGACATTACTCCGTGCGGAAGTTGCAGGGCTGCCAGCGAACAAACGAAGGGCGCGCCGGCCTCGCTTCAGCCGACGCGCCCTTCGTTGCAATCGCGTTTAGTTGACTAGTTGACCTGGATTTTTACCGGCTTCGACTCGGGCCGCTTCTCGACGGTGATTTCGAGTACGCCGTCCTTGTATGCCGCGTGTACCCGGTCCGGGCTCGCGTCCTCAGGCAGCTCGAAAGCACGCCGGAAAGTTCCGTAGCCGCGCTCGGCCACGTGCACCCGGGCGTCGTTGGCCCGCTCAGGCTGCTTGCGCTCGGCCGTGACGATCAACGAACCGTGCTCGACGCGCACGTCAAAGGCGTCGCTCTTCAGACCCGGCATCTCGAAGTAGAAATGGTAGCCGTCCTTCTCTTCGACCACATCGACCGACGGTGTGATACGCCGGGGCGTCCGCGTCATTTCCTGCACTACCCCGTTCATACGGTCCAACAGCCAGCCATTTCCGGTCCAGCCATTTTCATATCTAAGTTCCATTTGATTCCTCCAGACTGATGGTATCCGCCGCGACCCTGGCGCCTTGTGTCGCAGCTTCTGAAAGGAATCTAAGTACGAACCGCATCGCGTCAAGTCCGTCCGCGCAACACGCGCCGCGGCGGATAATACTACTGGAAGGAGATCGACTAGCCGTCCAACGACTCGGTGGGCTTGCTGGCGCGCTCGACTTCGGCTTTGAAGCGATTGGCGATCCCGCGATCACCGAGACGCTCGGCGAAAACCCGGCCCTCTTCAAGAACGGTGACCGCACGCGCTACTCTACCCTTGCCGAGCAGCAGGCCGGCCTTGCGGAAGATTCTGGCGTAACGTGCACCCTTTTCGGCTGGTTCCATGCAATTCGATCCTCGCCTCGAAACGCTGGACACGATTTTAGGTGGGCGGCTTTCGATAATCCAGCCTATATTTGGTTATCGCTTCGCTATTGATTCGATTTTAGCCGCAAATTTCGTGCGATCCCGTCAATCTGACCGCGTCCTCGACCTCGGTACCGGATGCGGCGTGATTGCCGCCATGATCGCCTTTACCCAGCGGCCGCGCGAGGTCGTTGCGGTCGAGCTGCAGCCGGTACTCGCGGGACTCGCCGCGCGTAACGCGATGCTCAACCGGCTCGACAATCTGCGCGCCTTTCAGGCCGATATATGTTCACGCGCGGTCACCGGCCTTGTCCCGGGGTCATTCGATTGGGTGGTCGCCAACCCACCTTATCGGGCCGTGGGAACCGGCCGCGAAAGCCCCGACCCGGGCCGTCGTCTAGCGCGTGGGGCGGGCGGGGCGAGCCTTCGCGATTTTGTCGCCGCGGCGGCCCGCTACGCGGCGAACGGTGGCCGGGTGGCGATAGTCTTTACGGCGGCGCGCACCGCCGACCTGCTGGCCGAGCTCAGGGCGAACTCGCTCGAACCGAAACGTTGCCGCTTCGTCCATCCGTATGCGGACAGTCCCGCGACGATGATCCTGGTCGAAGCGCGCAAGGGTGGCGGCGTCGAGGTCAGCATCGAGCCGCCGCTCATCTTGTGGGAAAGCGCGGGTGTGTATACTGCGGAGGCGCGCGCCATGCTGGACGGCGACAAGCTCGCGGCGCCTGGCCGCGATTCCCCCAGTGGCGCCGGCGGACCGTCCGGCAGCGCGGCTTAGGCGCCGCGCGCGGCAAAGAACTCCAGCGCCATCCGCGCGATTACCGCGGGCTGTTCCATCGGCACCAGATGCCCGCCGCCGGGCACGACCGCGACCCGGCGCTGCGGCGCGTCGCGCGCGATACGCTCGCCAAATTCGATTCCAGGGCTCTCGCTCTTCTCGCCAAACACGACCAGCATCGGCACGGTTGAAGCCAGGATACGGCCCAGACCGTCGAAGTCGCGCGCGGTCTGGTATAGCCGCGCCTCGACCTCGGGCGAACACTTGAGCAGACGGCGGCCGTCACCGTCGGCGCGCGTCCCATACTCGCAATAGTCGCGCAGGACGTCCGGATCCCATGTCATGTAGGGCGGTTTGCCGGCGAAATTGGCGTACATCGCCTCCAGACTGTCGAAGGCGGGTTTGCGCTTGAGCGTACGCTCGTAAAGCTCGTTCGGACGCTGGCGCGGGTCCGCCTGATCGATAATCACGGGCTCGACGATCATCGCCTGCCTGATCAGGTCGGGACGCTTGTCCGCAACCGCGCCGATCGCGGTCCCGCCCGCGGAATGGCCGAACGCGCGCACCCCGCCGAGACCCATCGCGAGGAGAAAGCCCTCGAGATCCTCCGCGGTGCGATACCATGAGATCTCCGCGATAGCGGGACGTTCACTGTCGCCATGCCCGCGCTGATCGTAACTGTAGACGTGGCCGATGGAGCGCAAGGCGAGCGCGATCGGCCGGTAGACGCGGCCGAGAAAGCCCGTCGCATGAACGATCACGATCGGCGGCCCGTCACCGCCCCAATCCAGATAATGGAGCCGGAGCCCATTGACCCGGACGTAATCACTGGTCGGTTCGTTGACCGGAAGTGGCTTGGTCATCCCTCAAAAATATATGCAAGGCGGACTCGGGAGAAAACCAGCCGGGCGCGCAAGCGCGCGGGGCCGCGTTGCGCCCTCCCGACCTTTAGGCAAAGCTCAGCGGGATGAACCGTCTCACGGTCCGCGGCAAATACCTCTACGACGGCGAGCGGAAATTCTTTGCGCGCGGCGTTTCCTACGGCCCTTTCACACCCAACTCGCGCGGCGAACGCTATCCTGAACCTGCGCGCACCGACGCCGATTTCGCGCTGATGCGCGCGCTTGGCGTGAACCTCGTGCGCACCTACGTGCCGCCGCCGGCCTGGATGTTCGAGCTCGCGGCCAAACATGAGTTGCGGATGATGGTCGGGATGCCGTGGCCGTTTCATATGGCGTTTCTCGATTCGCCAGAGATGATGCGCGATATCCGCGACTCGATCACCGCGGGCGTGCGCACGATGAAACAGTTCGCCGAGGTGATTTTCGCCTACAGCCTGGGCAACGAGATACGTTCGGATATCGTGCGCTGGCATGGGCCGCGCGCGGTCAACCGCTTCCTGCACCAGCTCTATGACCTCGGCAAGCAAAATGATCCCGGGGGCCTTTTTACTTACTCCAACTATCCATCGGCCGAATACCTTGACCTTAATTTTCTCGATCTCGTCAGCTTCAACGTTTATCTCCATCGCGAAGCCGACTTTCGCCGCTACCTGACCCATCTGCTGGCGACGACCGCCGATCGGCCGCTGGTCCTGAGCGAGACCGGGATGGACACGATTCGCGAGGGCGAGGCGCATCAGGCCGAACTGTTGCGCTGGCAGGCGCGCGCCACCTTCGAGCTCGGGCTCGCGGGCTTCATCGTCTTCGCCTTCACTGACGAATGGCATACGGGCGGCGCCGAGATTACCGATTGGGCGTTCGGCCTGGTGACCCGGGAGCGCCAACCGAAGCTCGCTTACCACGCACTTACCGAGGTTTTCTCAGGGGAACTTCCGCCGCCGCTTCCTGACCTGCCCAAAGCGTCGGTGGTCGTCTGCGCCTACGACGCCGCCGCGACCCTCGGTGTCTGCCTGGAATCGCTCAAGCTGCTGAATTACCCGGCTTACGAAGTCATCGTGGTCGACGACGGCTCGCGCGACGCAACGGCGGCGATCGCGAGGGAAGCGGGTGTGCGAGTCGTCGTGATCGAGCATCGCGGACTCGCCGCGGCGCGCAACGCGGGAATCGCGGCGGCGGAGGGTCGGATCGTCGCGTTTATCGACGCCGACGCCGAGGCTGATCGCGACTGGCTGTACCATCTGGTCGAGACGATTATCCGCCGGGGCGTGGTCGCCGCCGGCGGACAGAACTTCCCGCCGCCCAGCGGCTCGGCGTTGACCGCGGCGATCGCGGCCGCGCCCGGCGAGCCGCGCGAAGTGCGCGCGGGCGACGACACGCTCGATCAGGTATGCGGATGCAGCATGGCGCTCGACAAGACGAAGCTGCCCAAGCCCGCGCCCTTCGACCCGACGTATACGACGGCCGGCGACGACGTCGATTTTTCGTGGAGCATGCGCGAGCATGGGCTCGAACTCGCGTATGCGCCGGGCGCGGTGGTGATCCATCGGCGGCGCGCGACGATCCGCGATTACCTGCGGCAACAGATCGGCTACGGCCGCGCGGAGGCGGCGCTCGCGCGCAAGTATCCCGATCGCGTGGGTCGCGGAGAGGGCGTCTACGGTGCGGACGGAGGGTGGATCGCGCGATGGCTCGGGACGGGCACGCGGGTCTATTACGGCGCCTTCGGCCGCGGCCTTTTCCAGAGCCTGTATCGAGGAGCCGATTTCCCGCCGCTGCTGCAAATTCCGCTCAGTCTTGCGTGGGTACTCGGCTCGATCATTCTGCTGCTCGGCGGGTTCATCAGCAGCGCCTTGCTGATCGTCGGGATAGTCGGCCTTGCCGCAACGCTAGCGAGCGCAATCGGAATGGCTGCCACCGCTCCGCTGTCGCGTGTTCGAGTCCGCGCCTTACTGGCGGTCCTATGTCTGGCAGGGCCGCTGTTTCGCAGTTACGCGCGAGACATTCGCTTGAGACCGTGGTCGCCGCTGAAGATATCTGAAGGCCGCTTTCGCCTGCAGTGGAGTGGAAATATCCCGATACAACCCGCCGGGGATGTCGCGGAGCTGACAGCCGCCTTGCGGACGGCCCTGCTTGAGCGTGGCGCCACCGTCGCCCTGACCGACGGCTATCAACCCTACGATCTGCAGGTACGCGCCCGCACCGGGGTGACCGCGGCGATCAACCTGCTTGACGGAGGCGACGGCCAGACCATGATCGGCTGGAAACTTGCCATTCGTCCGGCCGCGACGTTGTGCTACGTAACCATGTTTTTGCTGATAATCCTGATATTGCTGGGCTTCGAACACGCCAGCGTCAATCGGATCGTACCGCTGTTTGTGGGCTTGATTGGGTTGGGGGCGGGACTGATGTTTGAGGCGCGGCGCATCCCACCGCTCCTGGAGCTCGCGGCCAAGGATGTTGCCGCGCGCCGGGCCGCCGTCCCACCGGCCACCGCTGCGTTATGACCGATCTCGGGCTCTATCGCGAAGTTGTGCGGCGGCTGCGCCCGCACGTCCGCACCCTGATCTTTGTCATCATGGCGGTCGGCGCGACCAGCCTGATCGAGGTCGCCAAGCCGTGGCCGCTCAAGATCGTGATCGACAACGTGCTGCGCGGCACGCCGCTCGATTGGCGCTGGACGGCGGCGCTCTCCCCGCACGACCTGCTGATCGCGGCCTGTCTCGTGCTGGTCGCGCTCTATCTCGTCCTCGGCCTCCTCAACGTCATCAACAATTACGTCACGATCGCGATCGGCCAGCGGATGGTCAATGAGTTGCGCGCCCAGATGTTCGACAATCTGCAGCGCCTCTCGCTCTCGTTCCATCGGCGGCGCGAGGTCGGCGACCTGATGGTCCGGATCGCCTACGACAGCATGTCGCTCCAGACGATCGCGATGAACGGGCTCTTCCCGGTGCTCTCGGCGGCCGTGATGCTCGCCGCGATGTTTATCGTGATGATCCGGATGGACTGGGTGCTGACCTGCGCCGCGCTTGGCGTCGTCCCGCTGCTGTTCATCCTGATCGCCGCCGTCAGTCATCGGATCGACCATCTGGCGAGCGCCGCGCGAGTCAAGGAGAGCCGCCTCTACACCGTCGCCCATCAGGCGCTGGCCGCGATTCACGTCGTGCAGGCCTTCACCCGCGAGAACGAGTCGTTCACGGAATTCGTCGAATCGAGCAGCGCGAGTCTCGGCGAGGCGCTCAAGCTCTATACTTTTCAGACGATCTACGCGGGCGGCGTCAACGCGTTGATCGCAGTGGGCACGGCGCTCGTCATCTATATTGGCGCGCGCCATGTGATGAGCGGGATACTGACGGTCGGCGACCTGATCGTCTTCACCACCTATCTCGCCTCGCTCTACGTCCCCGTCAACCAGATTTTCCAGACCTACGGAATGATCCAGGGCGCGAAGGCCGGCCTGCGCCGCTGCTTCGAGCTGATCGACATCGAGCCCGAGATCAAGGATCGCCCCGGCGCGCGCACGCTCGGCCGATTGAACGGCGATCTCGAATTCGACGACGTCGTCTTCGGTTACGATCCGGCGAATCCCGTCCTCAAGGGGATCGGGTTCAAGGCGCGCGCGGGGCAAAGTGTCGCGATCGTCGGACCGAGCGGCGCCGGCAAGACCACGACGGCGAGCCTGCTGATGCGCTTTTACGAGCCGCAGCGCGGGACGATCCGGATCGACGGCCACGACACGCGCGAAGTCACCCTGCGTTCCTTGCGCGGCAATATCGCGATGGTATTGCAGCCGCCGCTGCTGCTCGCGGCGACGATGCGCGCCAATATCGCGATCGGGCGGCCGGGCGCATCGGCACGCGAGATCGAGCGGGCGGCGGAGGCCGCGCGGCTGGATGCGCTGATCGCGAAACTGCCGCTCGGTCTGGACGAGCCGGTCGGACCGGGCGGCCATAGCCTTTCGGAGGGCGAGGCGCAGCGGGTCACGATCGCGCGCGCCCTGCTCAAGGACGCCCCCATCCTGATCATGGACGAGCCGACCAGCGCGCTCGACACCGAGACGGAATCGCTCGTGATGGCCGCGGTGCGCGAGGCGATGCGCGGCCGCACCACGCTCGTGATCGCCCATCGCCTGTCGACGATTCAGAACGCCGACCTGATCCTGGTCCTGCGCGACGGCGTGATCGCCGAGCAAGGCAACTTCAACGAGCTGCTCGCCCGCGGCGGCTTCTTCGCCTATCTGTACAACCTGCAGGCCTGGAATAAAGAGGCCGTCGGTTCGTAACGCCTTTTCAGTCATTGTGAGAGTTGGTGAATTTTTCGATTCGTAGTAGAGCGCCCTCAATTGTCATCCTGAGCCGGCGAGCAACGCGAGCCGTGTCGAAGGACCCGCGCGCAGCGTTTTTCCCGGGACCCTATTACGTATATGTCATGTCGAATCGTGTACGTATTGATATGTAGGTTTCATCAGCGATCTCACTAGCAGCCCGCTGAGCATCAAGAAGGTTTATGGCAGGTTTCACGGAGAAGTATCATTTTAAAACGCTGCGCGCAGGTCCTTCGACACGGCTCGCGTTGCTCGCCGGCTCAGGATGACACCGAGGGTGCTCTTGCACGAATTGAAAACTTCACAAACTCTGAGCGCAGCGAAGGATCTGCGTCTGCGCTCTGTGGCCTGAATAATCACCTCCTGCACGAAGCGACAAAAATTGCTTGTGCGGAGCTTCCTTAGCGGCCCCACGATTCGATTTCACTGCTCATCACTTCAAGCACCGTCCCGTCGGGATCCTTGAAGCACATTATCCCGATCTTGCTGCCGCGCGGCCCGTCGTACCGTTGCAACGGCGCGACGAAATTGACTCCTTTAGCCATCAGCGCCGCATACGTCTTATCGATGTCATCAACGATGAAAGCGATACGACAGATGCCGATATTGTTGAGCGTCGCGTACGGTTGGCCCTGCGGCGGCGGATCGATGAATTGCACGAGGTCGAGCACCGGGGCATTGGGATCATCGCCCAGGCGCATGAACACGCCCCGCAGTTTCTTCACTTCGAGGCCGAGCGCTTGCCCGATCCCGGGCGTCCCGCCACCGAGAATAAAGTCGTTGGCCTTCGTAAAGCCCAGGTCCTGGTAGAACTGGATCGACCGCTCCATATCCCGGACACAAATATTGACGTGAAAGAATCGGCGAAACATGCCTTCCCTCGCTTGCGTGCGGATTTATGGTGTATCTCGCCCTGGCTGTAGCCTGAAACCCGGATTTCGGCAACTCCCTCTGCGAACCCCTCAGGTGCGCCCCCAATCTGGAAGAGTCTGTTCATGGATGCCTAGTCTTGCTGATTCGGTTCTTGCAATTGGTCATCTATACGTTACCATAATGAATGTTATGAGTAGATGATCCGCCGATGCCGCTCACTCGCGATTTCAAAGAAACCATTCGCGCTCGCGTCGAGCGTGACCCCAAGTTTCGCACAGCGCTTCTCCGCGAAGGAGTCGAAGCGATGCTCACCGGCGATGTCGCCACGGCGAAGACCATCCTGCGCGATTACATCAACGCGACTGTTGGCTTCACGCATCTCGCGGAGGCCACGCATATACCTTCCAAGAGCCTGATGCGAATGCTCGGGCCTACGGGTAACCCGCGCGCCGCCAATCTTTTCGAAATCGTCAGCTTCCTGCAGCGCCGTGAGGGCGTGCGGTTCGCGGTCAAAGCGTCGCGCGCGTAGGCTTTAGCCGAACCTGACCAAGAGCAAGCGGATCAGTCAGCAGATTTTTATTCTGGCGTTCGGCGCCGATTCGGTCGTATCACAGGACAAGCCATTCACATCATTTTTTGACGCGAATCGTGCTGGATTCGCATCATCGCTTTTAATGCGCCCTGTGCTTTTTTCGCCTATGCTCCGTCAGGGAAGCTTCTGCACAAGTGGCCTTGTCATTCATTTGGCGGAGCCCGCGTGCTACTTTTTGTAATCACAAGCCCCTTAAGTCATTCTGAGGGAGTCTGCGACCGAAGAATCTCGACTCATGCAGGTTACCTAACTTCGAGATTCTTCGGTCCCAGACTCATCAGAATGACTTGATGAGCATTGTGCAGAGCTTCCTAGCGGCGGGGTGGGCCCAGCAGGTAAATTCCGCCGGCAAGCGGGATCGAAAACAGGATCGCGAAGCCCAGGCCGCCGATTACCGCGACCGCCAGCGGTTGCTGGACCTTGGCGCCCGCGCCCAGTCCCAGCGCCAGCGGCAGGAGTCCCGCGGCGGTCGCCACCGTGGTCATCAGGATGGGCCGGAGACGGACGCGGGCCGCGTCGAGCAGCGCGCCGGTCCGGTCGGCCACCGTCGCATGTTCGGCGTGATCGAGCAGCAGAATACCGTTCTTGGCGACAATCCCGGTGACCATCGCGATTCCCATGAAAGACGAGATATTGAGCGTCAGGCCCGTGAGATCGAGCAGCGCGAAGCTGCCGCCGAGCGCGGCCAGTGCGCTCAGCAGAATCGCGAGCGCCGGGGCCAGCCGCCCAAACTCCCACAGCAACACAAGAAACATCGTGGCCAGCGCGGCGCCCAACACCAGCGTCAGTTGCCGGAACGCGCGTTGCTGATCAGCGTAGAGCCCGCCGTACTCCACCGTGACCCCGGGGGGCAGAATCAATTGCGCAAGATCCGTCCGGATCGCGATCATCGCGCTGCCCAGATCGGTATTTTCGACGTGCGCCGTCACGTGCACCACCGGCCGCAGCCGTTCGCGCTCGAGCTCGGCGCGTATCCCCCGCGGGACGAGCGTCGTCAGGCTCGCGAGCGGGACCAGACCGCCCCCCGCGGTGCGCATCAGGACCTCGGGGAGTCGCGCGAGCGCGCGATGGAACTCGTCCGGGTAGCGCACCCGCACGCCATAAAGGCGATCACCCACCCGCAGCTCGGTCGCGACCGTGCCTTCGACCACCGTCCGCAACGTCGCGAGCACGTCCGCGGTTTGCAGTCCGTAGCGCGCCGCCGCGGCCTGGTCGACGATCACATCCTCTTCCGGATTGCTCAGCACCAATCCGCTCCTGACGTCGACGAGATGCGGAATCTGCTCCAGCCGCGCCGCGATCGTCCGCGCCGTCGCTGCGATCGTCGCCTGATCGGCGCCGAAGATCTTGACCTCGATCGGCTCGGGCGCACCCGAGAGATCACCGATCAGGTCCTGGAGGACCTGCGAGAATTCGATCTCGACGTTGGGCAGTGTGCGCTCGATTTGCGCCCGCACCGCGTCCGTGACGGCCTGGATATCGCGAGTGCGATCGGGCCGCAGGCGCACCGAAAAATCGCCGCGATTCGGTTCCGTGATAAAAAAACCCAGTTGCGCACCGGTGCGCATCGAAAACGCCGCAACCTCCGGCGTCGCTTTCAATACCGCCTGGATTTTGCCCAGCAACGCCTCGGTATCGGGCATGGTGCTCGCCGGCGGCGTGACGTAATCGAGCACAAAGCCGCCCTCGTCGAGCGCGGGCAGATAGTCGGTGCCGATCGTGCGGTACATCAGGAAGGCGCCCACGAGCGTGAGCGCGGCGATCAGCGGCGCGAGGATCGGCCGGCGAATCAGGGGTCGCAGGCTCGACAGGTAAAGATCAGTGACCGCGGTGAAGACGCGGCCCGGCTCCCGCGCCGGCCGCCGCCACCCCGCAAGCATCAGCTCGAACGCCGGCGTGAAATAGAGCGCCAGGAGCAGCGAAACGAAAAGCCCGCCACCCAGGGTCAGCGCCAGCGCGCAAAAAAGGACCCCGGTGACGCCGGTGACAAAACCCAGCGGGGCGAAGACCACGATCACGGTCGCGGTCGCGGCGATCAGTGGACGGCTCAACGCGCGGATCGGGTCGGCGCCGCCCGGCGCACCGTCCGGCGACTGGGCATGCGACCGATGGAGCGCCTCGATCACGACAATCGCATCGTCGATAAACAGGCCGATTCCCGCCGCGAGACCGCCCAGCGTCATCATGTTGAAGGTCATCCCGGCGGCTTTCATCAGGGCAAAGGTGATCGCGATCGTGGCGGGCACGACGACCGCCGCCACCAGGGCGCTCGCGACGCTCCAAGTGAAGAGGAACACCACCAGCACCGCCAGCGCGAGGCCCAGCACAATCGCGTCGCGCACACTGTTGAAGGACTCGGTCACCAGCGTGGCCTGATCGTAGGAAAAGGAAAGCCGCACGTCGGGATAGCGCGCGCGGAATTCCCTGACCAGCGCACGGACGGCGGTGGCGATCGCGACTGTGTTGCCGTCGGGCTGGCGGGAGATTCCGACCAGCACCGCCGGACCGTTTTCGCTCGCGGTCCGGACGTAATCCTCGCGGATCCCGAGTTCGACGTGGCCGATATCGCGGACGTGGACCGGCTGATTGTTGACCGTCGCGATCGGCGCCGCGGCCAATTGATCCGCGTCGTGCAGTTCGCCACTGACGACGGTCAGGATCGCGCGATGGGCGTCGGCGACCTGCCCCGCGGCCTCGATTACGTTGGCCCTGGCCAGGCCGCCGGCGACGTCGCCCGCCGTGACGCCATGCTGCAGCATCAGCGCCGGATCGAGCCGGATGACGTACTCGCGCGCCTTGCCGCCCACCAGCGCGACGCGATAGACGCCCGCGATCCGATGGAGGCTCGGCGCCAGATCGTATTGCGCGATATCGGTCAGGCTGGCCAAATCGCGGCTGGACGAACTCAGGCTGAGGTCGATTATCGGGAAGGTGCCGCTGGTCAGCAGACGCGACTCTATATTGGTGTCGGCGGGCAAATTCGCGCGGACCTCACCGAGCGCGCCGTTAAGCAATTGGAAGGCGGCAACCGGGTCGGTCCCCTCGATAAAATCAACATCGATTTCGCCACTCCCGCGAGTCGTGGCCGAGCGCACCAGGCGCACCCCGGTAACGCCGTAGGCGGCTTCCTCGAGCGGCCGGGTCACCGCGACCAGCATCTGCTCGGCCGGCCGATCGCCTGAGTTGTAGAGGATGATCGCGCGATTGAACTGAATTTCGGGAAAGACCGCGCTCGGAATCGACCGCGCGGCGAGCGCGCCCAGGATCGCCGCCGCAAGCACGGCGCCCAACGCCAAAGCGGGATTCTGCCGTTTCATCCCTGGCTCTGGATGACGTGCACGCGCAGGCCGTCGGCCAGCGCGTAGCCGCCGGAGGTGATCACGATCGCGCCCGCGCTGACCCCCGCGACAACCTGCGTCTGGTCGCCGTCGCGAATCCCGAGCGCAACCGTCGTCCGATGGGCCCGGCCGTCGGTCCCGGCCACAAAGACGTACCAGGTGTCGTGCGCCACGTCTTCGAACAGGGCGGAGCTTGGGATCACGATAGCGGCAGGGACCACGGCGGTCGTCACGATGACTTCCGCCGGCGCGCCGACCTCCGCGATCCGGTCAGGACCCGTAAATTCGACGCGAGCCGGCGTCGTCGCACCGCCCGGGCTGAAGCTGGGGGAGATAGCGCCGACCCGGGCGCTGAGCGAACGGCCCGGATGGATCGATGAGACGACGACGGCCGCCATCCCGGGGCGCACCGCGGTCAGCTCACTTACCGGCACGGCGGCTTCGACATAGACGCTGCGCGGATCGATCAGGTCGGCGAGGGGATCGAGGTCCGCCACCATCTGGCCGTTGCTGACGAGCGGTTGCGCCACGATTCCGTCTTCCGGCGCAGCCACCGTGATCGCCGCCGGCGGCAGGTTGCGCTTGAGCGCCGCCGCGAGCGCCGGGGCTTCCGCACGGTCGATACTCTGTGCGACGGCCAAGCCGCTTGCGGCGGCTTCGACCTCGCGATTGATCACCCGGGCGACGGTTGCGCCCTTGCGTACCGGCTCGCCGACGCGCAGGTCAAAGCCGGTGATACGCCCGGCCGCCGGCGCCCGCAGCATCACATGACGCCGCGCGACGGTCGTGCCGAGCAAGCGCAACTCCTGCCGCATTGGGGCGATCGTTACACGCGCGCCGCTCACCGCCATCACGACCGCCGCTTGGTCAGGCTCGGCGTCGTCATCGGAACTCGCTTGGCCGCCGCCGCATCCGCTAAGCGTGGCGAACAGAATGGCGGCGATCAGCGCGAGCACGGTTGCCGCAATCAGCGCGTAGCGATTGAGGCGGAACCGATCAGGGCGCCCGGTCACTGTTCGTCACCCAGAATGAGCGCGGCCTGGGCGGCCGCCTGCCGCACGGCGAATTCATTATCGATACGCGCGACCCGCAGATTCTCGGCCTGCTGATAGGCGTCGGTCACCTCCAGCAGAGTGGTATTGCCCCCGCCCAGAAAGCGCGTCCAGGTGAGCGCAAAGGCGTCGTCCGCGGTGGTTTGGGCTTGCGCGAGGATTGCGAGCTGACGGCGCCCCCCCTCGTAGCTTGCACTGGCGTCGGCCAGATCGCGCTTCAGGGTCAGCTCCGTTGCGCGAATCTGTGCGAACGCGAGATGCTGTGCGGCCCTGGCTTCATCGATATGCGCCCGCACGAGTCCGCCGGTGAAGATCGGCACGGTGATCGTCCCGTCGTAAGACGCGCCGAGATTGCGGTTGAAAGTATGGTCGGGATTGATCCCCTGCCATCCCGAGGTCAGGGCGAGCTTGACGGTCGGCATGCGCTCGGCCCGCGCCGCCGCGAGGCCGGCAGCAACGGCGTCGAGCTGGCGTTGCGCGACCCGGAAAACCGGACTCCGCGCAATATCCCCGCTCGGGGCCGGCGGCAGCTCGTGGATTTCGGCGGGCGTTACCTCGGCGCCGTCGGCCGCACCGAGCAAGGCGTCGAGCACAATCGTGGCATGCGCAACGTCCTGCCTGGCGCTCGCGAGCGTCAACTCGTTAGTGTCGCGCGTGGCACGGATCTTCAGGATATCGTTGGCGATCGCGCGGCCGCTGCGCTCCAGATTCGTGATAATCGCCAGATATTGCGTAAGCCGCGCGACGCTGCGATCCAGTTCGCGCGCCCTGTCGCGCGCATGAACAAGGTCGAAGTAGGCGACCGTCGTGTCGAAGACGATCTGTGCGCGCGTCACGTCAACCCCCAGTTGCGCCGCGTCCGCCACGTAGCGGGCGGCGCGCAGTTGGCTCGACCGCCGGCCGCCGTCGAAGGCGGTATAATCGAGCGCGAGTTGCGCCTGCGTCAGGCCGCCATTGCTGACCGTCTTGCTATAGCCCGGCGCCTGATTGTACTCGCCAAGCGCGTCGACCGACGGCAGGAACGGGGCTTCGGCCTCGCGCGCGCGGGCGCCATCCAGATCGCTTTGCGCCATCGCCGCCTCGGCTGCGGGCGCGTTGACCAGCGCGCGCCGGACGGCGTCGTCCAGCGTGAGCGGCGCGGTGCTGGCGGCCGCGGCAATCCCGCGGGTCGCAAGGCAAAGACCCGCGCCACACGTCACGAAGATCAGCGCTAATCGCAAACTTCGCAGCATGGCCCGATCTTAATGACCCGCCCGCGCGTCGCCTAATTAACAAATATTCAGCTTAGGGTATCGTTTACCGTCGACGGGAGCGGAGGCTCGCCACGCAGACCGGGCAGGCTCAACACGAATTCGACGCCGCCGTCGACCAGATTCGCGGCCTTGATCACGCCACCATGCAAGCGGGCGATCGCCTGACAGAGGCTCAGCCCAAGTCCGCTGCCCGGCTGACCCTGGGCTTGGCCGCGGAAGAAGCGGTCGAAGATGTACGGCAGATCCGCGGCGGGAATCGGCGCGCCGCTGTTGGCGATCCGTAGCGTTGGACCACAGTTGGCGATGGCAAGGCTCATCGCGATCATGCCGTCCTCGGGCGTGAACTTGAGCGCGTTATCCAGCAGGTTCACGATCAGCCGCCGCAGATGGTCCGGGTTGCCATTGACGAAGACGCGGTTGTCGAGCGTCGTCCGCAGGTGGAGTTGCCGGGCTTGCACGAGGGGCTCGACCGTGGCGATAACTTCGCGGACCAGAGCGCTCAAGTCGCACGGCCGGCGCGCGATCGCCGCCTCGTGGTCGAGGCGCGCGAGGGTAAGCAGCTGGTCGGCGATCCGGCAGAGCGCGATCGTTTCGCGCAGCGCCGCGGCGAGCGCGCCGGCATAATCGGCGGCCGTGCGCTCCTGGCCCAACGTGACCTCGAGCCCGGTGCGCAGGATCGCGAGCGGCGTGCGCATCTCGTGGGCGGCGTCGGTGGCGAACCGCCGCTCGGCCTCGGCGGCAGCGGCGACCCGGTCGAGCAGCGCATTGATCGCCCGGGTCAGGCGGGCCATCTCATCGTCGACCGCGCGATACGGCAGGCGCCGGCGCAAGTCGCGCGGCTCGAGTTCGGCAAGCGCGTGGTCCAGCGCGCTGACCGGTTCGAGCGCGCGGCCCGCCAGCCAATAACCGGCGACGATACTGATCACGAGAATCAGCGGCACGGTGACGAGCAGCGTGCGCACCAGCCGCGCGATCGCGGCGCGGATCGGCGTCGCGTCCACGCCGTCAGCAAGCCAGGCGTTCGCGCCCGCGACCCTTAAAGGCATGACCGCGTAGCGGAAGACCTTGCGGTGCCCCTCAAGGATCGCGCCCGCCGCCGGAACATTGCTGATCACCGGCAGATCGGCCTGCGCCGCTCCCGCGTCCGCCAACACGCGTCCCCCGCTGATCAGCTGGACCCGGCGGGCCGGTCCGAGATCGCGCTCTTCACTCAATTGGCGGACGATCGCGCCGGCGGCGCCGGGCGTGACTCGCGCGATAGTTTCGGCGGCCGTGTCCGCCTCCTCCATCAGCGAGCCGTCGAGCTGACCCCATTGTTCGCGCTGAAAGAGCATCAGCACGGCGCTGCCGGCGAGGAGCAAGATAACGGCGAGCACGGCCGCCCAGAAGAGCGTCAGGCGGATGCGGATCGTCATGGCACGCGGCGCATCGCGTAGCCGACCCCGCGCACCGTCGCGATCAGCGGCTCACCTCCGGCCCCGGCGATTTTCTGGCGGAGGCGATTCACGAAGACTTCGATCAGATTGGTGAAGTCGTTGTAGCCCGCGCCCCAGACGGTTTCGGCGATCATCGCGCGCGTAACCGTCTGCTCCGCATTGCGCATCAGCAGCTCGAGCAGCATCGCCTCTTTCGGCGACAGGTTGAGTTCGTGACCGCCGCGGCGCGCCCGCCGCTTGATCGTATCGAATTCAAGATCGGCGATACGCAGAATCGGTTGCGGCGTGGCGCCCCGCCGGCGAACCAGCGCCCGAATCCGCGCGATCAGCTCGGGGAAGGCGAAGGGCTTGGCCAGGTAGTCGTCGGCGCCGCTATCGAGTCCGGCGACGCGCTCGTCGAGCGCACCACGCGCGGTCAGAATCAGCACCGGGGTCGCGTTACCGGCGGCGCGCAGTTCGCGCAGGAGCTCGAGACCGTCGCGATCAGGCAGCCGTAAATCGAGCACGATCGCGTCGAATTCACCGTCGGCGACCGCGCGCGCCGCGGCTTCGGCACTACCCGCGCTCAGCACGGCGAAGCCCGCCTCGCCGAGTCCGCGGCAAAGGTTGTTGAGCAACCGTACCTCGTCTTCGACGACCAGCAGATGCATAACTTTACCTTGGCCGCGCGTCGCAGACTCCGCCGCCCCCTATTCCGTGCCTCCGGCACGGTCGATTTTATTTTGGCCGCGGCTCGCGGACTCGCCCGCACCCCATGCTCGCTGACGCTCCGCTTCCAGATTGGCCGCGCGTCGCAGCGGTGCTCCGCGTTGCGTCAAGGATAAACCTTCAAGTCATTCTGAGGGAGTCTGCGACCGAAGAATCTCGATTCGAACACTTTGCGCGATACGAGATTCTTCGTCGCGCAGCGCTCCTCAGAATGACTTGAGTGCTGTCTAGTATTGCGCATCCACTTATTTAGCCACCTTCGCAGCGCGCTCCACCAGCGTTATTTCACGTAAAGAAAAATCCCCTCGTAGATGAGTGCGGGCTTGTCGGCGCCAACCACCTGCACCTGGCTCTCGGTGACGAGCTGGGTCCCCTGGGGCTTGGCTTCCACGCTGACGATGCGCTGGCGCGCGTGAACTTGCGCCCCCGCAGGCACGGGCGAAATAAAGCGCAGCTTGTTCGCGCCATAGTTGACCACGTTGCGATAGCCTTCGACCCGCCATCCCGTATCGATTTCAAAGGCCGGCAGCATGCTCAGGGTCAGAAACCCGTGCGCCACGGGACCGCCGAACGGGCTCTCGCGCTTGCAGCGCTCGATATCGAGATGAATCCACTGATGATCGCCGGTAACGTCGGCGAATTGGTTGATCTTGTCCTGCGGGACCGCGATCGGCTTGCTCCAGGGACCGAACTCGGCACTGACCTTTGACCGCAGCTTCTCGACGTCGTCGAAACGGATTGTCTCCATCGTCACCTCCTGTGGCACGAGTATAAAGCCGACTTAAGATTTTGACGCAGCTCGCAGACGCTTGATTCGGCCGCGCGTCGCAGACTCTTTTTTCTGAACGCAACTCGCAGACTCGTTTGCTCGTTCCGCTACGCTCCACTGGCGCGCCCCCTGTGCTCGCTTTGCGCCGCAACGGCGCTCCGCTGACTTAAGAATCTTGACGCAGCTCGCAGACTCGCCTGCTCGCTTCGCGCCGCAACGGCGCTCCGCTAGCGTAGCCCATAAATTGAAAAGCCGCGAACCCTGATCCGGGTTCGCGGCTTTTCCCAGGAGCGGTCAGAAAAAGTTACTGGCTGAGTTTCTGCAATTGGTTTGCGCGACGTTGCAAGTAGCCATCCTGGACGGCGCCGTAGAGGTCGACCGCGTACCGGTCAACCTGCTCGAACAGGTCCAGATGCAGCGAGCGGAAGTTCACCGCTTCGACCACGCCCTTGCCGGCGTCCGTCGGAAGCGAAATGTACCACGGCACAAAGTACGGCAGCGGCCACATCGCTTCGTCGGCCGCATACCCGACCGTGTCGCGAATCGTGCTGGGTCCCAGGAAGGGCAGCACCAGGTAGGGTCCCTGACTGATCCCGTAATGGCCGAGCGTCAAGCCCATGTCGTTGCGGCTCTCCTTGAGGCCGAACCAATGGTCCGCCGGATCGAACAGTCCCGCCACGCCGACCGTCGTGTTGATCCCGAAGCGCGCGAGCTCGCCCCCCGCGTCCGCGACGCGGAGCTGAAAAAGATTGTTGGCGAAGCGCGGGATAAAGTTGACGTTGTTGAAAAAGCGCCCGACGGCCTCGCGCACCGGGGTCGGCGCCACAAACGCATAGCCTTCGGCCACCGGATGGAGGAAGTAGTGGTCCAGCTTGAGGTTGAACCAGAACATCTTCTCGTTGAAGGGCGCAAGCGGGTCGCTGTAGACCTGCGCACTCTCGCCCGGCGGATGCGGCGGCCCCTGGTCTTCGGCCAGTGCCGGGAGCACACCCCAAATCATCAGCCCGGTGGCTATCGCCGCCAGAATTCTTTTCGCTTTCACGTGACTTGCCGCGACCTCCGATCAACGCCCGCCGCAATCATACCGCGACCGCGGCCGATTGTCATGGTTTTTGATTAACCGCTTCGTGGCGCTTGCCTAACCAGCGCTCGAAGCGCCGAGTTGTTGCTGCTTGGCCTTGAGATCGGCCAGCAGCTTTTCGAAGCCATTCTCGTTGATAACGCGGTTAAATTGGTTTTGGTAGTTCTGAATAATGCTGATGTTATCAACCGTCACGTCGTAGACTCGCCAGTTGCCGTCCGTCTGCTCCAGCAGGTAATTGACCGGGATGGGCGGTTTACCCACCTGTACGATATTCGAGTTAACCTGTGCATAGCCAGCGCCGAGCGAGCTTTGTTTGACAAATTCCACCCTTTGGCCGGAATAGTCGCCGATCCTGCTCAGATAAGCGCTTTCCATGAAGCCCTTGAAGACATCCGCGAAATCCTGGCGCTGATCGGGTTTGAGACTGCGCCAATGGCGTCCCAACGCCTGCCGCGCCATCTCGGTGAAATCAAAGCGCGGCTCGATCAGCGCGCGTAGCTGGCGTTTGCGGTCCGCGACCGGCGTCTGCTTGTCCGCCATGATTTTCAACGCCTGGTTGACGAACTCCTGGGTCGACTGCAATGGACTGGTATCCGCGTAGCTGGCCTGCGCCCCGCCAGTCACCGCGAGGGCCAGGAAGGTTGCAAGTAGCGCCGGCGCCCAACCGTAGCCTGACGCGCTCGTTGATTCGGTTCTCTGTCTCATCCCGCTCCTGTTTACGTTTTGATCGCGGCCTGCTTGCTCCGTTCGCCAAGCCTCACTCCGCTAGGAAACCTCTGCACACGTAATTTGTCATTCTGAACGGAGTCTGCGAAGTGAAGAATCCCGGGATTCTTCGCTGCGCTCAGAATGACAAGATGAGGCTTGCGCTGAACCTCCTTGGTGTAGCGCTATTTCTTCTCGCCGCCGGAGCCGGTATTGGAACCGCTGCCGGAGCCCCCGCCAGAGCCGCCGCTGTTGATCAGTTGCCCGATCAGATCTTCGAGCACGACCGCCGATTGCGTATGGCGGATTACCCCTTGGTCGCCGAGTGTATGATCACCCGGACCCAGCGCAATTGAAACAAATTTGTCACCGATTATACCGCTGCTCTTGATTGCCGCGAACGCCTCGTCGTCAATCTCCACGCCCTGGTTAATCCGCAGGGTCACGTGGGCGCGATCATCTTTGAGCGCGGCGTCGGTAACCTTGCCGACCTTGACGCCCGCAATCTCGACCAGGTCGCCAGCCTTGAGTCCCGCGATCGTGTCGAAATTGGCGAAGAGCGTATAGCCCGGCGCCGGCAGCAATTCGAGACGGCCCAGGCTCAGGGACAAAAAGGCCAGTGCGGCAATCCCCATCAGCGCGAAGATGCCGACGATTAATTGAGTGGTACGGCTGGCGTACATGGTTCTCCGTCTCTCTTCCTTTCTTCCCTCAGATTCCTGACGCAGCTCGCAGACGCTTGATTTTAGCCGCGCGTCCGGTGGGTGGCCGAGTCTGCGAGGCTCAGTCCCGGTTCCGACTCCGCCGCCCCCGGGAACCTCTGCACAAGTCTCATCCCGTCATTCTGAAAAACCCGCATTACGAAAATCGTGCATAAGAGACCGCTAGATTCCCTTCGCAAAGCCTCAGGGCATGCTTCGCGCGCAGACGGAGCCTGCCCTTGAGGAGCGCAGCGACGAAGGGCTCAGAATGACAAAAGGGGCTTATGGTTACAAAAAGTAGCAATGTCATCCTGAGCCCTTCGTCGC
>JBKQPD010000236.1:0-26531 GCA_052145175.1 Binataceae bacterium (SeqCode) | reverse complement strand
GTCAATGAGGGTGGTCCACTTGCCGTTGGTATCCACTTGAATGATTTGATGAGCAGGAGCCATTTTGCCGTCCCGGATGAACGCGGGCAGGGTCACAAAGAGGGTGCCGTCCGCGGCGAAGGCCATGCCGTCCGGTAACGCCGGAAAGTCTTTCGAATAAATCTCCGGCTTGCCGAAGGTCCCATCCTTCCTGATTGCGATGCGCAAGCAATCGTTCCTGGTCGATTCCAGCACGTAGACCGCTTCCTCTTTGGGGTCAATTGCGGTCCCATTGGCCAGGTAGATACCGGTCGCCACGACCTCACCCTTACCGTCGGGGCGGATGCGGACCAGGGCTCCATTCGGTTCTGGTTTCGACATTTCCACCAGGGCGGTCCTGATGTCGCGGGTACTCGAGCTGGAAACATAAAGGTTGCCCTCGGCGTCGTAACTCGCGAAGTTGGGCAACGTCAGGGCCAAAGTACCCACCCGATCGGCGATCATACTCTGTACATGACGGCGTTGCGGCCGCCGCCGTACACATTATTTTCTTTATCGACCACCACGCCTTCCGACTTCAAAACCCCGCGGCCGAAGATCTCAACGGAGTCTACCGAATACGTTGCCATGCGTATGTCCTCCTTCATGGACCCTTGATCCTCAGTTGCAGGTTTTGCGCAAAGGATCAAGGCGACTGGCGCGACGGGTCCTAATCCTCTTCGATAGCCGACGGTGGGCGGCCAACCAGCCGACGCAAGGCAGTCGCTTAGCGCGTCTCGGGGCGGCGCCCTGTTTCATTTTGCGACAGGCCTGAATCTTCTTGATTTTCGCCGACGAAGACCTGTCGTCGCGCTTGGCGCGCAGCTCGAAGTTTCTGCTATGCCTGCCGCAGGGCCCGATCGCGGTGTACTGCGACGCGGGGATATAGCACGATGTCGAGTGGCGACATTGAAGTTCTGGTCATTGTACGGGTAGCCGATGAGGCCTTGCGTCGAATTGCGGCGGTGGACTCGTGTCTCCATGTCGTCGATTGTCGCGGCTGGTTCGACGACGAATACCGTGAGAGTTGGCCGGCGTGGAGCGTGCGGCGCTACCTCGGCGCGCATCCAATTCCAGTCAGCTCGCGCTACGAGCGCGACCGGATGCTGGCCAGCGCGGAGGTGATCCTCGGGGGCTGGCCTTTTCCCCTCGATCTGCGCGCGCGGTCGACGCGCCTGCGATGGTTTCATCAACTGCCTGCCGGGGCGAGCAATCTGCTACGGGGCGACCTCTGGGGAAGTGACGTGATTGTCACCACCTCGCGCGGCCACGGCAACATCCGCCCGATGGCCGAGTACGTACTGGCCGCTTTTCTGCATTTCGCGCGCGGCTTTCACCGCGCCTCCCACGATCGTCAACAGCATCAATTCGACCATCGCGCCTATCGGCCGCTGCTTTTGCGGGGCAAGACAGTATGTGTCGTCGGCACCGGCGGCATCGGCCAGGCGGTGGGCCAACTTTGCGCCAACCTCGGAATGCGCGTGATCGGTACCAGACGGCACTTACGGCCCGGCGACCCACTTCCTGGCGGCTTCAGCCGTATTGAAAGCGCCGAGCGCTTGCACTCGCTTTTGGCGGAGAGCGATTTCGTGGCGGTGTGTTGTCAATGGACACCGGAGACCACGAATCTGATTGGTCGCGAAGCCTTCGCGACGATGAAGCCGAACGCCATTGTTGCCAATGTCGCACGCGGTGAAATCATCGATGAGGAAGCGCTGGTCGCCGCGCTCGGCGACGGCAAACTCGGCGGCGTCGCCCTGGACGTGTATGTCGGCGAATTCGAACGCGAGCCCGACCACCGCCTGTGGGACGATGAACGCGTTATCATCACGCCGCACGTGTCCGCCGCCGCCGACCTTGGTCAGCATCGCGGGGTTGACCTGTTCTGCGCCAACCTGCGCGCTTATCTCGATGGTCGGCCTCTCGCCAATACTATCGATTGGGCACTGGGCTACTGATTCGAAGCGCGTGACCGAACTGCGAGGGCCTGTCATGTACGATTTAATTCTTAAAGGTGGCACGGTGATCGACGCGTCGCAGAACCTAAATGGGGCGCTCGATCTAGCGGTCCAGGGAGGCAAGATTGCGCGGGTCGCGCCGGCGATTCCGCGTGAAGAAGCGCGACGCGTCATCGATGTTCCCCGTACCGTCATCACGCCGGGCCTCATCGATCTGCATGCCCACGTCTTCGAAGGATTCACGCGCTTCGGCGTTAATCCCGATATCGGCGGCGTCTATGCGGGGGTGACAACGCTGGTCGACGCAGGCAGCGCGGGATCGGCGACTTTCGAGGGCTTCCCGCGGCATATCCTGCCGCATTGTCATACAGAGATAATTCCCTTTCTGCATATCTGTCAGACCGGCCTTGCGACGATCCCTGACATCATTGCGGAAGGGAGCATTGACTTAGACGGAACCTTGCGTGTCGCGAATCGGCACAGGGGCCTTATCCAGGGCATTAAGGCACGCATGGTTTCACCCGCGCTCGAGATTCTTGGCATGGAGATGCCGCGTCTGGCAAAACGAGCGGCTCGCGAAAGTGGCCTCAAGCTGATGGTTCATATTGGCGATACCGAGAAGCGCTACGATCCGACGGTAATCAGGCGCCTGCTGCCGATGTTGGAAAAGGGCGATATTCTGACCCACTACTTCACTGCGAATCCAGGCGGCGTGCTCGACGGTAATGGCCGGCTGGTGCCTGAGGCTTGGGAAGCGGCGAAGACCGGGGTCTGGTTCGACACCGCGCACGGGCAGATGAACTTCAGCTTCGACATCGGCCGCCGCATTATCGAGCAGGGGCTGTTGCCCCACTGCATCAGCACCGATCTAACGGTGCCAGGACGTTTGCGCACCGTACATAGTATGACGGAAATGATGACCCGCTTTCTCGGCCTGGGTTTCACCCTGGAGCAGGTTGTCACGATGTGCACGGCGAATCCCGCTCAAGCGATCGGCGCGGATGACCGGCTCGGCAGTCTCGCCGTCGGGCGTCAGGCCGATGTTTCCGTGCTGCGTATCGAGGAGGGCGACTGGACCGTCTATGACGTGCTGGGCGCGAGCCTGAAAGTAAAGCAAGCGCTGATGCCGGCCCTGACCCTGAAGCGGGGCGAATTGTTCACGCCTGAGTGGGGACCGCGATCATGGGGCTGGGAACCCGATCCTGGACCGTCAGGAGCCGCCGCCTTCAGGCGCTGTTGCTAAATCTTCAGCGCTGCGGCAAAAGCTAGCGCGTTAGCAGTCGGTTGACCTGAGCTTCAACCGCCGTGCCCTTGAAAAACGTGGGGTTGTTCCCCGCCCAAAGTCTGGCCGGATTCGTGAAGACGAAGTCGCGGAAGTCCTGTTCGTTGGTCAACTTGTGCTCACCAGCTCATAGGCCTCCGGTAGTACCTTGGTCATGCCCGGAACATCGAAATGCCCGATGTCGGAGCCGAACATCGCGCCGAGGCGAGCATCGAACGAACGCCTGAAACGCCCAGGCATTAAGCGGATCATCGGCTTCACAGCGGAAGTAGAAGCGTGGCACGAACAGCTCCCGGATGTCCTCGGGATGCTCGATTCCGCACGCGTGCTCGAAGACGTACTCGACGAGAAGGTTACGCCAGGTGCCGCAGCGCGTGATTATGGGGTCGTGATCGACCTGGCTACGCGAAGCGTCAATACAACGCGAACGGCAATCCTGCGCGAACGCCAGCTAACGGAGCTAACGGAAGATTGAAATGATAGAGGCGCCCCGCGTCGCTTTCGACATCGGCCGAGCGTTCACCGATATCATCGTCGTCACCGGTGGTCGGCGGCTCCGCGCTTTCAAGATTCAATCGCTTCGACTCCGGCCCGCTTTTCACGTGTTCGTCGGTTCGAAAGCGTCGTGGTTCGAGATCGCCGATCAGTTGCCGCGATTCGATGTATTCCCGCCGGCGTCTCTTGTATGGGAGGATGGTTCGTCGTCGGATTCCCAGCTTCCCGGAGGGCGTTCTATCGGCTCGGCACACGCAATGAAAATCCTTCTCAGATGGCAAATCGAGCGATCACGGGTTGGCGCCGCCAGAAAAACTCGATAGTTCGTCGATATCGCCGAAGTCAGTCGCGCAGCGGCCCGCCGGGAGCACGACTATCTTAGTGCTAAAATCCCGCGGTACTCACTAGGCCGACAGGTTGCGAACCGACTACGCTAGGGCCTCAGATAGGTACGGGCAGGGGCCAGCAGGGAAAGGAAAACAACGCGATGAGTTGTAGACATGATGCAAGTGCCGTCAGATGAAAATTCGACTAGTGCAATCGCGTTAATTTATTTAACGTTCGCGGAACGTGAGGCGCACGGTCGTTCGGCCCTCTACGAGACTCTCGCGCGAGGCGTCGCCGGTGATTCTGTCGCCCGCTCTTTTGTCGCCGCATTTCCACGAGCAAAACAGCAGCCCAACTTGCTTTTTGCAGCGGGTAAATCCGGCCCTTAATCAGCGGGTCTGGAGTTCGAGTCTCCAACGGCCCACCAAAAAACCCCGCAAATCAGGCACTACTCTGAATCGCTTTTCTGATAGATCCAAGACCGCGGTCCATTCTCGATCCGGCTCGTCCGGACCGAGACCAAGCAGCGGGAGGAGCGAAATGAATTCAAACGATGAACAGTTGACGATACGGTTCGTTGAGTTACTTGCGGAAAAGGCCCGGAGCAATGGCCAGCCGGTATCGAATTGGGCGGCGATGCCGTCCAACTGGCGCCGCGTTTTCGCGGAAACGGTGCCCGCGTTCCTGCGGCAGATCGGCTATCATGCGGGCGACGGCAGAATCGACGACCAGCATGAGGACGAGCAGATTCGCTTGCTATGCGAGAACCTGACAGCTCGGCAGCGCCTGAAGACCTACCGCCAGCTCTATGCCTTGGGCTGTCGCATCGACGCGATCGAACGTGCAATCGACAAGCTTAGCTCGCGCAGCTGACCTCGCGACAATCCCCCGCGAATCCCATTTTCGCGCGTCAGGCTGCCTTCGGTTCATGGGCGCGTTCTTTGAAGCAAACCGTCGATCCGGTCGACCTTTCACCTAGCTTACGGTGAGCACAGTGACGGTTGCACTTCGTTTGGTTGGTCTTATCTCGGATACCCACGGTTTGATTCGGCCGGAGGCGCTCGATGCGCTCCGGGACTCGGACCTCATCGTTCACTGTGGCGACATCGGTGACCCGGCCGTCCTGTCCGCTCTCCAAACGATCGCACCTGTTCACGCGATACGCGGGAACAACGACAAGGGCGGCTGGGCTTGCAAGCTTCCAACAGACCGTGTCGCCGAGATCGGCGGCCACGCGATATACGTCCTTCACGATCTGTCGGAACTCACCCTCGACCCGTATGCCGCGGGCTTCAGCGCCGTCGTGTCCGGTCACTCTCACAAGCCCGTGATCGAGAAGCAGGGCAACGTTCTTTTTGTCAACCCGGGCAGCGCTGGACCGCGGCGCTTCAAGCTGCCCGTAACGGTTGCCACTCTTACCGTAGGATTGGGTCGCTTCGAGGCCAAAATCATGGAGCTAGCACTATCTCCACGGCACCGCAGACCGAAGTCCTCCAATTGATCAGCGGGCACCGCTGGGGAAAAGCGCTTCCGATCAGGCAACCAGCAGCGCCTCGCCTGGTAGAGTCGTGGTTTGAGAGGCGCCATCGCGCCTATCGTCGGAGGACGTGTAAAGAAGCGATCCCGGGCTGGCAGACGCGTTATTGGCCGTCGGCGGGGATGAAACGGCGCGAGTCGTAACCGTCTGGGACCTCGGGTTGGCCGAATAGCTCGACCGCGGGTCCGACCTCAGCGAGCGAAAACGCGAGGTGCAACAGGCGTTGCGCCTCCGGCGTCAGGCTTTCAAGCGGAAACTCGCTCAGATACGCGAGGATGTCCCCGATTCGCGGGAAAAGGGCATCATAGAAAGCACGCAATTCCTCGATCCCGCTCGCCAGGCGTCTGGCGTGACGCTCGGCTTCGGTGGACAATGCCCAAACTGCGGCGAGCGGCTCGAGGTCGTGAAACCGATCAGGCAGACGCGGCTCTGGCATGGGTTCCGCCTCGCTTTTTCCGGTTTTTCGTTCGATCGTTGGGCAGCCCCATGTATTCGGCAAGAATCTTGTTGTCGTGTCGCAGCAGGAGTTCCTGATCCTGCAGCATAAAATGCGTCTTCGCGCCGGACGCGATGACCGACTGGGTTCGCTCCATCGTGCTCGCGTCTTCCATAATGAGGTCACGGAAGCTGATCCGTGCATGCTCCTGGCTGAACCGCTCGGCAGCGTTCGCCGGCCGTGGGAAGTAGGTTCTGACTTCCCACAGCGTACGATCTACGCTCAGTGGCCAGAAGTTATAGGTGAAATACCCGCCTTCGAGCATGTCGATGGTGTAGTTCGGGAAAATGGCGTTGATGTCGAGGACCCAGCTGGGGCTTCCCGTTGGATTCACTCCGGCGGGCGGTTCGCGCGTGAAGTCGCTTTTCAGCACAAATGAAGCGTAACGATAGGCCTCTGCTTCCAGCGGCGAAGGCGCGTACTGCGGATTGGCCGGGAGCGACCACCGCTGATGGAGTGGAAAGAGCTTGAAGTAAAGCGCGTGCGAGAAGGGATTCCCGCGGCCTGTATACGAATCGCGCGCGGATCGTCGGTGCAGGAAGGCGACGTGATACGCCTCCTTGAAGGCGTCGCGCAGCAGTTTCCAGTTGCAGCGCAACTCGGTGCTCCACTCGTAACAGACCGCGCCGTTTTGCGCGAAGGGATAACCCTGGAGCCCGTCGGCCCATTCACCCAGGTACTCCCGCAGCGTTTGTTCAGGACTCAGATTGATGAAGAGGAAGCCTTCCCAGGTGTCGACCGCGATAGGTGTCAGCCCGAGTTGATCTTTAGCGAGATCGAAAAAGCTCTTTTCGTCCGGTACCGCTAGCAGTCGGCCGTCGAGACGATAGCTCCATCCGTGGAACGGGCAGGTGAAGGCGGCGCAGGAACCCTTCGTTTGCCATTCGACCTTGTTGGAACGATGAGAGCAGGCGTTGTGGAACGCATGGATTTTGCCGTCCTCGCTGCGCGTCACGAGAACCGAGGTCTTTGCGATCGCGAGGTCCTTGACGAAAAAGTCGCCCGGCTTGGCAATCCGCTCCTCCCGGCCGAGACAGAGCCAGACGCGGCGAAACACCCGCTCACGTTCCAGTTCGAAAAACTCTGGCG
The DNA here is from genome assembly GCA_052145175.1 of Binataceae bacterium (SeqCode). Classification (GTDB taxonomy): domain Bacteria; phylum Desulfobacterota; class Binatia; order Binatales; family Binataceae; genus JAJPHI01. The sequence continues at coordinate 19,329 of JBKQPD010000236.1, read as the reverse complement.
ATACGTAAGGCTCGATCGGTACCGGCGCCGTGCCGAGTTCGGGATAGCGGCTATGCCACGTCCCACCGTTTAATCCACTGCCGTTGTTTCCGTCAGGCTTGGTCGATTCCATTTGCGATGCCTCTTGGCTGGTTAGTCGAGTGGACCTTGACCCCCGGCATTCGAATATCGCGTCGAACTACAGACCCCTAAGTGGGGGAAACTCTGTTTGAACGCTGAATCACGTTTGCACCGACTCCAAACGGTTTGCAAGCGCGAAGTCCGTGCCCGCAGTAAGGCAACGGGTTTCCCACGGTCTCGCAACGGAACTCTTCTGCCGTTGCCGACGTGCTGGACTATCGAGTGAGAGCCGTCAGGCTTTCAAGGCCCCCGACAACTTAGCGACATGCGTCGCGATGGCATCCATCAGCGGGGGCGAAAGGCAGTCGTAGGGCCTCGAGACCAAGTTGCTTCAGTCGTGAGCGGACCGCGCCCTGGTTCGCGGGGTCCGCGCCAGACTCGATGATCGACGAGACGAACGCGGCGAAAGTCGGCTCCGACCAACCCGATTGCGGCGAGAGTTCCGTGTGAATGAAGTCGAATCCATAGAACGGATGCTTGGAATTCTCGATGCGGCCGAACATATGCACGCCGCAATCCTTGCATGCATGGCGCTGGATAGCCGCGCTCGAATCCACGATGGCCAACTTGTCCGCGTTTTCTGTCACTGACACCTTGTCGCGCGGTACGACTGCAACCATTGAAAACAAGGCGCCGGCAGGCTTCCAGCACTTGGTACAGCCGCAGACATGATTGTAAGCGGATTGCGACTTGACCGTCACCTTGATCGGATTGTGCGCGCATTTGCATACAAGCGTTCCACCGGCAAAGTCCTTCGCGCCCGGTTTGATGCCGTTGTCGACCGCCGGATGAATTGAAATTGATCCTGCCATCCCACACCTCCAGAGCTTTCCTCCAACGAACACCTAATCGACTCACCCCGTCAAGCTCTCTTGCCGTCATCCGACAGACCGGACAAGAGCGACGCGTGGGGGTACGGGCCGCCGTCTTGATCCCATTCGCAAAAACTGCGACTGAGGGGCAAGGGTTCATATAGGAGGGCATGCGCATGGCAACGTATTCGGTAGACGCCGTTGAGATCTTCGGCCGCGGGGTTTTGAAGGCGGAAGGCGTGGTCGTCGATAAAGAAGATAATGTGTACGGCGGAGGCCGCAACGCCGTCATGTACAGAGTCAGCCCGGACGGCAAAGTGAGCGAACTCTGCACTCTCCCCAAAGGCTCCATCCCCAACGGGGTTACCATGGATCGTCAGGGTAACCTCGTCTATTGCGATCTCGGCAAACAAGCGATGATGCGCGTGACCCAGCGCGGCGCGGTCTCGATGATCGCCGATCGGGTGGGTACTTTGGCCCTGACGTTGCCCAACTTCGCGAGTTATGACGCCGAGGGCAACCTTTATGTTTCCAACTCGAGTACCCGCGACATCAGGACCGCCCTGGTGGAAATGTCGAAACCAGAACCGAATGGAGCCCTGGTCCGCATCCGCCCTGACGGTAAGGGTGAGGTCGTGGCGACCGGTATCTACCTGGCCAATGGGACCGCAATTGACCCCAAAGAGGAAGCGGTCTATGTGCTGGAATCGACCAGGAACGATTGCTTGCGCATCGCAATCAGGAAGGATGGGACCTTCGGCAAGCCGGAGATTTATTCGAAAGACTTTCCGGCGTTACCCGACGGCATGGCCTTCGCCGCGGACGGCACACTCTTTGTGACTCTGCCCGCGTTCATCCGGGACGGCAAAATGGCTCCTGCTCATCAAATCATTCAAGTGGATACCAACGGCAAGTGGACCACCCTCATTGACGACGCCGGAGGGCAGAAGCTCAATTTCCCGACGAACTGCGCCTTTGGCGGACCGGGGTTGCAAGACCTGTACTTCGCCAACCTGGAAGGTGAGCACTTCAGCCGGGTGCACACGACGTTCCAGGGACACCCGCTCTATCATCAATGGTAAGCGAGGTCGCGGCCCATTTCTCCAGGACGCGCGAAAACTCCTCTTCCCGCAACGCGGAAGAGTCTAAGCGAGGTAACTTTATGGCAAGCGGAACTGGGCTGCTGGTGGTATGGACCGATATCGCACCGGAGTACGAGGTCGAGTTCAACGAATGGTACGACAAGGAGCATATTCCGCAGTTGTTGGGCGTGCCAGGATTTCAGACCGGTCGGCGCTATCGGGCGGTCGATGGCAAGCCAAAGTATATGGCTCTTTATCAACTCGCCGACGAGAACGTGCTCAAGAGTGACGCTTTCCGTGCTGTGCGCGAGAATCCGACTGCATGGACCAGGAGAATTACGGCGCAGTTCCGCAATACGCAGCGCGGCGTCTTCCGGCAGCTTTTCGCGTACGGGAACGCTCCGGAAAAGGACGCCGAATTCGTGCTGACGGTGCGGCTCAACACGCCGGCGGAACAGGAAAAGGCCTTCAACGACTGGTACAACGAGGATCACCTGCCGGCGCTGGTGGGCGTACCCGGTGTGTACTGTGCGCGCCGTTACATCGCGCTCGAGGGTGATCCTAAGTATCTCGCGGTTTATGAGATGGGCGATGGCGCGGCGACGAAATCCTCCGAATGGGAGAAAGCCCGGAATTACGGACGGACCGCGGAGATCCGCCCCTACCTGAAGGACCTGCAGGCTATCGTCGCAAAGCGGATTTTTCCCGCGTGATCGTCACTAAGGTGATATAGCGAAGTAACTACACAATCATATGGCCGTTTCGGATACTCCGCAACCAAGTTGCGATTAATTTAACGCGGGGCACGACTCTGCTGGCAGGCAGGAGGATAGCGATGGACATCGGACTGATGCATGTGACGCCCTATAGCAAGGCTGATCCGGCTGTCGTTGCACGGCACGCCGAAGAATTGGGTTTCGAGTCTTACTGGGTCGGCGACCATACCATTGTTCCCGTTGAATCGAGCATTCCCTATCTGGGCACCAAACATGATGGTCGCGAACCATACTACGTATCGCAACTACCCGACCCTCTGATCGCACTGGCGCGCGCCGGGGCGACGACCAGTCGGATAAAGCTTGGTACCGGGATCTGCCTGGTTCCCGAGCGCAATCCGATTCTGACCGCAAAGCAGGTGGCGACACTTGACGACGCCTGCGCCGGGCGTTTCCTGTTCGGCATCGGCGCGGGCTGGAACCGCGAAGAATCGACCATCCTCGGCGGCGACTTTGATCATCGCTGGAGCCAGGTCAAGGACTATATCGCCGCGATGAAGGTGCTATGGCGAGAGGAGATTTCCGAATATCACGGCCGCTATGTGGACTTCCCGCCGGTCCGCTGCTTTCCGAAACCGGCGCGCAAGCCTCATCCGCCGATTTTGATTGGCAGCGTCAGCAGTCGTCACGCGCTAAAGCGGGTTGCGGAATGGGGCGACGGCTGGATACCCGTGGTCAGCACCGTCGAGCAATTTGCTGACGGGGTTACGCAGATCAAAAAGATGGCCAAAGCGGCGGGCCGCGACGCCGACGGCTTCGATTTCACGGTGTTTGCCCTTGAACCGCAATGGCGCACCAAACCGGAGCTCCAGGCCCTGCAGCGGGTCGGCGCCAATCGGGTCGTGCTCTGGCTCCTGCGCCCGGATCTGAAAGGCATCTTGCAAGAGATGGACGAGCTGGCGCGGACGGTTCTCGGCTAGCGGAACATGCGCGGTGACGCGAACCGCAACTCGTGATCGGGTCTATGGCGCGGCGCACCACCGACCCGATCGCGAAATTCGTCCGCTGGTTCCATCAAGCGCGGCGTCTGGAAATTCCGAACTATGAGGCGGTCGCGCTTGCGACCGCCTCGCATGGCGGGCAGCCCTCCGTCCGGTTCGTCTTGCTCAAGGAAATCGACCAGCGCGGCTTCGTGTTCTTCACCGACCCCCGGAGTCGCAAGGGGCGCGAGTTGCGGGGCAATCCGCACGCCGCGCTCGCCTTCTACTGGCAACCGCAAGGTCGGCAGGTGCGCGTTGAGGGACACGTTGAAGAAGTGACGCGAGAGGAAGCGGACGCATATTGGCTGACTCGGCCGCGGCAGAGCCAACTTGCCGCATACGCGTCGCACCAGAGTGCTCGACTTGGTTCACGCGCCAGCCTTCTGACGCGTGTCGCAGAGCGGAACGGGAAATTCAAAGGTCGCGACGTCCCATGCCCGTCGTGGTGGACAGGGTTTCGGGTGCGCCCGCAGGTGATCGAGTTCTGGACGCACCGGGAACATCGCCTGCATGACCGTGAGATATACCATCGGAGCCGGCGCAGATGCCGATGCGATTTGCTCCAGCCCTAACTTGTTTCGCCACCAACAAACATCTCCTGAACCTCGCCAAACTGACCCGGCATCCAGATTTCCACGGAATCTTCCTTTACAGCCGGCGTTATCTCGACGGGCAGGCCATCGCCCCAGCCGTATTTGCGATGGGCGATGGCCTGGACCTCGTCCCATAACTGCCGATCCTTTTGATAGTCCAGCACTTTAGCGACGGCCTTTAGTATATGCCCTACGATTCGGACGCTTACGTTCGCGCTGCGCTGGATGTTTTTGACCCATCCAGCAGCTTCACCGTGTTCGGCGAATAGGTAAACTTCTCGCGACAGATGATGAACCACATCTCTATCTCGCGCGGCTTCCCGGTCACCCGCACGACCGTAAAGAGACTGAACCACCTGTTGACCTGCGAGGCTATCGAGTGTTGCGGAACTCATGATGGCGTCCCGAGAATGCTCGTTCGCTTGACCTGAAGACCCTGTGCTGCACAAATATTAACGTCAAGCGATCTACTGTTGAGCGCGGTTGCTTTGCTTCACTGGGGTCTAATCCACGACCCGGTGCATGAAGCCGCGAATTCCAATAAAGCCGATCAGCGCCAACGCAACCGACAGGGCCGTCAGGATCGCCACCACAGGCATGTGCTGCACCTGAGCAGTGAGCGCGGCGCGCAATCCTTCGCTCATATAGACGATCGCGTTGACCAGAACCAGCATTTGCAGCCAAGGCACCTGCGACAGTACCGCCCAGGGATAATAGACACATCCGAGAAAGGTCACCGGCACCACCACCACGCCAAAAATCAGTCCGATCTGTTGCGGCTTCACGATCGTTCCGATTGCAAGTCCGACCGCGCCCGACGCTAGACCCGCCAGCAGTACCATGATTACCAACAGTTGCCAGCTATAAATGTGCACTTGGACGGGATGAAGGGGGATTAGATCGACCAACGGAAGAATAACAATCGCCGCGAGTATACTTTGCAGCGTGCTGAATACAATTTTCTCGACCGCCACCAGGGCAACCGGCAAGGGCGCCATCACGCGGTCGTGGATTTCGCGGGTCGCCCCAGCTCCTGCGAGAGCGGGAGCGCAACTGCCATAATGCCCTGGAAGAAGATGCCGACGGCGATCAAACCAGGAAGCAGAATAGTGCCGAAGCTCACGCCTTGACTGCCTTTCACTTCCTGGCCGATTTTCGGAAACAGATAAGTGAACACGAACACGAACAACAGCGGGTTCATCACCGTGCGGATCAAGAAGGCGACGAACTCGCGTCTGAGCGCGCGGAAATCGCGCAGCATTAGGCCCGTGAAGGAGTACAAATAAATCAAGGCGGCGGCCGGAGCATCCTTACTCACGCAGCTCTCTTCACTCACGCAACTCTCTTCCGGTGAGCGCGATGAACACGCTTTCGAGGCTCGGCTCGACCACCGAGATGTCGCGCAAATGGTGTCCGCTGGTGAGCTGGACGATGCGTGGCAGCAGGCCGTCACGAGCCTCGGTGCTGACCCGAAATCCAGTAGCGATCGGCTCCACCCCGGTTACCCCCGGCAACTCACGCAGGAGTTGCCCAATTTCGGGCGGCGCGCCGTTGAGTTCCAGGTCAAAAATCGTATGTGCGGCGAGCCTGTTTTTCAAATTCTCCGGCGTGTCGCACACCAGGATCTTGCCGTGATCGATGATCGCCACCCGCTCACAGAGCGCATCGGCTTTTTCCATTGTGAGTCGTCAGCACCACGGTCAGGCCGGCCGCCCGCAGTTCACGAATAATGTCCCATATGGCCAGCCGGGTTTGAGGATCCAGGCTGGCTGTCGGCTCGTCCAAAAACAGCACCTCGGGCCGATGCGCGATCGCTCGCGCAATCTCCAGGCGTTGCGCCAAACCGCCAGAGAGTTCGCCGGGGAAAGTTTTGATTCGTTCGGTTAAGCGGAACCGCTCCAGAAGTTCCTGCGTACGTTGTCGTCCGGCGGAATGTTTGAAGCCATAGTAAAGACAATGAAAATAAAGGTTCTCCCAGACCGTGCAGGAGCGATCGAGGGTCCGATAGTGCGGAACGACGCCCATGCAGCGCCGCGCCCGGGCGGGCACTTTGAGGACGTCGATACCGGCGACTGACACCTCCCCCGCGGTCGGTAGCGTACGCGTCGTGCAAACGCCGATGGTGGTAGTCTTGCCCGCTCCATTGGGCCCCAAAAGTCCAAACAACTCGCCGCGCCTGATACTGAGGTTGATCGAATCCAGCGCCACGACGCGCGCCCTTGCGAGGTAGATTTTCGTGACTAAGTTGAGTGCGACGATCGGGTCCATAAAAAACGTGCTCGTGAAGTACACTGTTAGCCACAATCCTGGCCATGAGACAACTTCATTGATTTTCTAAGTTATAGATTTGCCCCATCGGGCTGCCGGTGACCTCACGGGACCAGGAAGCGAACATTCGTCGGACGCGGGACCCCGTCGGGAAAGGATTGGCGCCTAATCAGCGAAGCGTCAGTTCTACAGACGAGACTTTCATGGTGCCGGTATTGGTCTTATGGCGGAGAGTGAAGATTCAAAACAATCGCGCCAACTGTTTGACGGTTCGACCACAATACGAGACGCTCATGCTACGCACGATTCAGGATCAGGACCGGCTCAAGCGCGGCAGGGAACGGAATCTCGCGAATATCCAGGCCGAGATGCGCGAGCAGTTGCGGCTCGCTGGCGAGGAACATCAGAGTCACATTGCAGCCCTGCCCGATCAGTTGCGATGGATTGAGGAGGCGGGATTCACGTCGGTGGAATGTCATTGGAAGTATCTCGACTTCGCGGTCTTCGGCGGTGTGAAAGCGTAAACTGTGTCGCCGGCTTCCGTGCTGGTTTGTGCGTTTCCGCGCTCCTACGCTAATCATTGTATGCAGCCCGCTATTTGATGTTGCTTGCATCCGACACGGCGCCAATCCGATCACCATGTCGCCGGCGAGTCGATCAGCCGAGGGAGCCGCCGGGCGTCAACTGAATTCGCCAGTCAAGCGAGCCTCATATCCGGTCAGTGAAGGTTAGAGCGCCATGCCGCCCGACACTTCAATTCTCTGACCGTTCACCCAGCGATTCTCGTCAGATAGGAAAACGGCGATCATCGGTCCGATGTCATCCGGCACTCCCGCACGCCCGAGGGCAGTCATTTCTGCAACCTGCTTGTTGACTTCGGGATTATCGCGCACCATCCCGCGGCTGAACTCGGTTTGAATGGCGCCCGGTGCAACCACATGGGCGATGATGCGACGGGGACCGAGCTCCTTGGCCAGATAGCGGGTCAGAACCTCGACCGCGCCCTTTGCGGCCCCGTATGCGGCGGACTTACGCGACGAATCCGTCAAATGCGCTAACATCACCGGTGTCGAGGTGAAACGCGGCTGTCTTCCTTCCCAGCCCTTCGATTTCCCGGATGAGGGACTCGGCCTGTGCTTGATTCGCGCGGTAGGTGAAAATGATGTCGACTCCGCGCCGAGCCAGATTGACAGCCGTGTTGCGACCGAGGCCACGGCTTCCACCTGTGATGATCGCGACCTTATCCTTCATAGTTCCGAGATTGTCGTTTGCCATAACTGCTCCTTGAATTAGTGCTCCTCAGGGACTGAGCTGCCGATACCAGGGTTCGCGACCAGCGCCGGAGAAAAAACCTCCCGTCGGGCCATCCTCGGAAAGTAGCGCAAGACGAACTGCCTCAGCCGCACCCTGCTCAACGGTTTGGTAGCCGCGGGGCTGATTGAGGTCAGTCGCGGTAAACCCGGGAGCAGCCGAGTTGACCTTAATTCCCGTTTCGCGCAATTCGAAGGCGAGCTGCACGGGGAGCATGTTGAGAGCGGCCTTTGAGGCGCTATAGCCGAGGTATTTGACGTTTTGCGAACTCCCGATTCGGATCACCGTTGCACTCGAGTGATCCCAGGCCGGACGAAACGTTTACGATGCGCGCAGCAGAGGAGCGACGTAGCAAGGGCAGCATGGCTTGCGTAACACGTAGCGCGCCCAAAAAGTTTGTGCGCGGCGTGTGCTCCACGGCCTCGAGCATGGTTTTGGATGGAGGTCCATCCGCCTGATCCACAATGCCAGCGTTGTTGACGAGAATGTCGAGGTGATCGAACTCTCCCACTATTGTTGACGCCGCATCCTGCGCGCTTTCCTCTCGCTCTACGTCGAGCTCGACGAATCGCGCGTCAATCTTCTCTTCCTGTCCGAGCTTTGCCGATGCCTCGCGGCCAAGCTTCGGATTGCGCGCTCCGACGAAAATTGTGTAGTTGGCCCTGCCAATCTGCCAGGCAATCTCAAATCCAATCCCTTTGTTCGCTCCCGTTATAAGAGCCACGCGGCCATTCACTCTTTCCATCACGACAAGCCGCATCCAATCGTCAATTCGGTCGAAAGTCGCTCCGCGCGCGCAAGCTCTTCAATCCCTACCGCTGAGTCCGGACGCTCCTCCTCGACGGCTGCGGCCTGGCAATCGGAGCTGTAGAGTTCTATCCGAATGCCATCGGGATCCTCGAAATGGATCGCGGCAACCCGCGACCCCTCCGGGTATATCAGGGCTCCTTCGGTCCAGCGTGCGCCGAGGTTGTGCAGAAGCCCTTTAGTTCGGTTCACTTCTTCAACCGATCGCGCCTCAAAGGCGAGATGATGCAACCCGGGCCGGCGCTTCTTAATTCGCTCTCCGTTCTGTTCCCAGAGAGTGAGCACCGTCTTGCCGTCGCGCGCCATCGAGGCGTACCTGGAGGGAAAATGCAGAGACTCATCAACCACGCGTAGTCCGAGCACCTCTTGATAGAAGCCCTCGGAGACATCGAGATCGGAAACGGTGAGACCGATGTGCCCGAGTGCGAGGTTGCCGTCCTTGGTTTTTATCATGGTGCTCTCTCCCACAATTCAGAGTCCTCAAGATCGGACGCATCATTCGTGCCGTCGAATATTGACACGGTGTCGAACATTTAGTTCAAAATTAAACTAATAGGTCTTGAGACCGGACCCGCGACTTCGCAATTCACGGCGCGCTTGGCCACGAACCGTCGCAAGCGCTGCCAGCAACGGAGGGGGTTCTGATTGGTTTTCCGGGTACGGTGCGGATTTTTTCGCCCAATGCGAAGGATTCGCGTAGTGCGAATGCCCGCAGCACTCTTGCGATACGGTTCAACTTTAGTTAACTACTAAATTATCTATAGCATGACTATCGCAGTGGCACGTTGACATGACGCCCAAACCGTCCGAAGCGGCAAACCCGACCACGCTCCTGGCGCAGGTAATTGAGCCTAAGGACCAACCCTATATCGATGCTGCGCGGGCGCTGATTAAGGCGGGCTTCCACTTTCCCAATCGCCCCAAGAGTGCGTATCAGAACTACGACCTTAATTTGGCGCAGGTTGATGTGCTGGTCGCCTTGGCTGGCGCGCCGGAGGCGACCCTCACCTGCTCAGAAATCGCTGAGAAAACGTTGATCACCAAGGGAGGCATCACCGGGGTCCTAGACAAGCTTGAAGCCCGGGGACTGGTGAGACGAACGCCTTCGCGGGAGGACCGGCGCAGCATCCCGGTTCGACTGACCCCCAAGGGTGTTGAATTCTTCCGCAGGTTTTATCCGGAAAACGTGCGCGGCAAGCGAATGATTTTCGACAAGGCGTTTCGGCCGGAGCAGATGAAGGAATTCAGCAAGCTTTTAGGCCTTCTGCTGCGGTGCCTGGACGAGGAATAGCAGACGCGAATCCTGGAACGGAGTGCAATATATGAACGGATTCGATCAGGCACCCGATAACACAAGACGTACGAGGCAATTGTCCCCGGATGCTAACGGACCGATCCATCCCAAGTCCGCGCCGCCTGACGAGGAAATAAGGCGCCTTCGGTTGGAATTGCAGCGTTTGCGAGACCAGCAGATTGCCTTGCAACGTACGCCGCTGCCAAACGAAACCCCGAGGGGGCGATGAGGCGGCGGACGAACCTACCGGCAGTACTGATCCGAAGCACAGGGCCAATGGCGTCCGTGTTCATCGCCGCCGCCGTCTCAAGACTAACCCTGACGCTGGTCGGCGCAACATTATCGTGCGTAGCCGGGCAGTGCGTTTGGAATTACATGCAGTTGTATGAATGGACTGATGATGCCGAAATCGACGGCCATCTCGATCCGATAAGCACGCGAATCGACGGCACCGTCGTCGGCGTGCATGTCGAAAATACTTACCACGTCAAGCAGGGCCAGCCGCTGGTTGATCTCGACGCGCGCGACTGCCAGGCGGCAGTCGAAAACGCAGCAGCCAATCTCGCCCAGGCACAGCAGGGGGTAAAAGCCGCGCAGCAGAATTAACGACCTGGCGTCCTGAGACATCGCTGCCCAATGCCGCTCGAGGCATCCTCGCCCCCGTTTTCAAAGTTGCCACACTTCCCGGGTTAGACGCCGCCGGGCAGGATCAGCGGCGGGTTGGCAAGTCGCCGGGTGAAGTCGAAGATGCTCCGCAGATCATCGATCGCGGGACGATTGATTGGAATATAGGGATTTTCCCGGGACTCCAGCGGATCAGGCAGATTATCGCGGCTGTGCGGCGAAAGGGGACCGAGACGCCAGTTCCATTCGATGAATTTCAGAATCGACGCCTGGTCGGCGTAGCGATGATCGATCGTCCCGGGATCGACGTACGGCGAAATGACCATCAACGGGATCCGCGTGCCATCCCCAAAGAAATCGAGCGGCTGGATATAGCCGGAATCGTAGTAGCCGCCGCCTTCATCGAGAGTGACTAAAATCGCGGTGTCGGCGAACAGGGCCGTACGCTTGATAACCGTGTTCGCTATGCTCATCACGAAATACTCATACGCAGATGCCGCGGAGTTAGCAGGATGGCCTGAGTAGGGCTCGTAGGGACGCACGAACGAAACCGCGGGCAAAGTTCCATGCTCCGCGTCGCGATAGAAGTCTGGAATACCGACGATATTTTCACGCAGCCGAGTGGTCATCACCGCCTTGCTGAACTGCATCGGATTGCAGATCGAGCACCAGGCGTCATTGGTTCCGTCGGGCCGCAAGCCGCCGATGTAGTATTTCCACGAAATGCCGGCTTTACTCAGTTCCTCCGCAATATTCGGCAGCGTCTGCGGCGGCAGCGTGTAGGGATGGGATCTGACGTCGACGCGGCTGCCGTCCGGGTTGTAGGGTGGGCCATAATTGTTGACCAGGTAATAATGTCCGGGGGTGCAGTTTGATTTCAGGCCGAGTGAGCGGAGAAAGACGAGAATTGGGGCGACACCCGGCTGCGACGGGTCGGCGCAATTAACGTAGCTACCGCTCTCATAGCCATCCCGTTTATACCAGTTATTCGAGCCCGCCCATGGATCCGGGTCCTCGATCAATGCTTGCGGTGGTTTCAGCGGATGGCCGTCGCCGTCATCGTAGAAAGCTATGTCGGCGGTGCCGAGAAAGATGAAGCTCGCGCCCGTCCCGCCCATCACGGCCTGATGGAAGTTGTCACTCATCGCGTAGTGGTCAGCGATAAACTTGAACACCGGCGCGTCACCTTGGCTCATGTTGTAGAAGCCCATCGAGACGGCGCCCTGGTGGGTGCTCTGATCAGTGAAAGGCGCAGGAGGAGGCTTGCCTTCGTTGCCGAAACCGATCGTAACCGCATCCCAAACGAAGAGGTCGTGACGGCCCTCGTCATATTGCTGCCACATCTGGAAGAAGCGATGAGACGGATCTCCGGTATAAGAGAGCTGATATGCCGTGTACCGGCTGAGTTGAAAAGGGCCGTTTGGGAGGTCGACGGGAAAGCGCACGTCAGGTAAGTTGGGTTTTTGCCCGAAGGCATAGGTGGTGTTCGGCTGTGGCAGATGAGCGTATGGTGCCGAACGGTCAGGTGCGATCGAGTATTGCTTCTGAACGCGCGCCTGCCATTGTGCGGCACTGGCAAATCGAGGCCCAGGACTGCCGTCGGGATTTATAATCTCTTCGGAGAGCAGATTCATTACAGTTTGATCGCTGCCGGGTGCGGGACGGTAAGCGCCGAACAGATTATCGAAGGTGTGATTCTCGCCGACGATCACGATGAGGTGTTTGATCGGGCTCCGCGGCGCGTGGGCCGAGGCGGGGAGCGCGGACGGGCTTACGGCGGTAATCAGAATGACGCAGAAGGCGGCAACCAGGACGTGGAGAATTGTTTTCATTTAGAGAGCAACGTTTTCCCTAGCGTAAGGAGTAGCCTCCAAGTTTGACACGGCGTTTACACTAACGTGAACTCGGCGAAGATGACGCTGTTGCATCCAGAGGACACCGCGCTTCGATCCGAGTGTCACTCCGTTCAGATCAGATCTCACGGGATACGCCGGGGATGGCGCTCGTTCGCACTTCCACGGAGGATCTTCACGCATATAGTGAGGCAAATGTGGAGCGTCGGAACTCGCATCGTCGGTAGCTGCTGACGCACGCGCGATAGAGCTCTTGTGCGATACAATGGTCAAAATCGACTACCTGCACAAGGACGCGAGCGTTAGGCGCTGATGCCACGAAATCGTAATAGGCGCGAACACCTCCAGCGTTCAGCCGTTCCAAATTTAGCACGGTGCGGTGCTGAATTCGACGTCCTGAGTCGCCCACATGGGGAGACTCTTGTGGGCTTCGCGCTGCTGATACCCTTTTTCGCAGGCTTGCGCATCGAGGCTCGGTATTTGACGCCCGGCGGCTATCGGCGCTACTCCTGTTGCAGTAACCCGTGAAGTCACTCAGGGGAGGTCGTATGAAGTTCGGAGTGATGTTCGATTTTCGCAACCCGCCCAATGGCGCCGGCCCGATCCTGCACTGTATCGAGCGCACCTCGACGAGATAACGAGACTTGACGAACTCGGCTATGACAACATCTGGCTTACCGAACATCACTTCGTAGAGGACGGCTACAATCCATCAGTCCTACCGATCGCGGCGGCGATAGCCGTTCGAACCTCCCGCATACGGATTGGCACGTTCGTTTTATTACTGCCGTTTCACGATCCGGTGCGGGTGGCGGAGGACGCGATCGTGATCGATATTCTGTCGAACGGACGTTTTGATCTGGGCGTCGGGCAAGGCTACCGGGCCGAGGAGTTTGCAGCGTTGAATATACCGCGTGCAGAACGTTCGAGCCGACTAAACGAGGGAATCGACCTGATTCACCGCCTACTTACTCAGGGCGAGGTGAGCTTTGTCGGGAAGTATCATCGGGTCACGGCGATGACGCTGTACCCACGCCCAGTTCAGCTCGGAGGTCCCCCAATCTGGATCGGATGTCGGACGTCCAAGGCGACGGAGCGCGCAGCACGCATGGGTTTTCACTTGCTTGCCACACTCGGACCCGATCCTGCGATCCCGTATCGCGCCGCACTCGAGCCGGGCGGCGCGAGATTTTAATATTGCGCAGTTGCGTGCGGTCCACGTTGCCACGAACGCAGATCAGGCCTGGAATGAAGCGGCTCCACATCTGCACTATATGATGACGCACTACGGCCAGTGGCTCGCGGAGGCCAATGACGCAGAGGGTGACAGGGCGGTATGGGAAATCTCCTCACCTGCGCAACTGCGCGACTCGCCGATAGCGGAGAGCCTGATGATCGGTACGCCGGATCAGGTTGCCAGCAAGCTCGCTCGCTTCCGCGACCAGTATTCATGCACGCATTTCATTATGGCGTCGCAGCTTCCCGGGATGGATTCAGGGCCGTGACTCGCTCAGTCGATCTGTTCGCTCGCGAGGTGATGCCGAGTTTTCGTGCTTGAGACGCGAGGCCGAACGCGGATGTTGGCATTAATCGACCACACCAGGTCGAAATCTCCGCCGCTAGTCGGTATAGTTCGCGGGGCAGGCCTTACATCAACCGACTCCACTTCTCGCCTGATGGACATCGAGGAGCAGGCCAAATTGCCCGAACTTCGGCTGTAGTCCGCAAAATCATTAGGCGACAGCCGACAAGCGGACGTTTGCAGAGAAAGTTCGTGCTCTGGCTCTGCTACTCGTCCGGTCGGGGATGGGCAGTGGCGTCGTGGTCAACCCAGTCCTCTTCGGTGTAGACGATGCCGGACAGTCCCGCCCCAGCGTGCCAATCAATCTTTCGCACAGGGCATCGGCCTGTGGCCGACGAATCGGGGGTGGTGATCACGGTAAGTCCCAGGCTATTCAGCTCGGCACCCAATGCAGCGGAAAAGATCGCATCGTGATCATGGATGATGAACCGATACGCATGGTCAGACGGAATCGCTTCGCGCAGTTGCTGCAAGGTCCACGCGGCGGTGGGACGGGCTGTGGCGTTAATGTGTATCAAGCAACACGATGCATGCTCCATCAATACAAAGACATAGAGGATGCGAAAGGTCGCCGTCACCGTTACGCAGAAGTCACAGGCCACGATACCCGCGCGTGATTGCGCAGAAACGTCGCCCGGCGCTGGTCGCCGCGCGTCCATCGCCGGGGGGTGTTCGATAGCCGTAAGACCACAGGATCGATGCAGGACGAGTACATCGCGCCTGCGGATATCAGAAGTCTCCAAACAATCAGGCGGTTCTGAAGTCTCCGCCTTGATCCCAACTCACAATTGTACGGCTGCCCAGGGGTCTTCGTGGAGGCGATTTCGGGTGAACCAGGTTGGCGAGGTGTAGCGCGGGCCGCCTGTTGCGCTTTCGAGGCCGTGTAGTAGGGCGCCCGGGAAGAGGACGAATGAACCCGTAACAGGGTGGTAGGTTTCGCCGGTTTCCGGGAAGATTAGGTGGCCGTCAGTGAAATCGTCGCTCAGGTAGATTATCCCGGCCCATTCGCGCCACGGCGTGCCGTTGGGTGAGCCATCGGGATGGCAATGGTCGCGATGCGGCGGCATTGACTGACCGTCCCATCGCACGACCTGGATCGTGTCTGAATATAGTCTCGTGCCGGCGCACGCCGATGCGACTGCCGTCGCGCGATGACGCCATCGCTGTAGTATGCGGCGCACGTCGTTTTCGGAATCCGGGAAACTGCTGATCCACATTACTCTGCGATCGAAGAACGGATCGCCTACGACTGCGCCGTGCGCCGCTCGGCTCCGTTCGTAAGCCGCGATAACCGACAGGCAGTCATCGCGGTCGGCGAAGTTACGAAGTTCCAGCATCGAGTAGAGCGCTCATCGCCGTTTATCGAGCGGCGCGCGCAATCGTAGCCTGTTGATATGCTCCGCGTAGGTAGAGCGTCCATCGGCATAGCGGCCGACAAAGTAGTCCTTGTCCCAGGGCTTGCCCAGTGCGTCTGCGTCTCCAGCCGCGAGCCGGTCACGCATCCGGGTGCGCCGTTCACGCCACGTGGCGTGCTCTGTGGCGAACTTCGGATCATCCTCGAGCCTGCGCACGACAGGTTGCACGCTCTGCTGGATGCCGGCGCGCACGAGGCAGATCTGCGCATAGGGTTCACCGGCTGGCCAACGCACCTGGCCGGGCCGGGTAAAGCGATAGTTCATTGTAAATGTGTAGGGCAGCCAATCAGTTTCGACTACCGCGGTCATCGGAGCGATACCGTCTTTGAACCGGTTAGTGGGACCAGTAACCATCAAATGGAAATCCAGTTGGGTACGAAAAATATAGGAAACGTCAAACGTCAGTACGCCGTTTCCAAAGTTGCTAATCGCCTGATTCGGGCGCGAACAATCGACCGTCAGATCCGCGGTAGTGGGACCGCCGTTCCACGATGCAGTCACGTCGGCGGGCAGAAGAAGCTGCCAACCATACGTGTTGGCAATCGTCAGCGGCAGACATCGATATGCATGTCTTGCGATACCGGTATCCATCCAATCACGTTCGACCGGCGCGGGGATCAGCGGCTGAGGTTCTTCTGAAAGTGTGAAAGCTTCAAGGAGCATTTGGACCACCTTGTAGAACGCGCGCAACTCAACTGGACTGGCAGTCTAAGCGCGCCGCTACGTGATGAAATTCAGCGATTCCGCGGCGCCGGCCGCGGTGGCTCAGGCATTTCCCATCTGAAGCGATCGCTGGCGCAGCACCTCCCACCAATTGACATATGGCACCAGGCAGGAATCGGTGACCTCGGCGAAGACGGCGCGGCAGAGATCGCGCAGCGCCCGGCATCCGTCGCCACGCCAGGCCGCTATCATGTCGCGAAGCGGCGCGTCCGTGAGATTGCCGAGCGCGTAGCGCCGCGACAAGCCATACACCAGCGGCGTAACGGTGCCGTCAGCCTCGATTACCAATGTGGGCAACAGGTCGGCGAGCGGACGTTCGGCGTCGCTGCTTCGGTCACGGTCGGCCATCGTCATCGTCGCATTGAGCCGCAGTAGCGCACGATGGGCGGCGTCCAGATGCACGATCATCCTGCCGCCCGCGAGCTGGCGGATGCGGTCCAACAGCAATTGGACATACTCGCAGTCGCGCTCGCTCGGGCCGCGATCCCGCATTCTCTCGGTCGCTCGCCCGATATCCTCCAGCGGATGTACCTGCAACAGTTTTGCGCCCTGGTCAAGGGCAAATTGCGCAACCCAATCAAGCTCGTGAGCATTGTCGCGAGTGAGCAAAAAGATAAACCCGAAGGGGATTCCGGAGTTCCGGACGTCGTCCAATCGGGAGCGCATTCTATCGAAAGCTTGCGCGGAGCCCCGGATCGCGTTGTGCGAGGCAGGCACACCGTCGAGGCTGATGGCGAGCAAGTCGGTCTTGTTTTGCAGCATCGCGAGCCGGTTCCGGGTTAGCACGGTACCGTTCGATACGATTACCGTGCTGAGTCCGGAGCCGCGTGCGTGGTCGAGTACGACGGGAAGGAAAGGGTAAAGAACCGGCTCGCCGCCAGAGAAATTGGCGATGTTAAAACCTTCTTTCGCCGCATCGCTCAGGGCTTCCTGTAGTAGCCAGGCCTCAATTTCTTCGCGTTCATCGGGTGAAGAATAGGTATAGCAATGCTGGCAGCGCAAGTTGCAGTGGCGCGTCGGGTGGATTTGAACATAGCGGGCCGTGCAGGCCCACGATACGCCGTCCGCCTCCATCCAATCACACTCGTGCGAAAGGCACCAGTAAGCTGGTGATCCGGATGATGTGATCGATGCCTTTCAACTGTTCCTGGGTCACCGCGGCAGGCTCGCACTTGCGGCGGCGCTCGACCTCTTCCAGGGCACTGCCTATTTGTGCCTTGTAGGAGGCCGCCATCTGGCGCTCGTGCGGAGCGTTCGCCCGCTCGACAACATCCAGCAACGATCGCAGCATCCGTTCTATGTGATCGAGTACTTCTTCGCGTGAAGGCATGATTCGCGCTCCTTACAAGTTTACAACAAACCCAGCAAGCCCACTCCAATACCCAGAATCGTGCCTAACGGATTTGAGCCGTTGGATGGTGGTGGCGGAGGTGGTGGTGGCGGCGGAGGTGGTGGTGGAGGAGCGCTCGGAGGCGGCGGAGGTGGTGGTGGAGCGACGGACGAAGGCTGCGATGGCGCCGCGGCTTGAGGCTGTGCCGATTGGCACGGGCAACAACAGGGCGAAGGATAAGGCGGATACGGGGGGAAGGGAGGAAAAGGTGGAAATGGTGCGTTTGCCGGATATGGCGGATAGGGCGGGTACGGTGGATGGTACGACATTGGCTCCGAACTCCTCGTTGGATATTTAGCGCGGGCGATCAACCTCTCGGTCCGCGACCACTTGCTGCGCCTTTCTCCGGTTTGTGAGCAGTCTCCCTTTTCCGGTGAGGGTCAGATTCCGATGATGAGTGCTCCGGAGTTTTGTGCGGCGGCTCCTGATGTTCCGCGACCGATGGGCCCGGTTCGATGTCGCCAAGCTGATGCAGCCGCATATCCACTTTGCTGATCGACTGCTGCAGAGATTCGATTACGTGCCCGGCTCGTTCATGCAACCGGCGCAATCTGGCGACCTCTTTCTCTGCGAGGTTGATTCGATTCTCCAGGTCTTCGCGAGCGCGACGAATTTCACCAGATAGGGCTTCGAGCCAGGCGCGCAGCGCGTAGGTCGGCCAGAGCACATTTTCGGCGGTTTCGCTCATGCACCAGGCCCTCCAGATGGATTCGGCAAAGTGCGCCGCACTAGAGCCGCCGCTGATTCGCCAATATCGAGCAGGGCTTCTACGTCGTGAACTCCTGACGGATCGGGAAATTCACCTGCGTTGGCACTGAGTAATGGAGAGAGGGCGGATAAAAATGATGCCGGTGTTTGAGATTGTTGCGGCCGCACAGCCTCGGCGCTCGCGTATAGCGGAGACGTGGACGCTGTCGATGGCGACTGGGCCGCGGTCGGTGACGATACAGCGACGCGGCCGCCGGAACATCCGCACCCGCAGCCACCACCTCCGATTACGATGACGGGAGGATATGGAGGATAGGGCGGATACGGCGCGTAGGGTGGGTTAGGTGGATACGGAGGGTACGGCGGCATCGGCGGTGTAGCGACTTGGTCGCACTCGATGCACTCGTCGTCGGCGTCGTGTTCGCACTCGGGCGAGCAGACGTGGCTCGCCGCTTCCCGTACTACCTCGACGGCTTCGAGCAGCGCCTTGCCCAGCCGCCAGATTTCGCGACGGGATTCAAAACAGCAGTGACGGTCCTTGTCGGATTCCCGATCTCGCTCATTGCTTCCCACTTCTGCCAGCTTGCGGAGAGCTTCAGCCGCTTCACGCAATGATTCCGCGAGCTTAAGTTCCGGTTCCACGAAGTACGCGGTAACACCTTGAGCGCGCATCTGTCAAACAGAGGAGGGAAACCTGCCACTGGTGCGCTGCATCAGTGCCAGGTTTCAGGGCGTAACGACGTTAGGGCACCTCGCCAATTGAACCAACGGGTGAGCCACGCGATCGTCAAGCTCGTGAGATTCGGCTGAGCTTGATAAAGAGGTTCAGCCCAAGCCGGCAGGCTGACGAAGAATCTGGCCCGCGCCAAAGAAGGAAACAGCGCGATGAAGAGGCTGATCGCAATAACCCAAGCCTGACGCTCCCATGCTTGAACGCGCCTCCATGACGAAATGCGTACGGCTTCTCGCGACGCTGTCCACGCTTCTCCCT